>NZ_JBIAXG010000065.1:0-35402 GCF_042896465.1 Streptomyces sp. NPDC001292
GTCCGCGTACTGGGCGTACGCGGGCGATCCCGACAACGCGGCGAGGCGCCGTGCCAGGCGTCGCGGGGCAGGCGGGACTTTCGAAACACGCCCTAAATCGCCTCGAGGACCGGCTCGAACTGCGGGGAATCGCCCCGCTGCCCAGCCGTGATCAGCACGTGATGGGCAGGGCCACCGCGCTCTCGGGCCGGTCGAGGGCTCAGCGCGTCAGCAGGTTGCGCAGCGACTTCGCGATCAGGCCGGGGGCCTCTTCGGCCATGAAGTGCCCGCAGGAGACGGTCGAGTGGTTCAGGTCGGCGGCCCAGGCGCCCCACAGGGCGGCGGCCTCGTACCCGAGAGCCGCGCCCCAGTCCTGCTGGAGCACTGAGACCGGCATGGTCAGCTTGCGGCCCTTGGCGCGGTCGGCCCTGTCGTGCTCGATGTCGATGCCCGCAGAGGCCCGGTAGTCCGCGACGATGGACGGTACGGCCGCGCGGCACGCGTCGAGATACACCTGCCGGATGGCCGGCGGGACGACTTCGGGGTCGTTCGCCCAGATGTCCAGGAAGTAGGAGAAGAACGCGTCCGCGCTCGCCTCGATCATCCGCTCCGGCAGGCCGGGCGGCTGAGCCATGAGGTAGAGGTGGAAGCCCACGGCCGCCTGCACGCCGTGCAGCGCCTCCCACATGTCCAGGGTCGGCAGGACGTCCAGGCAAGCCAGGTGGGTGATGGTGTCCGGGTGGTCGAGTCCGGCGCGGAAGGCCACCAGGGCGCCCCGGTCGTGCCCGGCGAGCGCAAACCGGTCGTGCCCCAGGGCTCGGGCCAGGGCGACGATGTCGTTCGCCATGGTCCGCTTGGAGTAGACCTCCGGCCCGTCCTCGGCAGGCTTGTCGCTGTCGCCGTATCCGCGCAGGTCGGGGCAGATGACGGTGTGGTCGGCCGCCAGGTCCTCGGCGACGTGCCGCCACATCAGGTGCGTCTGCGGGAAGCCGTGCAGCAGCACGACGGGGGTTCCAGAGCCTCCGACGGCGACATTCAGCTCCACGCCGTCCGCCACCTCCTCGCGCCGGTAGTCGAATCCCGTGATGCCGAATGTCATGGTGGTGCCCTTCTCTCCCGGGCCCCGCACGCTCGGCGGGGCCCGCTTCGGTGACGCGCCAGGCCCGCCCCGGGCGGACCGGGTCCTGCTTCCGCGTGACATGCCCTGCATGCCCCCGGCCCCGGCGGCGTGTGCCCCGGCCGATGTCACCAGCCTGTGCGCCGCGGATCAGCAGCGAATGAACGCTTGTAGGTTTGGCCTGGTCAGCGACAGCGAGTGCGAGGAGCGGGGTGGGACGTGCGCGTGGAATTCGGCGTGCTGGGTGCGGTGACCGCCTGGGACGAGGCCGGGGAACCTCTGCGCCTCAAAGGGCCGCGGCACCGCGCGGTACTGGCCCGGCTCATCGTCGCCCGACGACGTGTCGTCCCCGTCTCCGTGCTCGCGGAGGACCTGTGGGCGGAACCGCCCGGCAACGCCGTCGGCTCGCTGCGTACCTTCGTCGGTGATCTGCGGCGTGCCCTGGAGCCCGACAGGCCGCCCCGCACACCGCCGCGCCTGCTGATCACAGAGGGGTCCGGTTACGCGCTGCGCGTACCGAAGGAGGACGTCGACGCGTGGCGGTTCGAGCAGGCCGTCGCGTCCCTTGAGGAAGCCGGTCCCGCCCGGGTGGCGGAGGGCCTGGGCGAGGCGCTCGGCTGGTGGCGAGGTCCCGCGTTCGCAGACTTCGGCGACGAGCGGTGGCTGCGCTCTGAGCGCTCCCGGCTGACCGAGCTGCGCCTGCAGGCCGTCGAGCGCCGGGCGGACGCGCGTATCGTTCTGGGCCGGGCGGCCGAGGCGGTGCTCGACCTCGACGCGCACGTGACCGACCACCCTTGGCGCGAGGACGCCTGGCGGCTGCTGGCGCTGGCCCTGTATCGGTCGGGCCGGCAGGCCGACGCGTTGTCGGTGCTGCGCCGGTCCCGCGACATGTTCCGTGACCAGTTGGGCGTGGACCCCGGCCCACGGCTGCGACGGCTGGAGGAGGACGTGCTGCGTCAGGCCGACCACCTGGATCCCGACACCGGTGCCTCGGTGGACCGGGTGTGGGCGCAGGCGACGGCCGCGTACGAGAGCACACTGAGCTCAAGGGCGCCCGCCCGGCTGGAGTCCACCGTGGGTCTGATGCGGGACCTCGCGGTCACCGGAGGGGGCGGTCTGGAGGCCGCCCGCCGCCACCGGGTGGCCGCCGTCGCGGCCGCGGAGCAACTCGACGATCCGGAGCTGACGGCGCGCGTCATCGGGGTCTACGACGTCCCCGCGATCTGGACCCGCTCCGACGATCCCGAGCAGGCCCGGTGGCTGGTGGACTCCGCGGAGCGCACCCTGCGCTCGCTGCCCCCGGGTTCGCACGACGCGGCGCGCTGCCGCCTGCTGGCGACCATCGCGGTGGAGTCGCGCGGCACTCTGCCCGTCGACGAACCGGCGTCCGGGGCGCCTGCCCGCCCGCTCCAGGCCGCGAGGCAGGCGGAGGAGATCGCCAGGCGCCTCGGTGACGCCGCGCTCCTGGCGTTCGCTCTCAACGGGACGTTCATGCAGTCGTTCTGGCGGGCCGGGCTCGCTGCCCGCCGCGACGCGATCGGCACGGAGATCGTGGCGCTCTCCGCCCACCACGACCTGGTCCGGTACGAGGTGCTCGGCCGTCTGATCCGGATCCAGGCGCGGTGCGCACTCGGGGACCTGGCTGCGGCCGACAGGCACGCGAATGCGGTCGGCGTGCTGGCGGATCGCCACGAGCTGCCGCTGGTGTCGGTGTTCACGACCTGGTATCGCGCCTTGCGCACTGCCACGACCGGCTCGCGTGAGGCCGCCGAGGACGCCTACGAGGAGGCCGCCGTGTCGCTGCGCGGTGCGGGGATGCCCGGGCTGGAGCGCGGACTGCTGCCGCTGGCCCGGCTGTGTGTGCGCTTGCGGCACGGGGCGCCGCCGGCCGGCGTGGACGAGAACGCCGACTGGGGTCCGTACGAGCCGTGGGTCCGTCCCCTGCTGCTGGCGGAGGGCGGCTGGACCGAGGAGGCCGGTGCGGCGCTGCGCGGTGTCTCTTCGCCGCCGCGCGACCTGATGTTCGAGGCGCTGTGGTGCCTGATCGCGCGAGCGGCGGTCGCCGTGGGGGACCGGGACATGATGGAGCGGGCGCATACGCGGCTGGCGCCCGCGTCCGCCGAGGTGGCGGGTGCCGGGAGCGGACTGATCACCCTGGGGCCGGTGGCGGAGCAACTGGCCGCGCTGGAGGAGGCACTGGGCTGACGCCGGCAGGCAGGCACACGACGACGCGTGTGGTCGTGCCACCAGCGTTGTCGGGCGGGGCAAGAGGGAGATCAGCAAGTGATCGTCCGCCGTTTTCAGGGTGACGGTGCTCGCGTTCTGCTCGACCTGGCCCCTGAAGCGGGCGATGAGCGGGAGGCGGAGAAGCTGGCCCAGCATCTCGGTGGACTGCCCCTGGCCCTCGACCTCGCCGGCTCGTACCGTGCACTGGCAGCCAAGGAGCCTCGGCCCGTGCCGCCCGGAGGCCCCGAGACTCCACAGCGTCCAGGATGATCTCCAGCGCCGGGATCAGCCCGCCCAGGCGCAGTGCGTACGATGTCGGGTCGACCTGGATGTCCAGCCATCCCGAGCCGTCCTCCTGGGTGGCCCCCCGGCACCAGCCGCCGGATGTCCTCCGGCTCCCGCAGACAGGAGCGCGCCACCTCCACCGTGTCTCACCGCAGCCGAGAAGGGCGACATGGGAGCAGAACTTCGTGGAAACAGGGCCGGCTGGGCAGCCTCCACAGCGAACGCCTCCAGGCCTCGGCCGGCGTCGTACTCGGCGAAGTCGAGAGCAACGTAGTCGTGGCCCGTCCTCACCGAAGGAATCGCCCACCTGTTCGGAAAAGCAGAGTGGCCGGGCCGACCCCTGCGCGCCGGTGATCGGCCGGGTACCGCACACGCGGTACCTTCCCGGCTCCCGCAGCGTCCGCGGTAGCCGGATGCGGCATCGGCGGCAGCGCGAATTGCCTGCGCCCGCCGGACGACCAGATGTGGGTCCGGCAGACATGATCGGGGGACGTCCAGTCGTAGGAGGAGCACCTCATGTCAGTCCCATTTGTGCTTGCCGCGCCGGCGGCAGCGCATGGCTCGGCCCAGTTGGCCGCGGTTTACAGCGTGACCACCGGGCGACTCGTGGGCGGCACGGCCGCACTGGTGGCGTTGGCCGGCGTGGTCATCGGTGGGCTGGCTCTGGCCCGCTCCGCCGGTCGTGTCGGCGCCGGCAACAGGCGAAGCAGGGCCATCGTGGCCATGGTGGCAGGGCTGTTCGGCCTGGTCGTCGGCGCGCTGAATCTGGCCGTCGCCGACGGAGGTCCCGGCACCGGCAACGGAGTAGTCGGCGGCGCCCTGGCCCTGGTGCTGGGGCTGATCGCCGCGGTCCTCGGCCGGCTGGCCCTGACCCGCTCCCGCCGCACCGCCGCACCAGGACAGGCCCGGTGATTCCTGGGCACGGGCATAGAGTGAGTTCCTCGACGAGCGGCGGGGGTACGCCATGGAGATCACCGTCCAGTGGATACGGACGTCCTGGACGAAGCAGTCCCGGGGAGGAGAGGCCGCCTCGCGCAGGAACGCGGCCCCGATCGGTTTCGCTCTCCCGCACGCCGAGGGCGCTTCCGCACACGTGATCCGCATGCATGAGCGAGACGGCTTCGAGCCGTATGAGACCCAGGAAGACCTCAGCAAGGTCGATGTTCAACTCCGGGAAACCGACGGACGGCTGCGGGTCTTCCCGCGGGTGCAGCCCTTGTTTGCCCTGCCGCCCCGGCCGAGACGGCCCCCAGCAGTACGACTTGTCCCAGGTCAGTGGGTGCGCTGGCAGCTCAACTATCGGTTCAGCAGTGCAGCGGGGATGCAGGACTGGTCGTACTGGCTGGACACGTTCAACATCGCCTGCGGCCCGACGAACGCCGATGTGTTTCTGTCCGCGCCCACCGTGTTCGTCGACGAGCGAGGACCGCTCCGATAACCCCGACAGCGGATCGGGGGCCGGGCGGCACCGGTGCGCACCGCCAGTACGAAACGGCGTATCAGCAGGTGTCCGACTCTCCGTCGGCTCAGCCGCGACTGTCAGAAGTGCACAGTACGGTCCTGCTATGGCAGCCAGAATCGATCTGACCCTTGATTGCGCGGACGCGAAGCTTCTCGCCGAGTTTTGGAAGTCGGTCCTTGGATATGTGGACGAGCCGCCGCCCGCGCCCTTCAGAAGCCGCGAGGAGTGGCTCGCGCAGTTCGATCTTCCGGAGGACGATTCCGCGGACGACGGTGCGTGGCTCTGCGATCCTGATGGCGCCGGGCCCCGGCTCTGCATCCTCAAGGTCCCCGAGCCGAAGACCGCAAAGAACCGACTTCATATCGACGTCCGGGTGCCGGGACACGGCAGCCTCGATGAGCGGTGGGCGCGGATCAGGGCTGAGTCCGAGCGGTTGGTGAAGGCGGGCGGGGTCGTCCTGGAGGAGTCTGAGGGGCACCATATTGTGATGGCCGACCCTGAGGGCAATGAGTTCTGCGTTGCCGCGACCTCGGCTTGAGGCTGTCCGAAGGGCGGGATCATCCCGCTCATGCCGGCCGGAACGATCCGTGCATCGTCCCGTAGCCACTCCGAGCGCCCAAGGACGCCCAGACCGTTTGCTCATCCGCTGGTCATCCTGGCTGATCTTCGCTTGCCTTGCGCCCATCAGGTCCTACGGCGCCGCTTCTCCGCGCCGGCCATGGTCAGGTCGAGATTTGCCGAACGCGTTCAGAAAGAGCAGGTCACGCGCCCCAAGTTCTGCGCCGCGCGCTGCATCCGCCGGTGCCACACCAAGCGCTCCCGGCGACCAGGCGGGCGCCCGTACCGGGAACAAGTCCGCGAACTCCTCGTCCGTGAACAATGTCCGGAGCCCGTCCCCACCCCTACGACAACGTAGGCCGTCGAGACCACGACTCGGTCTCGACGGCCTACCTCACGCAGGACCCCGGATCAACCAACGGCGTCCCGCTGGGCTGGAGCACCGTAGGAGATCCGACCGGCCTGACACCGCCGCGGCGGCGTCAGGCGCAGTGGAACTTCGCGTCCGCCCAGTCGCCGTGGTCGCCGGACTTCGTGCCGTCGGTGTCGGTGATGACGAGATGGACGTGACGGGCACCGTCCAGCGGTGCGTTCACAGGCACGGGGTCGGACTTGCCGCTGACGGTGGGGGAGGACCACAGCGTCTTTCCGTCGGCTACGACGGAGAAGGACACCCCGCCGTAGCCGTTGATCTCGTCGTCGATGCCGACGGTGGCGGTGAACGAGGAGCACTGGCCGCCGAGCCAGAACTCGATGTCGGAGTTGGCGTGCGCGCCGATGCCCTTGGCGTAGGTGGTGCCGTTCAGGGTGAGCGTGTGGCCGTCGCCGGCCGCCGACTCCCCGTTGCTGCGGTCGCGTTCGGGCGGTCCCCAGCCGTTGGTGGCGTTCAGCCAGGGCAGATCACTGGCCCACGCGTCACCCTTGGGCGGGGCCGGCATGGTGCGCACTGCCGCCCGTTGCGCGGCGACCGCGTCCTGACCCGTCGCCCGGTAGCGGGCGGTGCCGGTGAGCACGGCCTCGCCCACACCGGCGTCGGCCGGCGCTGTCACGGTGAACTCCGCGCTCGCCCGTTCCCCCGGCTCCAGAGCGCCGATCGTCCGCGCCGGTGAGACGGTCCAGCCGTCGGGTGCGCTCAGGGACAGCTCGGTGGCCTCGGCGCCGGTGCGACCTGCCGTGAACCCGACCTTGACCTTCTCGGACACGCCGGCGCCGATCTCCTCGGGCGGCGCGACCGAGACCGTGCCCGTCGCCCCGGGGACCATGCCACCCACCGCGCTCGCGCCGTCCACGTCGACCTGGAAGGCCCGGTCGGTGCTGATGCTGCGGGTCTTGATCTGGACGACCCCGCCTCGGTCGGAGGCGTCGTACCACCAGCCCTGGTCGGCTGCGTCGAAGGCGGCCTCGGAGGTGAACTGGGGCAGCGCACCGCCGTCCAGGCCCACGTGGTGCGGGGCGGAGCCGGTGTGCACGGTGAACCGGTACGGGCGGCTCTTCTGCTTGCCGGCGAAGTCACCGGCGTCGGCGCCGACCGCGATGCGCACCGCTCCCGCTCCGCTGTCCGGGGCGGTCACGGTCACCCGCTGCTCGGCGTACTTGCCCTGTCGGTGCTGCCGGGTGACACCGTCGTCCTCGTACAGGGTGAAGGAGGTGCGGCCCTGCGGGTAGACGTCCCAGGCGAGCGGGGAGTCCGCGGTGCGGTCCTGGTAGGAGTTGATGCCCGGCCACATCGGAATCGACGCCCCCGCCTTGACGAACAGCGGCAGGGTGTCCAGGGGAGCCTGATAGCCGTCGACCGTGGTCGGGCCATGGTAGGTGCGCCCGGACCAGTAGTCGATCCAGTCGCCCTTGGGCAGGTAGATGCCGTCACGGACGGTGGTGTCGCGGTAGACGGGCGCCACCAGGAAGTCCTCACCGGTGAGGAACTCGTACTTGGCGGCGTCGCTCGCCGCCTTCGGGTCGTCGGGGTACTCCAGCGCCAGCGGCCGGACGGCGCCGACACCGGTGCGGTTGGCCTGCGCCGCGTAGGTGTACATGTAGGGCAGCAGGGATTCCTTCAGCTTGAGGTACTTGCGGTTGATGCTGGTGTACGGCTCCCCGTACTGGTAGGGCTGCTTGTCCTTGGCGGCCCACCCGTCCATCGTCATCACGGCGGGCAGGAACGACTTCCACTGCAGGTCGCGAGTATACGTCTTGGCGCTGCCACCGAAGATGCCGTCGATGTCGCCGCTGGTGTACGCGAGACCCGACATGGTGGCGCCGGCGTACGTGGGGATCTGCCAGCGGATGTAGTCCCAGCTGCCGGACTGGTCACCGCTCCACTGGACGCCGCAGCGCTGGGCGCCGGACCAGCTCTCCGGAGCCCAGGTGAAGCCGCGCGCGTCGCTGTTCTCCTCGATGCCGCGGTAGGCGTCCTTGCACCCGTCCAGGGCGAACTTGTAGCCGGCGCCCACCCAGGCCACGTCCAGCTTGGCCACCCGCTGGCCCGCCTTGACCTGGTCGGCCAGCTTGGCCAGACCGTCCTGGGTCCACAGGCCCATCTGCATCTTTCGGTCGTTGAGGCCCTTGGCGGTCTCGGCGAGGTTCTCGTAGCCGCAGCCGTAGCCGTCGTTGACGAGCATCCAGCCCAGCGGCATGTCGTTCTTGACGTAGTCGTCGGCGACCTTGAGGGCGTCCAGGGTGTGCCGTTCGCCGCGGTTGGCGTTGTGCAGATAGCAGTCGGAGTCGCCGACCTCCAGGCCGTAGATCGGCGGAAGCATGGGGCGCCCGGTGAGTTTGGTGTACTGGCCGATGACGTCCTTGGTGGAATCGCCGGCGAAGTAGTAGGCGTCGAACCGGTTCTCCTGCTCGGTGGTGGTGACCGGGTCGGTGAAGGCGTAGGTGCCCGGGGCGTAGGTGTTGCGGTAGACGCCGTAGCCCGCCGAGGAGAGGTAGAACGGCACCGAGTTGGGGTGGCCGCCCTCGTTCCAGTTGTAGTCGACGCCCACCTTGAGCGTCTTGCCGCGATGGGAGGTGTTGCCGCTGCCGTTCTGCTCGCCCGTGCCGTAGAACTGCTCGTCGGCGCCGCGCGTGAGCGTCTGGGTGGTGGCGGCGCCGTCCCAGCTGATGCCGCGGGTCTCCTCCCACAGGCGGGTGCCGTCGGCGCGGTACAGGGCGAACCGCAGTGGTGACTTGTAGACCCGTAGGGTCACCTTGTCCGTGGACAGCTCGTAGCGGTCACCGCGGTCGGTCCAGCGGGTGGCCGGCGGATCACCCTGCGGCAGCACGATGTCGCCGCCGACGGGGTCGGTGAACGTGCCGTCGGGGGCCACCTCGATGCGGAAGGTGTCGGTCGAGACGAAACTGACCCGGGCCCTCGCCGTGCCCGCCGTGAAGGTGTAGGCGGCGCCGGACCGGGAGAACCCGGTGACCGCTCCAATGACCGTCGGGGTCCCGGCGGCGGTGGCCGCCGCGGCTCCGGCCGGTACGGCCGGTCCGACCTCGGCCGCCAGGACGGCGAACACAGCCGTGGCGGCCAGGACCGCCCCTCTGGAACGGGAGGCCTTGCGTCTGCGGGATGGAGCGCTCATGTCGATCCCTTCGCACACGTCGATCGGCGTGGGGGCGGTTGCTTGAACTTGCTTGATACGCCGCTGAATCAAGCACAACCAATCACGCGCAGAAGGTATAGCGCACAGGGAACGCCTGTGACCAGAGTGCGTACGGGGTGAGGTGAGCGTGGGTGCCTGGCGGCTCGGCGGCTGGCGTCGGCGGCTGGAGGGCACGCGTGCCGCTCTGCGCCGGTCGTGGCCGTCGCGCGCGGCACGCCGACGATGGCCCCGCGAGCGGAACACGCGGTGTTCGACAGCCGCCGCGCGCCTGGGCGTGGTGCTCCTGACGTGGGCGGTGCTGCTCCTTGTTGTCCGGCGGACGTTGTCCGGCGGGCCGGCGCGGGTGGAGTCGCCGGCCGTTCATCCTCGTCGGACTACGACTCTTCGCCGAAGTCGTACTGCAGCTCGGCGGCCACCTGCTCGCCAAGCTGCCCCACAGCCGGGCGCGCATGACCGATCTGAACACCACGCCGGCGGCTTTTCGCACATGTTGAAGCGACGGGCCTTCGGCATGGTGCGCGCCGAAGGCCCGTCGCTGTGTGGTCGCTCGCACGCCCCGAAGCCCGTTCATCTCACGGAGCAAGGAACTGCCCGAACCCCTGTCACCTCACTGAAGCGCTTGAGCCCGGCCGTCGAGTACCTGACGCCCCGTCACGGAACCAGCGCGACAGGGAGCCTCTCAAGTCCCCGGAAGGCGGGGAACGGGACCTTGAGCCATTGGGCCTCAGACGCCGGAAAATCGAGTTCGATCTTCGGGAACCTCTGGAAGAGCGTGGTCAACGCCGTCCGCATTTCCATCCTGGCCAACGGCGCACCGAGGCAGTAGTGCGCCCCGCTGCCGAAGCCGAGGTGCGCGCTCTGCAGACCCTGCCGCTTCACATCGAAGGTGTCAGGGCAGGCGAACTTCTCCGGATCCCGGTTCGCGGAGGCGACCGCGATCTGCACGAGGGAACCCTTGGGAATGAGCGTGCCTCTGATGTCGATGTCCTCCAGCGCATGCCGGAACGTCGCGTTCTCCACCGATCCCTCGAAGCGGATGACCTCCTCGATGGCGTTCGGCAGAAGTTCCGGATCCTCCAGGACCTCCCGCAGTTGATCGCGGTGGGTCAATAGGTTGAACACGGCGTTGCCGATGAGGTACGCGGTCGTCTTGTGGCCGGCGAAGAGCAGCACCCACAAGGTGGACAGAAGCTCGCCGTCAGTCATGGCCCCTTGCTCGTCCTGCGTCCGGATCAGATCACTGAGAAGGTCGTCGGACGCGTTCTTGCGCTTCCGTTGGATGATCTCGGCGAAATAGTCCCGCAGTGATCCCTCGGCCTGTGCCAGTTTTTCCTTGTCCTGTTTGCTGAATCCGGTGCGCGCGACGGTGGAGCACCATTTCTGAACGTCCTCGCGCTCGTCCTCGGGGATTCCGATGAGCTCGCAGATCACGATGAGGGGGAGCGGGAAGGCGAAGGACGAGAGCAGGTCGATGGGCGCGTCGGTGGAACAGCGGTCCAGCAGTTCGTCGGTGATCTGCTGAATGCGAGGACGCAAGGACTCGATGCGACGCGGACTGAACGCGCTGTTGACGATGCGGCGCAGCCGGGTGTGCTTGGGCGGGTCCGAGAAGAGCATGTTGTCGTCGAGCGCGATGGACGAGTCACCGAAAATGGTGTGATACGCGTCCAGCGCCGCGTACATGTCCTTGCTGATGCGCGGATCCGTCAGGGCGGCCTTGGCGTCGTCGTACCGGGTGATCAGGTAGGTGTCCACCCCGTGCGGGGGAGACAGGCGGCACACCGGGGCCGACTCGCGAAGACACGCGTAGACCGGATAGGGGTTGGTGCGATACGCCACTGAACCACGCGAGGCCGCCGCGACCGCGTCCGCTGTCGAGTCCATCGTGTCCCGGTCGTCGAGCTGAGTCATCATCCCGGCCTTTCTCGAAGCTCCCGCCCCGGCCACGGGACAGCAGATGTACGACTTACGATCCACCGGTCCCCGGAAGGATCCCGTACGTAAACGCGATTCGCCCGATCGCACCTACCGGCCTCTTGCGCGGTTGTTGGGGTCCGTGCGTACGGGCTGGGGCGAGGCGGATTTTCCGCTGTTCGGGTGATCGTTGCTTATCGGCTCGCCGCGCATGGCAAAAGAACTGAGAGCGAGTCACGGAATCCATCGGCCACCGTGCTGCGGAGATGCTGATCCCAGAGGAGAAAGCGCGATGAACGATCGCGGCAACGAGTATGTGCCCGTCCTGGTCGTGGGGGGCTCACTCGTGGGCCTGTCCGCATCCGTGTTCCTCGGGCGCCTGGGCATCCAGCACTGTGTCGTCGAGCGCCATGCCGCCACGTCGGCACACCCACGCGGTCGCGGCAACAACATGCGGACAATGGAACTGTTCCGGACAGCCGGTCTTGAGCCGCAGATCCGGAAAGCCGCGACCACGCTGTCGAAGAACCATGGAATCCTTCAGGTTGACACCCTGCGCGGCGCGAACCGGCGATGGCTCTCGGCGCGGATCACGGGCAGGCCGCCCGAGGCGGACCTGTGCTCGACGATGCGCTGCGCCTGCAGCCAGAACGATCTGGAACCGGTACTGCTGCAAGGCGCCCGCGACCTGGGCGGGGACGTGCGCTTCGGCACGGAACTGCTGTCCTTCAGCCAGGACGGCGACGGGGTGCGGGCCGTTCTGCAAACCAGGGACTCGGGTGAGACGTACACGGTGAGATCGGACTACCTGCTCGCCGCCGACGGTCCCCGCAGTCCCGTCCGCGAGCGGCTCGGGATCGAACACTCGGGATCGGGAGATCTGTTCCACAACGTCAGCGTCACCTTCCGCAGCAAGTTGCTGCGCGAGGTCGCGGGGGAGCAGCACTTCGTCGTCTGCTACGTCACCGACCCCACCGGCGAAGGCGTGCTGCTGCCCGTGGACAACGAGGAGCAATGGGTTTTCCATGTGCCCTGGTTCCCCGAGCGCGGACAGACGCTGGAGTACTTCACCGATGCCCGGATCACCGAGCACATCCGGGCAGCGGCCGGAGTGCGCGATCTGGATGTGGAGATCACCGGGAAGGCGCCGTGGCATGCGGCGGACCGCGTGGCGAACAGCTATCGGGACGGACGTGTGTTCCTCATCGGTGACTCCGCCCACGAAATGCCGCCGACCGGGGCGTTCGGATCCAACACCGGTATTCAAGACGCGCACAATCTCGCCTGGAAGATCGCCGCGGTCCTCCGTGGCTGGGCGGGCTCGACGCTGCTGGACAGCTATGAGGCCGAGCGCCGGCCGGTGGCACAGGCGACCAGCGCGCGAGCGACCTTGCAGGCCGCTCGTGAACAGCACCCCGGCTACTCCGCCAGGACGGCGTCGAAGGACTCCGCGGATCTGATGACCGTGGCACTGGGCTATCGATACGCCTCGCGGGCGGTGGTCGGCGCGAAGGCGGAGGACCCCGTCATCCCCGACGTCCTGTGCCTGAACGGCGAGCCCGGAAGCCGTGCACCGCATCTCTGGGTCACACGCGACGGGGCGATGGTTTCCACCGTTGACCTGTATGAACGCTCTTTCGTCCTGCTCTGTGCAGGGCCCGGCTGGCGCACCGCGGCCCGCACTGTGGGCGCGCGGCTCAACGTACCGCTCCACGTCTACTCCATCGGCGACGGAGCGGAGTACGACCTGGACACCGGCGGCGGTGCGGACTGGTCCTCGGCGCATGGCATCACACCGGAAGGCGCGGTGCTGGTACGGCCGGACGGCTTCGTGGCCTGGCGGGCCGAGGGCGAGACGGCTGACATGGAAAAGGAACTGACCAGCGCTCTTCTTCAGATTCTCGGGCGCTGAAGGACACCGCGCTCGAAAACCGAGCCTCACAAGATCGACTTCTCCGGCGTCACCACAGAAGATGGGAGCCAGTCCATGACATCCACTCAGGCGGCCGCGGGCACGGCCCGTCTGGCCGACATAGGCGACAGCGGGCCGACGGAGGCAGCGGAGGGCGACGCACGCCGGGAGCGTGTGGACGTACACCACCACTACACCGCGCCGGAATGGCTCGACTGGGCGGAGAAACAAGAGATCGTCCATCGTCGTAGCCTGCCGCCGTGGACCAAGTGGGACCTCGGTACAGCTCTCACGATGATGGACGAGGCGGGCATCCGGACCAGCGTGTTCACCGTCGCAATGCTGGGCCGTCTGCAGGATCCGAAGGTGCGCAAGGAAAGCGCGCGTGTCGCGCTGCAAGCCGCCAGTGACCTTGTCGAGAGCCATCCCGATCGCTTCGCTTTCTACACCCCGGTGTTCCTTGACAGCCCGGACCTGTCGATGTGGTCGCTCACTCATGGAATGGACGACCTCGGGGCCATCGGCGTCAGTGTGCGGACCAGCGTCAAGGGGGTCTATCTCGGCCACCCCGACCAGGACAGAATCCTGGCGGAACTGAACGAACGTTCGGCCGTGGTCAGTACGCACCCGATGGACGTCCCCGGAGGCGGTGGGGAGTTGGAGGGCGTGCCGCCGTTCCTGTGCGACTTCCTTATGGACACCACGCGCGCGGCGATCAGTCTCATCGTCAACGGGACCTTGGACCGCTACCCGAACCTCACCTTCATTCTGCCGCACGGAGGCGGTTTCCTGCCCTACATCGCCAGCCGCGTGGAGGTGTTCAGCGACTACCTGACGCCCAAGGTGGAACGCGCCCGCGTCCGTGATTACCTGCACCGCTTCTACTACGACACGGCCGGCCCCATGTCCCCCTCGTCCACGCCGAGTCTGCTGTCCGCCGTGGATTCCTCCCGGATCCTCTACGGCAGTGACTGGCCCCCCACCCCGACTCATCTGGTCACGGGTGTCACCGCACCCGCGCTCGACAACGACGTCGCACTCGACGAACAACAGCGCCGCTGCATCAACCGCGACAACGCGCATCGTCTTCTGCCGGCACTTGCCACGGTTGCCCGATAGCGGCTTCGAGGACGGGGCATCGCAGTGCGACCAGGGTGGGTGTGCCGCTGTCGGGCAGCCGAAGCCCGGCTGCCCGACAGCGGTTGTCGCCCCGACGCCGACTTCGCCGCACTCCAGGCCGGACAGTCACTGGACCCGGACGCGCAGAGCGCGGACGGACCAGTCAAGCGCTGGTTGCAGGGGGAGGGGGACGCGGGTTCGATGCCGGCCGCCAAGGCCGGGGCGGTGTGGTCACGGGACGGTACAGGTCGTCCTGAAGCTTTGGCGGAACCCCGGGCTCCGGGCCCCTCACGGCCGATCGAGCGGTGTCGCTTGCCTGTCATGCAGCAGGAGCCCTGGTGGACCTGTGCGGGCGGCCGACCGGCACCGATGCCGAGTTCGACGATCCACTCGGGCGGCCGCGGCTCCGTGTGGCGGCCGCGGTCCTGCTCGGCCCGCCGCTTCCCCAGCTGGGTGATCTTGCGGTCGATGCGACGCAGCCACATCTCATGCCAGACCCGTAGAGTGCGCAATCGTTCCAGGACGGACGGTAGATGCCATCGAACCTTGGGCTTGTGCCATCGAGCCGCTCCGTATCGCGGTCTGGATCTTTCAGGACCCCGCTGGTGTGGAACGTGACAATGCCGGTGCCCCGGCCGACGCCTCCGGTGAGGCGGTGTGCTCGTCGGTCCCACCACTGGAGGTCGGTGGCCCGGTCATAGGCCCCCTTGCGCAGGCCGGCCGGGATCAGACGCAGGCGTTCGTCGGGAAGATGCCTGCCGTTGGCTTCGGCCCACGCAAAGATCTCTTCGGAGGCGATCAACGAGGTCATCGGCCTGCTCGGGGGGACAGCCGCCGCTGACCGCTCTGCTTCGGCTGGTGATCCGGCAGGCATACCAAGAGGGCGGTCCTGTCGTGGCAGGTCGAAGGCGGGGAAGGAGTATGGCATGGGTAAGGACGATGACGACAAGACGCGGCTGGACCGCCTGACGTTGCTGGCGGACGCCGAGGCGGCACTGGCCAGCACGTTGAACCTGCTGGACGGGCTGCGGCGAGCGTGCCGCGTGCTGACCGGGCGGCTGGGCGACTGGTGCGTGGTCGACCTGCTCGACGAGTGCGGCCGACTGGAGCGGGCCGTCGTCGTCCACCGCACGCCCGATGCGCTGGTTCCGGGTGTCTACGAAGGGCTGCTTCCGCCGGTGCCGCAGGATGCGGACGGGCCGCTGCCGCGGGTGCTGCGCGGGGCGGGCCCGCTGCTGATCGCCGACATGGCCGCACCGAGCCAGGCGGTGAACCCGCTGCACGCGCGGCAGCTGGAACTGTTCGCACAGCTGGCCGCACACAGCGCCGTCATCACCCCGCTGCGGGCCCGGAGGGAGGTCCTCGGCGCCTTGACGGTGGCTCGCACCGACCCCGACCACCCGTTCACCGAGGATGATCTCCCGCTCATCGAGGATCTGGTCCGCGGTCTGGCGGTGCAAGTGGACAACGCGCGGCTGTACCAGCAGACCCAGCGCATCGCCGAGCGCTTCCAGCGCGCCTTGCTGCCCGAGCTGCCGCAGGTCCACGACCTCCAGATCGCCGCCCGCTACGCCTCTGCTCAGACCGTCGCACAGGTCGGCGGTGACTGGTACGACGCCTTCGTCCTACCGCAGGGGAACACCGCCCTGGTCATCGGCGATGTCACCGGCCACGACCTGCAAGCGGCCATCGACATGAGCGCCCTGCGCAACATGCTGCGCGGTATCGCCGTGGACCGCCAAGAGCCCCCCGGCGAGGTCCTGCGCCGACTGGACATCGCCAGCCACACGCTGCAGCATGAGGCGACCGCTACGTGCATCTACGCCCTCGTCAAAGACCCCCCTGAGAAGAGCGGCCCCTGGGGTCTGCACCACTCCTGCGCCGGACACCTGCCACCGCTACTGACCACCGCCGAGGGCGACACCCGCTATCTGGAGACGGGCGCGGGACTGCTGATCGGCCTCGACCCCTGGCACCAGCGTCCAACCGCCATCGACGAGCTGCCGCCGTACTCCACCGTGCTGCTGTATACCGACGGACTGATCGAGCGCCGTGCCGAATCCCTCGACCGCGGGTTCGCCCGGCTGCGCCAGCACACCGCCGCACTGTCCCGCGAACCCCTGGACACCTTCTGCGACGAGCTGCTCGGCGGACTGGCCACCGACAGCACCGACGACGCCGCCCTGCTCGCCCTCCGCCCCGCCCCGGCCCACACCTGACCAAGACGACACCACGCGTTTCTCCTTGGCGGCGGTAGGACGGACGGTGCGGGGTTCAGGTGAGGGCGAGGAGGCTGACCGCGACGGCGGCGGCGCCCAGGCCGACGAGCTGGCCGCGGTGGATGCGTTCGGCGAGCACGCCGCGGGCGAGCAGGACCGTGCCGGCCGGGTACAGGGCGGTGATCACGGCAACGACGGTGAGGTCCCCGCTGCG
The DNA here is from genome assembly GCF_042896465.1 of Streptomyces sp. NPDC001292. NCBI lineage: Bacteria > Bacillati > Actinomycetota > Actinomycetes > Kitasatosporales > Streptomycetaceae > Streptomyces > Streptomyces sp. NPDC001292. The sequence goes on from NZ_JBIAXG010000065.1 coordinate 16,593, forward strand.
GGCGGCGAGCAGGAACAGCAGGTTCGCCAGCGAGTCCAGCACGCCCGCGGTCGCGGAGATCGCGTAGGCCGGCTTCTCCGGGCCCAGCCGACGGTGCATCACTGCGGCCGCGGCCAGGGTGACGGCCGAGGAGACCGCTCTGCCGATGATCAGAGGGGCCACGCCGCTGTCGGAGGGTGCCTGGTGCAGGAAGACGAGCTGAAGGGCGATGGCGGCGCCCGCGCCGAAGGCCAGCAGCAGCGCCGTCCGCGACGAGCGTGCTCCGTGGCCGGCGCTCACCATGACCACCGCCACCAGCGCCAGCGGCAGACCGGCAAGGCCCGCCACGCCCAGGTGCTCGCCCTGGAGCAGTCCGACCGCGACCGGCAGTGCGGCGGACACCAGTGCGGTGATGGGCGAGAGCACGTTCATCGGGCCGATCGCGAGGGTCTTGTACAGCAGGGCGAACGCTGCGGCGGACGAGACCCAGGAGGCCGCACCCCACCCGACGCTTGCCCAGGTGAACGAGGCGCCCAGGACGGGCCACAGCAGCAACTCGACTGCGAGACTGCACTTCGACCACAAGCGGGGCGGCAGACGCAGTTTCACCTGGACCGATCACCGTGACCTGCTGACCGCCGCCCACCGAGTCCTGCGCGCGGCGGCCGGAAGAGGTCCTGACTATGTGATCCGGTGTGTCTCCGGTCCAACGCCACCTGTTGTTAGACTGGTGGAGACGTTGATCGTTTGTTGAGGAGCCCAGACATGGTGGTGGACGACGACATCTCCGGGTGATACCCGGACCCGACAGGCCACCGGCCGGTGCGTGGAAGCGCCGCCGAAGTGGCCTAGCTGTCGTCCCCTCTTCCCCCTTGTCTGCCGCCGGGGCAGAAGTGTCTTCCCTGCCCCCTCCCCACGAGGTCATCTCCATGTCCGACGCCTCCGTCGTCTGCTCGAACCTGTCCTTCACCTGGCCCGACGACACTCCCGTCTTCCAGAACCTGTCCTTCACCGCCGGCCCCGGCCGCACCGGCCTCGTCGCGCCCAACGGCACCGGTAAGAGCACGCTGCTCAAGCTCATCGCCGGTGAACTGCGGCCCAGCACCGGGTCGGTCTCCGTGGCCGGCACCCTCGGCCACCTCCCGCAGAGCCTCCCCCTGACCGGCGACCTCACCGTCGCCGAGGTGCTGGACGTCGCCGCGATCATCCAGGCCATCGATGCCGTGGAGTCCGGGGACGTCGACGAAAAGCACTTCACCACCATCGGCGACGACTGGGACATCGAGGAACGCACCCGTGCCCAGCTCGACCGCCTCGGCCTGGCCGACCTCACCCTGGATCGCAGCCTGAGCACCCTCAGCGGCGGTCAGGTCATCTCCCTCGGTCTCGCCGCCCAGTTGCTGAAGCGGCCCGACGTGCTGCTGCTCGACGAGCCCACCAACAACCTCGACCTCGACGCCCGGCACAAGCTCTACGACGTGCTGGAGGACTTCAACGGCTGCCTGCTCCTGGTCAGCCACGACCGCGCCCTGCTCGACCGCATGGAACGCATCGCCGAACTCGACCGACGCGAACTGCGCTTCTACGGCGGCAACTTCACCGAGTACGAGGAGGCCGTGCGGGCCGAACAGGAAGTCGCCGAGAAGAACGTCCGCAACGCCGAGCAGGAGCTGAAGCGGGAGAAGCGGGAGATGCAGCAGGCCCGCGAGCGCGCCGAACGTCGGCAGAGCAACGCCGCCCGTAACCTGAAGAACGCCGGTCTGCCCCGTATCTTCGCCGGCAACATGAAGCGGGGCGCGCAGGAGTCCGCGGGCCGGGCGGGCCAGATGCACGCCGACCGGGTCAGCGAGGCCAAGGCCCGGCTGGACGAGGCCGGACGTGCCCGGCGCGAGGAGCAGCGCATCACGCTGGATCTGCCGGACACCAACGTGCCTGCCGGACGCAACCTGTTCCTCGGCGAACAACTCCGCATCCGCCTCGGCGACAAGGACGTGTTCGCCGCCCAGGGCGTCGACTTGACAATCCGGGGCCCGGAGCGCATCGCGCTGACCGGTCCCAACGGTGCCGGCAAGAGCACGCTGCTGCGCCTGCTCAACGGCGACCTGACACCACAGAGCGGCGAGATCAAACGCGCCGACGGCCGCATCGCCTACCTCTCCCAACGCCTCGACCTTCTGGATCTGGACCGCACGGTCGCCGAGAACTTCGCCGACTACGCCCCGGAGCGGCCGGAGGCCGAGCGGATGAACCTGCTCGCCCGCTTCCTCTTCCGGGGGCCTCGCGCTCATCTGCCCGTCGGGGTGCTCTCCGGAGGCGAGCGGCTGCGCGCCACCCTGGCCTGTGTGCTGTGCGCGGAACCAGCTCCGCACCTGCTGCTCCTGGACGAGCCGACGAACAACCTCGACCTGGTCAGCGCCGGCCAGTTGGAGAGCGCCCTGAACTCCTACCAGGGGGCCTTCGTCGTGGTCAGCCACGACGAGCGGTTCCTGCGCGAGATCGGCGTGAACCGGTGGCTGCGGCTGGCCGACGGCGAGCTGAAGGAGACGGGAACCCCTGAGGTGTGAGCCGCCGACGTGTCGACCTGGCCCGTGTCCGAGGCATGTCGCCCCGCGGGCCGAGCACCGATCACGTTGGACGGACCCCATGCCTCAGCCCGCTCTGCTCGCCCACGACCTCGTCCACACCCTCGGCAACCGACGACTGCTCGACGGTGTCTCCCTGACCGCCTCGCCCGGGCACCGCATCGGGCTGATCGGGGAGAACGGCGTCGGCAAGTCGACCCTGCTGCGCCTGCTGGCCGGGACGGACGAGCCCGACGCCGGCAGCGTCACACGCCCGCCCGACCTGGGCTTTCTTCAGCAGGAGATGCCGTACGACGCCGACGCGACGATCACCGACGTACTCGACGACGCCCTGCGCGAGGCAGGGCCTCCTGGGGGCGAGTTGCAGATCCCGCAATCCAGGCGTGTCGCCTGTCACCGACATCCCCGAACAGCACACCTGGATCCGGGCTCAGCCGGCACCGGGCCGTCCTTCGCCAGCGGGTCGACGGACTGGGGTAGTCACCGCGAGGCAGGCTGGAGGGTGCGCCAGTCGCGGGCGATGTTCACGCGGCGTGTGACCCGGACGTCGGGATGAGGGGCCACGAGGTCGAGGAACCGGCGCAGGTCGGCGGCCCGGCCCAGGCCGTCCGCCGATGCGCAGGTGCAGCCCGGCGCTCATCATCCCGCGGGCGCTCGGTGCCTGCCTCCAGGAGGAGTTCGAGAGACCGTGTGAGGTAGGCGGAGAAGGAGGACTGGAAGCCGTAGGCGGTGACGTACAGCATCTCGGGCCGAACTGTGCTTCACTCCGACCTACGCCTCCCGGCCCAACCCGATCGAGGCCCACTTCGGCCCGCCGCGGCGGCGCTGGTGACGCCCCAGGGGAACCGCGCCAGCAGCGAGTGAATCCCGGCGCTCCGGCTCCGGGACCGTGCAGCCGGCGGGATGCGACGGCGTCACCGGGCGGGGCCACCCCCGCCGGGATCGAAGCGCACGGCAGGTCCTCCTCGTCGCCGAACTCGGGGCGAACGCCGTTCTCCATGGTCGTGTCCGGGGGCGGGACTTCGTCCTCGCCCTGTCCTTCGAGGAGGGCCGGGCGTCGTCCGGTTCGAGGTGACCGACACCGACCCCGCACTGCCGGCGGGCACGGCTCCCGGCCCTGCCCAGCCACGTCTCACGTTTCCGACCCGGCCGAGGCGGCCCATGCGACCGCACGCATCAACGACCAGCCCGTCACCTTCCACCTACGCCCGCGTACCTACCGGACAAGGCCCCTGTGTCGTGCTCGGCCGCGGCAAACGGAACCGGCCCGCTTACTTCCCGCACAGGCGGACGTATGCCGCGAGCGCTGTGGCACGATCGGCTGCCATGCCGTCCCTGTCCGCGTGGCCGTCAACGGCCCCCCGCCGTCTGCTCGCCGCCCTCCTCGCGCTGCTCTGCGGAGTTGGCGCCGGGGTCGCCGACGCCGTCCCCGGACGCACGGCCGCAGCGAAGAGTGTCCAGGTCGCGACACCCGATCACCTGCGCTACGACGTGACCCTGCGCGCCGACGCCGACGGCAGCCACTGGAAGGGCCGGCAGCGCGTGTCGTTCCGCAACGCCTCCGACCGGCCCCTGCGCGAGGTGTACCTGCGGCTGTGGGGCAACGGCGTGGACGCCTGCGGCACTCCCGGCAGCCCTTCCCCCGTCACCGTGTCCCGGGTGCGCGGCGGCACGGCGGGGCGGCTCAGCGTGGACTGCACCGCGCTGCGTATCACCCTGCCCGCACCTCTCGAGCGCGGCCGGCGCACGGCTGTCTCCTTCGACGTGTCCCTTACCGTGCCGGGGCGCAACAACCGCTTCGGCCGCGAGGGTGCGTTCCGTTTCCTCGGCAATGCGTTGCCCGTGCTCGCCGTGCACGACGCGGCGGGATGGCACCTCGATCCGTACGTGTCGACCGGCGAGAGCTTCTACACCCTGGTCGGCGACTTCCGGGTCACGCTCGACCACGCGTCGGCCCTCAAGGTCCCGGCGACCGGCCGTACCCGCACCAGCCCCGGCACGCCGGGGCGTACTCTCACGCACAGCGTCGCGCACCGGGTACGGGACTTCGCGTGGGCGGCAGGCCCGTTCCGCACCGCGGCCCAGACGACGCCCGGCGGTGTGCGGCTCAGATCGTACTGGGCACCCGACACGCCCGCCCAGGGCGTGCGGCTCGCCCGCCGGGACGGCGCCGCCGCCGTCGACCGGTTCAGCACGGAGTACGGCCGCTACCCCTACGGTGAACTCGACCTGGTCATGACCCCGCAGTTCGGCGGCGGCATGGAATACCCCGGCCTGGTCCTGCTCGGCACCACCGAGGAAGGCAGCGCCGTCGTCCACGAAGTGGCCCACCAGTGGTGGTACGGCATCGTCGGCAACGACCAATACCGAGCGCCCTGGCTGGACGAGAGCTTCGCCCAGTACGCCAACTCCCGCTTCTACGGCTGGGACACCGGCGACTGCTGGGACCCGGACGAATGGCCCGACCAGAACGCCGCCCTCACCAGCTCAATGGCCTACTGGACGAAGCACCCCGGCACATACCACCTCATCTACACCGCCGGCCCCTGCGCCCTGGCAGACCTTGAACGCACCCTCGGCGCCGCCACCATGGCACGCCTTCTCAAGCGCTACGTCCGTGACCACTGGTACGGCGTCTCCACCACCGCCGACTTCAAGAAGACCGCCCAGTCCATGACTGACAAGGACCTGGCCTCCTTCTGGAACACCCACCGCATCCGGTAAACACCCCCCGGCGCAACCACACCTGCGGCGATGCCTTCTCGCTGGCGAGCTCGACGCGACCAGTCCGAGGCCCGGGTGGGCTCCGCCGAGCGCAGGCGGAGCCCACCCGGGCCTTTGTCGTCGCGGCCAAGGCCTGCTCCCGGCGTGCGGCGGCCGGTCAGGCCGCGCGCGTGTACGGGCCGGAGGACCTAGGCCTCGTTGTCACCGGCCATCACGCCCGGCACTCCGCGGTCGCCGCTCTCGACGGTGCCGGCTGGCGCTCACGACCGCTCGGGAGGCGGTCTCGCGGTTGGTCCGGGGGCTTGCAGTGGGTCGCGTCCAGGGCGACCGTTCACCGCACCACGGATACCGTTTACCGCATACGGTCGACCCGGTGGTTTTCAATCGGGTGCGGGGTTCGTACGGTCCGGGATCATGAGTCCTCCTGTCGCTGCCCCGGGTTGGAGCCGCTGGCTGGTTCCACCCGCCGCTTTGTCGGTTCACCTGTCCATCGGCCAGGCCTACGCCTGGAGCGTGTTCAAACCGCCTCTGGAGTCCGCGCTCCATCTCGACGGTACCGAAAGCGCGCTGCCGTTCCAGCTGGCCATCGTGATGCTCGGTTTGTCCGCCGCGTTCGGCGGCACGCTCGTGGAGCGCAACGGACCGCGCTGGGCGATGACCGTCGCCCTGATCTGCTTCTCCTCCGGTTTCCTGCTCGCCGCACTGGGGGCGCAGACCGAGCAGTACTGGCTGATCGTTCTCGGTTACGGGTTCGTCGGCGGCATCGGACTGGGCATCGGCTACATCTCGCCCGTCTCCACGTTGATCAAGTGGTTCCCGGACCGGCCCGGCATGGCCACCGGCATCGCCATCATGGGCTTCGGCGGTGGCGCCCTGATCGCTTCGCCCTGGTCGGCGCAGATGCTGGACTCGTTCGGCACCGATCACTCGGGGATCGCCCTCGCCTTCCTCGTGCACGGGCTGTCGTACGCCGTCTTCATGTCCCTGGGCGTGCTGTTGGTGCGGGTACCGCACACCGAGAAGCCCGTCGGGAACGGGCCGAATGCCGTCGTAGGCGCCCAGGTCTCCGCCCGCAGTGCGGTGCGCACCCCGCAGTTCTGGTGCCTGTGGCTCGTGCTCTGCATGAACGTGACCGCCGGCATCGGCATCCTGGAGAAGGCCGCCCCGATGATCACGGACTTCTTCGCGGACAGCTCCACCCCGGTGTCGGCGTTCGCGGCCGCCGGCTTCGTCGCCCTGCTGTCGGCTGCCAACATGGCGGGCCGTATCGGCTGGTCCTCGACCTCGGACCTGATCGGACGCAAGAACATCTACCGCGTCTACCTGGGCGTCGGTGCGCTCATGTATCTGCTGATCGCGTCGTTCGGCGACTCGTCCAAGCCGCTGTTCGTCCTGTGCGCGCTGGTGATCCTCTCCTTCTACGGCGGCGGGTTCGCGACGATCCCCGCCTATTTGAAGGACCTGTTCGGGACCTACGAGGTCGGCGCGATCCACGGCCGGCTGCTCACCGCCTGGTCGACCGCCGGTGTCCTCGGCCCGCTGATCGTGAACTGGATCGCCGACCGCCAGGAGGAGGCAGGCAAGCACGGGGCGTCCCTCTACGGTCTCTCCTTCGTCATCATGATCGGGCTGCTCGTCGTCGGGTTCGTCGCCAACGAGTTGGTACGGCCCGTCCATCCCCGCCATTACGTTCCCGCATCGAAGGAGGCCGCCGATGGCCGACGCGAGCAGCACGCCTGACCGGCGAGCACTGATCGTCCTGTCCTGGCTGTGGGTGGGGGCGCCCCTGTGCTACGGCCTCTACGAACTCGTCCTGAAGGCCAAGCAGCTCTTCACCGGGTGAGGCCACAGGCGCCGTACGGGAGATGCCCGGGCGCCCGAGGGCCTGCGCGAAGCCGACCACACGGGCGTCCCGCGCCTGTCGGTTGACGTGCCGTCGCACCAGTGGGCGCTCAGAACAGCATCCAGAACTGCACGGACATCTTCGGCCGGCTCAGGGCCCGCTCCCTCGGCCGGCCGAGACCCGTACCCGGAAGCGGGGGCAGCGTACGGGTGGCTCACCGGGACCCTGTCCGGCAGAAAACTCCTCGGCGTGGGGGACAGGCTGCGCCAGGCCCTGGTGATGGTCGCACGCCGGGGGAGCCGACCGACGTCAGCCGTGGACATCCAACCGGGCTCCGACATCACCTTGGCCTCCACGGTCGAGCACATCGCCGGCGCAGCCGACCGCAAGCGCCCTGCCAACCCCCCGCCCGAACCAGTTCGTCCAGGGCAGGAGCAATGTGTCCTACGCGACCACGCACGTGGACGGGGACACCAACAGCTTCCAGATGTGGGTGCAGCGCCTGCACGCCCGCGAGGTGTGGCTCTCTCCTGACGGGCGCAAGGGCTGGCTCGATGAACCCGGCTACCAGCCCGAGGGAGGCACCCTCGACAGCGACGTCACCCGCGACTCCTACAACGAGACCAGGAAGCCGCCCACCGACCCCGCGGCACTGCTGAAGAGGATCTACGCCCGCACCAACGGCGACAGTGACCGCGACCAGCAGGCCTTCACCACCGTCGGCGACATCGTCGGCGAGCAAACTGGTGCCCGCACCGACCGCCGCCGCCCTCTACCGCGCCGCAGCGAAAATCCCCGGCGTCGTGGTCGTCGCCCGCTCCCAGGACGCCGCCGGCCGCGACGGGATCGCGTCGGCCCGCCTCGACCCGCAGACAGGCCAACGCATCGAATGGATCTTCGACCGGAACACCTTCACCTGCCTCGGCAGCCACGGGCTGCAGGTCGCCGCGGGCCACGAGGTCAAGCCCGGCACCGTCACCGAACGCGCCGCGATCCTGCAACGAGCCATCGTCGATACGAGAAGAAGGAGCGACCCACGTCACCCGACCCACCTCCTGACCAGACACCGGTGACTGCTCAGACAGCCGCTCGACATCGACACCGAGCCCAACACTGTTCCGGCCTGGGCATCTAACGCTGGGTCGCGGAGCGCACGTTCGCCCACCTGCACCGGCTTCACGCGTACGCGAGTCGGTGCGGGACATGGGCAGCCCAGCAGGGGCGTTACCCTACGCCGTCGTTCCGCGGGCGAAGTGCAGCGGTCGGGTGGGCTGCGCTGCTGTCCTGCCGGAAGTCGAGATCCGCTGCACCGGACTGCGGGTTGGAGGAGAATCCCGCTCTGACTCCATCCACGTTCACCCGGCTGACGCGTTGGTCGGGCGTGGTCGGGCGTTGGGGCTTTAGCGTCGTAATGCCTTGCGTTGAGACAGGACCGCAGGGCCCGGGCGGCCCCTGCACGCAGCGCCCTGGGCAGGGGCCGTCGTCTCGCCTGCCCGTGGCGTCGAGTGGGGCAACACTTGCGGCGCACGGTTCGCCGGCAAGGCTGTGACCCGCAATGGTCGGGCTCGCGGCGCCCGTGGTCGGGTGCCGTACCGGAACGGGACCGCCGGTCCGGTCAGCGCCTCAGCTCAAGCCGGATTCGCTGCGTAACGAGTGCCGGGCTGCGCATCCACATGGTCCTCGCCGGGTTCTTGCCGTGGCTGCGCATTTCCGGACCGGCTCCGCAAGGCGCTTACCAGTTGTGGTCGGGTCGGCGGCCGGTCACGCCCCCCGCGCGTGAGGGGTCCGTGGCACCTGCGTCATGGAGCAGGGCCAGGACGCCGTTCACCGCAGATTGAATACCGCTCATCGACTGCGACGCCCCGCTCATCGACTGTGGCGCTCCTTACCAATTGACCCTGAACCAGCGTGATCGTGAAGCTCGAATGTCAACCACTCGCGCAACAAGGAGGAGAGCATGAACGATTCACGTGACGTGACTGCCGTGGCCCGAGCGCGGCTCGGTCGACGCACCTTCCTTGGCGGAGTCGGCGTCGCCGCCCTCGGCGCCACCGGCCTCGCGGGCATCAACCTGTTCAGCGCCACCCTGAGTCCGGCGGCGGCCGCGACCGCGGTGCCGGAAGCGGACAAGGACCCGCTCAACCTGCTCCGGCGGATGCTGTCCTACGACACACAGAACCACGGCGAAGGCGCGAACACCCGCCCGCACGCGGAGATGCTCAAGGCAGTGTGGGACAACGCCGGGGTGCCCGCGGAGATCATCGACACTCCGCAGCCGAACAACGTGCACCTGATCGCGCGGATTCCCGGGACCAGCTCCGCTGCGCCGCTGCTGATGCTTGGCCACTCCGACGTGGTGCCGGTCGAACGGGAGAACTGGTCCGTCGATCCGTTCTCCGGCACGGTGCGCAATGGGGAGGTGTACGGCCGCGGCGCCCTCGACATGAAGGGTGCGAACTCGGCGACGATCAGCGCTCTGCTGCAGCACATCTCCGAGGGAGCCCGCTTCGAGCGCGACATCATCGTGCTCACCGACTGCGACGAGGAAGCCGGCTCGTTCGGGTCGCGGTGGCTGGCGGCCAACCACTGGAACAAGGTGGACGCCGGCATGGTCCTCACCGAGGGTGGCTGGTTCCTGGCGCAGAAAGACAAGACCACCCCGATGCTGATCACCGCCACCCGGCAGGACAAGGTATACTTCAACCTGGACCTGACCGCCCACGGCACCGCCACGCACTCCTCCAAGCCCAACCCCGACGCCGCGATCGTGACCTTGTCCCGGGCGGTCGCCGAACTGGACAGTTGGCTCGCGCCGGTGCACCTCACCGCGGTGACGCGCGAGTACTTCACGGCGCTGGCGAGGGCAACCGACGACGCGGAGTTCGCCCGCGCCATCAAGCTCATGCTCTCCGCACACAGCCAGAACGCACGGGAACGAGCCGCGCGCGTCGTTGTGTCGAAGTCCTCCTACCCGTGGCTGCACCAGGCCCTGCTTCGCACCACGCACGCGTTCGTCATCGAGGACTCCGGCTACAAGGAGAACGTGATCCCGTCCTCGGCACACGTCCGGATCAACTGCCGTGGCATCCCCGGCGGGCAGAAGCCCCGCGAATTCCTCGCCGAGATCCGCGAGATGACGGCCGGCCGCGGCATCCAGGTGACCCTCGCCGCCCCGGCGGGCAAGACCGAGAAGCAGTACCTCGACGAACTCGACAAGAACTGGGCAACGCCACCGGCCGACATCGACACTCCACTGTTCCGCGCTCTTGCCGGCGCCGCCGACGAGACCTACCCCGACGCGGTATTCGCGCCGGCCCTGTTCGAAGCAGGCACCAGCCTGGCGCCGTGGCGGGAACGCGGCATCCCCGGATACGGCGTCTACCCGTACGTACTCGACAACGACCAGCTCATCACGATGCACGGAAACAACGAACGGATCTACGTCGAGGCGCTGCGGCAGGGAACCGCGTTCATGTACCGGATGTTCTCCCGCTTCCTCAGCTGACAAGCCGATCACCAGTGGGTATGCGCCTGCGATCGTCCACGGGCTCCCACCTGGTCCGGGTGTTTGGCCCGGCGTCTGAGTGAGTGCCCGAACACAAGAACGGCCACCGGCTGATCTTCGAGATACCGAAGGCCCGAAGGAGATCAGCGCGATGTCCGCACCAGACAGTCTGCCCCTGCACGCCCTCGTCCACAGCCGGGTGGCAGTGGCGGGGCCAGGTCGCGCAGGCCGCGTACCGAGGCCGCGGTGGGGGCGGTGGCGATCGCCTCCAGCGCGCCGGAGGTGGCGAAGACGACGATCAGCAGAGCCCCGTCCAGCATCCGCCCGATCGCCGCCGTTCCGAGCGCGGCGACCACCATGAGCAGGTCCACGACCAGGGTCCTCTCCTGCAGCGCCTGCAGGCCGGCCCAGCCGGGCTCCCAGCCGCCGGTGATGCAGACGGCTGCGAACAACGGCCACCACGACCACGCAGGCGCGCCCGGTCAGACACAGCGGGAGGGCGACCAGGAACAACACCCGTGCAGCCGCTGCCAACCGGGCCTCGGGCAACGCGAGACCCGCGTGCGCCGCCGCGGTGCTACAGCGTCGCGCACCGGCTGGCGGCAACTGGGCGGGTGAGAGGGGAAGACGTCGGGGGCGTGGTCCTTCACAGGCAGGGAGCGCGGTGATCCGACTCCTTCACCGTATCGAAACAAATGAAGAGGCATTCATGTGTTCATGGGGGTGTCGTAGCATGGGCGTATGGGTCATGGAGCCGCACAACCAGCCGGAACCCCCCTCCCGCGAACGCGCCTGGATCCCGCCACTGCCGCCAAGGTCGCTACCACCCTGCAGGCACTGGCGACACCCTCGCGGCTGCTCATCCTCGCCCGCCTGCGCGAAGGCTCCCTGCCCGCAACCGAGCTGGCGGCGGAAGTCGGCATGGAACAATCCGCCTGCTCCCACCAACTGCGCCTGCTGCGCAACCTCGGCCTCGTCGTCGGCACCCGACAGGGCCGATCAGTGGTGTACTCCCTCTACGACAACCACGTCGCCGAACTCCTCGACCAGGCCCTCTACCACGTCGAACACCTCCGCCTCGAGTTGAGTGACACCCCCGCTGTCGCTGCGGCGCCGGAGACTGAGTCGACGGCCGCCCCGAGCATCTGACGCGCCGACCCCGAGGCGGCCGGCGTGCCAATGGAGGCCGGATGGGGCCTGCTCCATGCGCGCGGTCTGAAGCTGAGCGCCGCATCGACATCTGGGACAGTCCGGCGCCGGCGGGCGCTGTACGAACCCTGTCCCGGAGACCTGGCCCCGACGACGTCGAGGTCCAGGATTTCGGGCCCTGTTGACACGGACGACCGCGTCGCGGAGGCGACGGCGCTGAAACCGGTGGGCGCGCCGGATTCGGAGGGCCGCTGGTGTACGAGGGTTCGCTGTCCCTCGACCGCACGTGTCCCTGCGGTTGCACCGTGTGGATGCGGCCGTCGGCCGGCTGCCGGCAACGAGTACGGAACTGCTGCTGGTGTCCGTGCCGTTGGAGAAGACGGGGTAGAGGGCGGGGCTGCTGATGTGCTGACGCGGCCGATGTTCCGCCGGGGTCGGTGGCGGGAACGGAAGGACTGGTAGAGGTCACAGGGGGGACGGTGGGGTGACGTGATACTCGACGAGAAGGGCGCGAGGCACCTGCTGCTTTGGGTGGTCGGGCACTGGCTGCTCGGCGGCGCGGCCGTCGCCACCGTGGCGGTGCTGTACGCACCGGTGCCGGACGTGCTCGCGGCTCTTGCCGGGCTCTTCCTCGGCGTGGCGGCGGCGGTGTACCTCTCACTCCATCCCGATCTGGGCCGGTGGGCCACCCTGCGCAAGCGTGCCGGTCTGAGGGCGCCGAGCTTCAGTGACTGGGGGTACATCCAGTTGGTATTCGCCGTTGCCGTGGTGTGGTTGGCGTCGGCAGCGACCGCGGTGGCGGTGGAGGTGTTGTAGGGGAACGGTTCACTCCCCGTGCCGCAACCCCGTGTCCTTGGCCAAGGCCGCCCGCCGGGGCCGGCGAAGAAGACGTTGGGATCCGCGTCGGTGAGGAGTGCCCCTTCGTGGTCGGCGTCATGCCCGAGGGTATCTGGTCGTCCGGTGCAAGTGCCACGCCGTGCACCGGCAGCCGGGAACAGCCGGACGTCAACGGCACCGCTCGCCTGGAACACGGCGCCGGCAGGGCCCGGTCTTCGGGCCCTGGCCCTTTGACCACAGCACGGTGGCCCGGCCCACACCGGACGGCGGACGGCCGCCGGCTTGGGCGTGAGGCCCTGGCGGGGCAGGGTCGCCGTGATCCCGTCTGTGACCCGCCCCCGTGCCGGAATCCGGTGAGCCCTTCGCGCCGGTATTTCCAGGCGACCCGCTGCCGCACGGGTGATCAGGCATCAGAGATCACCTTGAAGGCCTAATCCCTCATCAATCTAGCCAGCGCCTTCGAAGGATTGACGTGCCGTCAGCAGGAGGAGAGCCGGGCCTGCGGATGCTCGGGGTACCCCGTTCGGCTCCCCCACGCCAGCCCTTCCGATATGCCCGAAATGACAGCCTTGAGGGCGGTCATTACGTTCAATCACACACCGGCTGTCAAAGCCGGCCTCTCTGAGAAGGAGCAAAAGCGCCATGATCATGACCCGTTCCACCGCCGTCACCGCGGCCGTTGCTGCCGCTGCAGCACTCGCCGCGACCGGCATCACCTACGCCACGGCCGCCCCCGCACCCGAGGCGGCCCCGGCCGTCGTCAAGCAGGCGCCCGCTCCGGCCCACGCGCCGATGGACGGAGGGTCCGGACAGGGCAAGGGCAACGAGGGCGGCGGCCGCGGCGGCAACGAGGGCGGCGGCGAGCGCGGCGAGCGCGGCGAGCGCGGCGAGCACGGCAAGCACGGCAAGCGCCGCCACCACGAGATCGGCAGGATCTTCATCAACGAGCGGTCGTTCTCCGCCCACCCCGACGGCTGCATCACCGTGGTGAGCGGCCTGGGCTCCAAGAGTTTCAACATCCGCAACGACAGCAAGCGGACCGTCGAGTTCTTCCGCGGCGTGACCTGTGACAACGGCGCCCCCGTCGCCACCGTCGGCCCGCACAGCGAAGCCAACGGCGTCAAGGTGCACCACACCAAGGGCGTCCACGTCAAGGACGGAGTGGTGGGCAGCTTCCGGGTGATCAAGCGCCACCACGGGGAAGACTTCGACTTCGACGAGTTCTAAACCCAGCCGCACCATGCCCACCATGTAGAACCCCGGCCCGCCGTAATCGGGCCGGGGTTCTGGTCTCAGCCCCCGGGGCACCCGGTGCGTGGTGCCCACACGTGCCCCTTGCCTGACGGTGCACGCGCCTGTCACGCCATACTAAACCGGCCGGAAGGCGCTGCGAGGCTGACCGCGCTGGTGTCCTCCTGCTTCACCGGCTCATGCCCAAGGGGATTCCCGCTGGAACGCCCCCGGTTGGCGCTGCTCCCGAGCAACGGCCACCGGTAACCTTCGCGGCGGCCGGGTGAGCCCGAACGGGTGACGAAAACGAAAGCCGCACACCTGGTGCAGCTACCCTCACCCGGCCCGTGACCGCAGGCAAAGTACACGGCCCCAGGACGGGGCGGCGGCAAGCACTCTGCAGGACCATGCCGCCCTCTGGAGCATGGGAGAAATCCGTGCCAGCGACGCCGTCAGCGCCGCCTGCGATGCACTCGCTGCCGGGCTCGACACGGCAACTGGCACCGCTGTCGACGGCACCCTGGTCCCCACCCGCGACCACACCGTCGCCGAGCAGTCGAAAAACTACCGGTACGGACCGCGGGATCAGGCCGAGCCGTGCTGCTGCGGGTCGTCGTCGGCCTGGACGGCCCCACCACCGCCCGCGTCCTCGGCAAGCGCCCAGGGGCGGTGCGCACTGCCGCCCACCGGGGCCTGAAACGCCTCGCCCGCCGACTGGGTGTCGGCGGCGAGGTGGGAGAGGGCGTGACGGATGAGGCTTCCCGGATGCTGGGGGGCGACATGAACGATGACGGCAGCAGACGGCAGGAGCGGGGGCCCGTCACCCCGAATGACTCGAACATGTCGGATAGGAGCGGAAGCGGACATGGGTGAGCGGCTGAACGGCGACGGAGTTCCGGGCTGCCGCCGCGTGCACACCGACGGCGCGTCGGGCCCTTGGGACGTGCGTGCCGACTCCACCCTGAAGACGGTGCAGGCCGCCGTCATGCGCGGAGGTGACCTCGACCCCGAGGCCGAACAGCGGGCGGTGGCCGCTTTCCTGGCCGCTCGCGGCGCGGGCGCGCACCGGGCACGTACCCGGCGCCGGGACGACTGGCGGCTGCCCGCGGAGCGAACGGCAACGACTGCAACGGCCACGGCACCCATGTCGCAGGGACCACCGCCGGATCGACCTACGGCGTCGCCAAGGGCGCCAAGATCGTCGGTGTTCGCGCCCTGAACTGCCAGGGCTCCGGCACCACCGCCGGTGTCGCCGCCGGCATCGACTGGGTGACCGCCAACGCCGCCAAGCCGGCCGTCGCCAACATGAGCCTCGGCGGCGGGGCGAGCACCTCGCTCGACGACGCGGTCAAGCGCTCGGTCGCCTCCGGCGTGAGCTACGCCGTGGCCGCCGGAAACGGCAACGCCGGCGGCAAGGCCCAGGACGCCTGCGGCTACTCCCCGGCCAGGGTCCCCGAAGCGATCACCGTCGGGGCGACCGACAGCACGGACACCAAGGCGTCCTGGTCCAACTACGGCACCTGCCTCGACTTGTTCGCGCCGGGCGTGGGCATCACCTCGTCCTGGAGCACCGGCAACACGGCGACCAACACCATCAGCGGCACCTCAATGGCCACCCCGCACGTGGCCGGCGCCGCCGCGCTGTACCTGGCGGGGAACCCCTCCGCCACTCCCGCACAGGTCCGGGACGCGATGGTGGCCGCCACGACGAGCGGAGTGGTCAAGAGCGCCGGCACGGGCTCGCCGAACAGACTGCTGTACTCCCTCTTCTGATCCTGCACGCAGTGCGGGCGGCAGCGGCCCCGACCATCCGCGACGAGGCGGACAGTCGGGGCCGCTCCACTCCACCTACGTCGTGCTCCTGCCGGAAGCGGCCTGGCCGGCCTTGAAGCGGACGTCTTTGTGATCACTACCTCCGTCGGCGTACTCGCGCCGCTGGCCGTCCACCTCCTCCTGGGAGAACGGGCGAAAGCGCCGTCAGCAACCGGCGAGACTGGGCCACCCGACACAACGTCGCCGTCATGGCGCTCCTCTTCTTCGTCCTCGGCCTCAAGCTGCTCGGGGATGGCGTCAGCATCGTCTCTTCTTGACGTGGATTCGACAGAAGCCAGTGATTGCTCCGGGACGGCGAAGTGCCGGTCTATGTGCGCTGCGTCCGCGACACCGCTGATGCGGACACTCCGGGCCGAATCTACACTGACCAAGGCGTAGAAAGCCCCGAATTAGGGAGATGTATACCGTGGCTAAACGAGGGAACAAGCGACGCGGTCGTAAGAAGAAGAAGGCCAATCACGGCAAGCGTCCCAACGCCTGAGCCAACCTGAGCAGACGACCGAGGGCCCTGTCTTCGCCGCCCGGATCGAGGTCGAGGGCTGGGATCCCGCAGTGGTGCGGGAGCACGGCAAAGAGCCGCACCGGACGAGACCGAGGCCGGCTCTTGAAGACGGGGCGCCTTTCGCTGTATCCAAGATCATTCGCCCCTATTGCGTGGGTGCCCTGCTCGGCGACGGCGGGCCTGTTCAGAGGATCGCGTGCGGCGACCGGCGCCGCTCATTACGGCTCCCGGGTGGCCTCCGGGAGACGGTCGGTCTCGTCGGCGCCGGCATCCGCGCGGCGGTCAGCACGTTGCGGGAATCGGCGGCGGCCAGCAGCCGGGCGGCCGCCCGTCGGGCTCGTCGGGCTCGTCGGGCGGGACGAACAGGAGCACCCCAGCGGCCCACGCTGCCGCACTCCAGGGTGATGATCTCGCCCTGGTCGTCAGCCGGCTCGACATCGATCACATGGTCCGGTGCCATGACGGTGTCCGGGGCGTCTGGCCAGGCTCTCGGTTCGGTCAGGCTACTCCGGGGTGAGGACGAGCGCGCAGGACATCGTCCGGCTGCCCGCGGCCCTCGAACCCCAGCACGGGCACCCCTCAGTCAACCTGAGCGCCTCGAGCACCCTGGCTGGGCGCGGCCGACTGCTCCTCTTCCTCCTCCATGAGCCGTATGCCCTCGTGCGTCAGTGAGACGGCGGCGGGGGTTCTGTGCGATGTCCAGTCGACGCTGATCAGGCCATCGTCGGCCAGATAGGCGCAGGCCGCAGAGAGATCCTCGTCGGGCAGGCGCAGCTCGTCGCGGAGTGCCGCTCCGCTGACCTCGGGGCGGTTGCGTTCGACGGCCTCGTAGAGAGATTTCAGGACCGCTTTCCGGTTGGACTTGCGTTCACGGAGTGTCGTCATGGCTGTCGTTCCGCTGGTCACACCTCGTCCGGGTGCGTGCGGTTCTGCCATGTCGACTCGCTGGTCGCCAGCCAGGACCGCGCGGGTCCGCGGTGTGCAGGGTGTCGATGGTGAGATGGAGACGGGTCGCTCCCTCGCGGCCGGCGGGGTAGCTGCGCTGCTCGGCCGAGGTGAAGCAGTGGCGGCACTTCGGCGACGCGACGGGCGACCTCCGTGTCGCCGCGATGACGCGGACCTCTGCGTGACCCGCGGAGGGCGACGGGTCTTGAGCCATACCCAACTCCTGCCGGGAACAGCGACGGGAACGAACGCGGTCGCTGCGACACGTCGGCCGGTGCGCGGACTGCGGCGCGTTTCACGACCGGTTCTCTTAGCAGCGTATGCCCGGCACGGGTGGTCGTGCTTGCCGAGGCTGCATCCGGCGTCGTCGACGACCGCCGGGCGCTCCGTGGCTATGCGGGGCCGGGAGCACGGTGGAGGCGCCGAGGGCATGCCGCGCACCGCTCCGACACCGGCTCTCGGCGATGAACGACGCCGGGCCGGTTCCGTCCGTGCCCGGGAGCAGGGTTCTGGGATCCTCGTCCTGCCCCGCGTGCGCAGGCAGTACCAGAACCGTGCCTGGAACCTCGCCCGGCGGATGCAGCAGCGGCTGCTTTCCGATCACGGTGCCGCTGCCGGTGTCACGCTGGTGAACCGCGCTCCGACGACAAGACCGCCGAGGCCTTGCGGTCCTGGGAGTGGGGCTACGTCGGGGGCGACGCCTCTGGGACGTCCCCGCCCGGCCCGTTCCGTGCACTGGTCCTGGGGACCTGAGCACCGAGCACTGGCTCCTGGCGTCGCGGCGCCGGCAGGCGCAGGGCGAGGCGGGCGATGTCGTCGGTGCTGCCGGGGAACAGCCGCTAGCGTGGCGGCGCAGCAGGTCGAGGCCGATGTCGAGGTCGCTGCCGGGGATTTCGATCAGGCCGTCGGTGGCGCCCCTGTAGATCCTCGAGCAGGAAGGTCTCGTCCTCCCCGAAGTCCGGGGCTTGGAAGGGGTTCGTCGTCGGAGGCGGCGATGCTGCAGTGGCACAGCGGGGTTGCCCTTCCAGGGCGGAGAACAGCGACGTCAGATCGATGAGAGGTCTCCCTTTCGTTACGGGCCCCTGAAGAGGCCTGGCGTGCCGTGACCGGGCACAGCGGTCCTACAGCTTGGTCATCTTGGCGTACGGGCTCAAGATCCGCATTTGCGCCGAGCCGAAATCCACGAGCGCCGCGATTCCACCCTCGATGCCGATCACCCGGCCGAGTCCGTACATGTCGTGTGTGACCTGGTCGCCCACGGCGAAGTGCTTGGGGGCCGGCGTGACCGGGGCCTTGAAGGGGCTGGTAGGCAAATGACGCTTCGGTGCAGCAGGCTTTCTCATTGCCTCCAGTATGCACGTACGAACTGCGCTGGTGGCTGATTCTCAGGGACAGGAGTAGCTGATCGTTGGACTCCACCCCAGCAAGAGCTGAGCCTGCTGACCGGCCGGCAGACGGGCGGGGTCGGCGGTTCGGGCCTCCTGGGCGGCCGAACCGCCCGTTACCCTTCGTGGTGTCTACGGCGTCACATAGCGGGCGCCAAACACTGGAGGCAAATCTCGTGCTGATTGCTCAGCGTCCGTCACTGACCGAAGAGGTCGTCGACGAGTTCCGCTCCCGGTTCGTGATCGAGCCGCTGGAGCCGGGCTTCGGCTACACCCTCGGCAACTCCCTCCGCCGC
>NZ_JBIAXG010000066.1:0-35163 GCF_042896465.1 Streptomyces sp. NPDC001292
AACATATCTGGCGTTGACTTTTGGCACGCTGTTGAGTTCTCAAGGAACGGACGCTTCCTTCGTACTCACCCTCTCGGGCTTTCCTCCGGGCGCTTTCCCTTCGGTGTTTCCGACTCTATCAGATCTTTTTCCGATCCGATTTCCTCGGTGCTTTCCAGGTTTCCGCTTCCGCGTTTCCCTTTCCGGCGGTTCCGACTTTACCAGAACTTTTGAGCCGGTCCGACCGGCTCTCGTTTCCGATTCATCGGGAGAGGCTTCTTCATGATCGATGTCGTCGACATGTACGAAGCAGATAGATGCTCAGTGTCACCCTCGTGGACCAGGTCCATCTCCGGGCAACTGTTTGAATCTACCTCCCCACCCGACCCGTGTCAACGGCCCCGGTGCGGCGAAGAGGAGAGTAGCAGCTCGGCGGGCCCAAACGCACGTCAGGCGGCGGTCGGCACGGTCGCGCTTCGCTCGATCGGCGCTACGTCGCCTGTGCCGCCGGCCCGTGCCGCTCGACCGCCGAGGGCGTAGACGTAGGCCAGGAAGGCCAGCTCGGCGACGATCCCGATGCCTATGCGGGCCCAAGTCGGCAGGCCCGACGGCGTGACGAAGCCTTCGATGGCGCCGGAGACGAAGAGGACGAGGGCCAGGCCGATCGCCATGCCCAGCGCGGCTCGGCCTTCTTCGGCGAGAGCGGCGCGGCGGGTGCGGGGACCGGGATCGATGACCGTCCAGCCGAGGCGCAGCCCCGTACCCGCGGCGACGAAGACCGCCGTCAGTTCGAGCAGACCGTGCGGGAGGACGAGTCCGAGGAAGGTGTCGAGCCGGCCGGCCGAGGACATCAGGCCGATGCCCACGCCGAGGTTGAGCATGTTCTGGAACAGGATCCACAGGACCGGCAGTCCCAGGAAGACGCCCAGGACCAGGCACATCGCGGCGGCCTGGGCGTTGTTCGTCCAGACCTGGGCGGCGAAGGCGGCAGCGGGGTGGCTGGAGTAGTAGGTCTCGTACTCACCCCCGGGGCGGGTGAGCTGCCGTAGCTCGCTGGGGGCCGCGATCGCGGCCTGTACCTCGGGATGCGTACCGATCCACCATCCCAGGAGCGCCGCGACGACGGTGGACAGGAGCGCGGTGGGAACCCACCAGTGGCGGGCCCGGTAGACCGCCGCGGGGAAGCCCTCCAGCAGGAAGCGGGTGACGTCCCGCCACGAGGCGCGGCGGGCCCCCGTCACGGCACTGCGCGCGCTTGCCACGAGCTGGCTGAGCCGGCCCGTCAGCTGCGGATCGGGTGCACTGGACTGGATCAGGGAAAGGTGAGTGGCGGTGCGCTGGTAGAGGGCGACGAGTTCGTCGGCCTCCGCGCCGGTGAGCCGGCGTCGACGGTGGAGCAGGGTGTCGAGGCGGTCCCATTCCGCTCGGTGGGCGGAGACGAAGACGTCCAGGTCCATCGTGCTGCCTGCTCCTCGGCTGGTTGTTCGACAACTCGTCGGCTGTGTCAGCTTGGCCTACCGCGGCGCGGTCGCCCTCAGCTTGGCAGACTGGCCGTTCTCGGGGCAGGCCAGGGGAAGGACAACGGGCGTGAGTGAGCTGGTGACGGGTGAGGCCGTGGCACTGGAGGTGCGCCCGGCGAGGCTGCCCAGCAGGGCACTGGCGGTGCTGCTCGACCTCGCCGTGACGGTGATGGTCTACATCGTCGTGTCCTTGGCCCTCCTGGCGTCCACGGCTTCCCTGGACGAGGCCGCGCGGATCGCGGTTTCGATCGCGACGTTCCTGCTCGTGCTGGTCGGGGGGCCGATAGCCGTGGAGACGCTCAGCCACGGGCGGTCGCTCGGGAAGCTGGCATGCGGGCTGCGGGTGGTCCGGGACGACGGCGGGCCGATCCGGTTCCGGCACGCGCTCGTGCGTGGGGCCATCGGTGTGGTCGAGATTCTGCTGACGGTCGGGGTCGTCGCCTGCATCGCTTCGCTGGTGTCGGCGCGGGGCCGTCGGCTGGGTGACGTGTTCGCGGGCACCCTGGTCGTACGGGAGCGGGTGCCGTCCGGGCAGGCGACCGCCGTGCCTCCGCCGCCGCCCTGGCTGGCGGGGCGTTTCTCGGCGCTCGATCTGTCGGCGGTTCCCGACGGACTGTGGCTGGCGGTCCGGCAGTACCTGACGCGGATGCAGCACCTGGAACCGCAGGTCGCCTGGAGCATGGCCGAACGGCTCGCCGCCGATCTCGCCGCCCGCACCGGCACTCCGGCACCGCGCGACGTTCCGCCGGCCATGTATCTGGCGGCGGTGTTGCAGGAGCGGCAGGCGCGTGAGGCCCAGCGCGCGTACGGCGGCTCCGCGGCCGGTGCGTCCGCCGGAGGGGGCGGCGTCCCGGTCGCCGCGACCGGTGCGGCGCCCGGTGCTCCCGGCTTCCCGCCGCCGCAACTGCCGGCCTACGGCGCGCCCCAGCCGCCTGCGTACGGCGTCGGCGAGCACTCGGGGACTCCCGCATCCGCCGCTGTGGCTTCACCCGCCGTGCCTCAGGACACCCCGTCCCAGGGCGTCCCGTCCCCAGACCTCCCGTCGCAGCACGCGGGCGGCGAGGACACTTCGCGGACCGAGCGTCCCGGCACCGGGTTCGTGCCGCCGGCCTGACGCGTCGGCCAGTCCCGCTGCCCGATCTCCCCCGCACCCCTTCGCCCTCCCTCTACCTCCCTCGACCCGCAGGCTCAGGCGTCGAAGACCGACGGGGGCGACTGGAGGTCCTCGAGCTCGATGCCGGGGGCCGCCAGAACCACGTCCCCGGCGATGTGCACGGTGTGCTGCTCGCCCGTGTCCAGGGCTGTGACCTGGTATTCGTCCACGGTCAGCGGGCCGTTGTCAGTGGCGTGTGCTTCTCTTTCCACCAAAGTCCAGGACTGGTCCACGGTGCGGGGGGCGAGGACTGGATCCGTGAAGGCGACGAGGCGGACGCGGGTCGCGGAGGCAGAGGGGGTGAGACGCAGGAGACGGGCGGTGGCGACGAGGAACGCGGGGGACGTGCCGGTGAAGGCGTGGGCGCGCGCAGTGCCTTCGGTGGCGTGGATGCCGGTGGCGTCGGTGCGGACCCAGGTGACGCCGTCGAGGGCGGCACCGCGCACCTGCCAGCTTCCCGCGTGCAGTTCGAGGCGGATGGGGCGACCGAGATCGTCGAGGGCCAGGTCGACGGAGCCGTGATGAGCGCCCGAGGGGGTGGTCACCTGGGACACGTAGCGCCAGCCGGAGGGGCCGGGGGCGCACTGGAAGTGCTCTTCCGCTAGGGGGGTGTGATCGTGCGGGTCATGGAGCGAATAACGGCCGCGGGGCATGGGGGTCCTGGGGTGTGACGGGGTGGTCCGGCCATCTCGGCGCTGCGGGCAGGCGGGCGTGACGGCCGCCGGTCCGGTGAAAGGGGCAGGCCCCCGACACGGGGGTGCGGGGGCCTGCCTCGAAGGACCTGGCTGAGACGCGGGGTGCGGGTCGGTGGCGGTCAGTAGCGGTAGTGGTCCGACTTGTACGGGCCGTCGACCTCGACGCCGATGTACGCGGCCTGCTCGGGGCGCAGCTTGGTGAGCTTGACACCAAGGGCGTCCAGGTGGAGGCGGGCGACCTTCTCGTCGAGGTGCTTGGGCAGCACGTAGACGCCGGTCGGGTACTCGTCGGGCTTGGTGAACAGCTCGATCTGGGCCAGGGTCTGGTCCGCGAAGGAGTTGGACATCACGAACGACGGGTGGCCGGTGGCATTGCCCAGGTTCAGCAGGCGGCCTTCGGACAGCACGATGATCTTCTTGCCGTCCGGGAAGGTCCAGGTGTGGACCTGCGGCTTGACCTCGTCCTTGACGATGCCGGTGACCTTGGCGAGGCCGGCCATGTCGATCTCGTTGTCGAAGTGGCCGATGTTGCCGACGATGGCCTGGTGCTTCATCTTCGCCATGTCGGCGGCGAGGATGATGTCCTTGTTACCGGTGGTGGTGATGAAGATGTCGGCCGTCTCGACGACCTCGTCCAGCGTGGTGACCTGGTAGCCGTCCATCGCCGCCTGGAGGGCGCAGATCGGGTCGATCTCGGTGATGATCACGCGAGCGCCCTGGCCGCGCAGGGACTCCGCGCAGCCCTTGCCCACGTCGCCGTAGCCGCACACGACCGCGGTCTTGCCGCCGATCAGGACGTCGGTGGCGCGGTTGATCCCGTCGACCAGGGAGTGCCGGCAGCCGTACTTGTTGTCGAACTTCGACTTGGTGACGGAGTCGTTGACGTTGATCGCCGGGAACAGGAGGGTGCCCTCGCGCTGCATCTCGTACAGGCGGTGCACGCCGGTGGTGGTCTCCTCGGTGACACCCCGGATCTCGGAGGCCAGCTGGGTCCACTTCTGCGGGTTCTCGCCCAGGGTGCGGTTCAGCAGCTCCAGGATGACGCGGTGCTCGTCGGACTCGGCGGTGTCGGGCGAGGGGACCTTGCCGTCCTTCTCGTACTCGACGCCCTTGTGGACCAGCAGGGTGGCGTCACCGCCGTCGTCCAGGATCATGTTCGGGCCGCCGGTGGGGCTGTCCGGCCAGGTCAGCGCCTGCTCGGTGCACCACCAGTACTCCTGGAGGGTCTCGCCCTTCCAGGCGAAGACCGGAATGCCCTGCGGGTCGTCGGGGGTGCCGTTGGGACCGACGGCGATGGCGGCGGCCGCGTGGTCCTGCGTGGAGAAGATGTTGCAGGACGCCCAGCGGACCTGCGCGCCGAGGGCCGTCAGGGTCTCGATCAGGACGGCGGTCTGCACGGTCATGTGCAGGGAGCCGGTGATGCGGGCGCCCTTGAGCGGCTGCTTCTCGGCGTACTCCGCGCGGATCGCCATCAGGCCCGGCATCTCGTGCTCGGCGAGGGAGATCTCCTTGCGGCCGAACTCGGCCAGGGACAGGTCGGCGACCTTGAAGTCCTGTCGGTTCTCGACAGTCGTCATGGGGTGCTGCTCCTCGGGGTTGGGGCGAGGTGGGTACGGCTGACCTGCGCGGCGGCGGACACAGGGGTGCCCGAAGGTGACACAGCTATGCCCGCGTGCGCGCAGCGCAGTCCGTCGGAGGCCCTCTCTCCCTCGGCCGGCCCCTGTTCGGGCCGCCCGACCGCCATCAGCAGCGACGTCTGACTCCGTCCCAAGCTACACCGCGGAGCGCGGCGGCCCACAGTCCGCGTCCGGACACACCGGGCCGTCCGCGGGCCCCGTGGACGGCCCGGGGCCGGTCGGGGTCAGTGGCCGGTGGGGGTCAGTGGCCGGTGGGGTGCGGGGCCGGTCCGCCCGGGGTCGCCTCGCGGTCCGGGCCCTTGGCCGCCTCGGCCTCGCTGTAGATGTCCGGTTCCAGGTAGATGACGCGGGCGATGGGGACGGCGGCGCGGATGCGGTCCTCGGCTGCGTTGATGGCGGCGGCGACGTCGGCGGCCGTGTCGTCGTGCTGGACGGCGATCTTCGCGGCGATGAGCAGTTCCTCGGGGCCGAGGTGGAGCGTGCGCATGTGGATGACGCCGGTGACGGTGTCGCCGTCGACCATGGCGGTCTCGATCTGCCGGACCACGTCGGTGCCGGCGGCCTCGCCGAGCAGCAGGGACTTGGTCTCGGCGGCCAGGACGAGGGCGATCAGCACGAGCAGGGCGCCGATGCAGACCGTGCCGATGCCGTCCCAGACCCCGTCACCGGTGAGCAGGGCCAGGCCCACACCGCCGAGGGCGAGGACGAGACCGATCAGCGCGCCGAAGTCCTCCAGGAGCACGACCGGCAGTTCGGGCGCCTTGGCGCGGCGGATGAACTGCGTCCAGGACAGCTTGCCGCGCAGTGCGTCGGCCTCCTTGAGGGCCGTGCGGAAGGAGAGGCCCTCGGCGGCGATCGCGAAGACGAGGACGCCCACCGGCCAGTACCAGTGCTCCAGTTCGTGCGGGTGGCGGATCTTCTCGATGCCCTCGTAGATGGCGAACATGCCGCCGACGGAGAACAGGACGATGGAGACGAGGAAGGCGTAGACGTACCGCTCGCGGCCGTAGCCGAAGGGGTGTTGCGGGGTCGCCTCGCGCTGGGCCCGCTTTCCGCCGATCAGCAGCAGGAACTGGTTGCCGGAGTCGGCGAGGGAGTGCACGCCCTCGGCGAGCATCGACGAGGAGCCGCTGAAAGCGAACGCCACGAACTTGGCTGCCGCGATGGCGAGGTTGGCGCCGAGTGCCGCCATGATCGCCCTGGTACCGCCTGACGCGCTCATTTGTTCGTGTTGTCCCTTCGCCGTCGCATTCGGTTGCGGCCTTGGCCCGTCCTCGGCCGGTGGGTCATTGTCGCAGCCCGGTCCGGCGGCGGTACCCCGGGGCGGCGGCTGCTCGGGCCACCGCCCGCACGGTCATACGACGACCGTGGCCCGGAACAGGGTGCCGGCGCCGGACACTTCGGTCTTTTCGCCGGCCGGGACGAACACGGACTGTCCCGGGGCCAGTTCCTCTTCGCCGGCCCGGACGGAGCCGGCCGCGCAGAGCAGGATCTGCGGGGTGTCGAGGGTGAGGTCGCGGACGGCGGTGCCCTCGGACAGGACGTAGCGGGACAGGCGGAACTCGTCGACGGGGGTGTCGTAGACCTCCTCGCCGTCGAGGCCGGCCTCCGGGCACAGGATGCCGGGGTCGCGGGCCTCGAAGCGGACGATGCGCAGGAGTTCGGGGACGTCGACGTGCTTGGGGGTCAGGCCGCAGCGCAGGACGTTGTCGGAGTTGGCCATGATCTCCACGCCCAGGCCGTCGAGGTAGGCGTGCGGGATGCCGGCGCCGAGGAAGACCGCCTCACCCGGCTTGAGGCGGAAGTGGTTCAGGAGCATCGCGGCCAGCACGCCCGGGTCGCCCGGGTAGTGGCGGGCGATGCCGGCGTAGGGGGCGTGGTCGCCGCCGAGGCGGGCGCAGGCGGCCGCGGCCTCGGCGACCGTGCCGGCCATCTTCTCGCGGTCGGCGGTGAGGAGGGCGGTGAGGACCTCGCGCAGGGCGGCTTCCTCGGGGCGGGCGCGCAGCACGTCGACGTACGGCTTGAGGGAGTCGACACCGAGGGCGTCGAGCAGGTCGGCGGCCCGGCTCGGCGCGCGGAAGCCGCACAGGCCGTCGAACCCGGTGAGGGCGCAGACCAGTTCGGGCTTGTGGTTGGCGTCCTTGTAGTTGCGGTGCGGGGCGTCGGCGGGGACGCCTCGGCGCTCCTCGTCGGCGTATCCCTCCTTGGCCTGTTCCAGGTCGGGGTGGACCTGCAGGGAGAGCGGGGCGCCGGCGGCGAGGATCTTGAGCAGGAAAGGCAGGTGCGGGCCGAACTTCGCGACCGTCTTGGCGCCCAGTTCCTCCTCCGGGCCGGCCTCGATGACCTCGGCGAGGGTGCCGCGTGCGGTGCGCGAGGGTGCGCCCGGGTGGGCCCCCATCCACAGCTCCGCCTGGGGTTCGCCGCTCGGCTCGACACCCAGCAGGTGCGGGATGGCGGTGGTGGAACCCCAGGCGTAGGGGCGGATGGTGTTGTCGAGGCGGTCCATGCGCTTCTCTCTGCGGATCTCTCTGCGGTTCTGGGCTGTTCTCGGCTGGGCTCAGCTGTTCTCGGCTGTTCTCAAGGACAGATCAGGCGCCGGAGGCGAGCGCCAGGTAAACGGCGGTGAAATCCGTGACGGCGATCAGTTCCGCGAGGGTCTCGATCTCGTCGCCGGGGTCCGGCTCCAGCTCGCTGATCGGCGTGTCGTGGCTGAGGGCCAGGTCTCGGGCGGCCGGGGCGGCGGTCAGACCGCCCAGCGGGCGGTCCCGCAGCAGCACCACGCGCGCGTGCAGGGCGGGCCGCTCCTCGACGCGGTCGCGGAAGAAGTCGTCCGGATCGGCGCTGGCGGCCAGCGGACCGGCGAGCAGCGCGGTGTGCGCGGCGAGGGCTTCGGGCAGCTCGGCGACGATCGCGGGGATGCCGGACAGTTCGGCGAGCCCAGCGGCGAACCGGCGCCCCGCGGGACCTGCGGAGGGGCCCTCGGTCCAGATGACCGGCAGCGCGTCGGCGAGCTCGGCGGCGAGGGTCTTGGCCGGGTTGCTGTAGGTGACGATGGCGGGACCGCAGCGCTCGGCGATGTGGTCCAGCCGGTCGGCGACCTTCTCCAGGGCGTCGGGTGGTGCGGTGAGCAGGCCGACGCGGTCCAGGAGCGCCAGCAACGGCGTGAGCAGCGCCCACAGGACGCCCGGGGCGGATCCGGCGAGGGGTTCTTCGTGGTCGTAGGGGGCCGTGGCCATGGGGATGAACAGGCCGCGGGCGCCCTCGAGGGCCTCGGCGAGCGGGGTCCGCGCCGGGGCCACGGCGACGACCGTGCAGCCGCGCCGGTAGGCCTGCTCGGCGAGCAGGGACAGGCTCGGCTCGGTGCCGTCCGGGGTGGCGATCAGCAGCAGGTCGACCGAGCCGGCCCAGCCGGGCAGCTCCCAGCGCAGGGCACCGGCGGCGGAGGCCACGCCCGTGGGCGCCAGCCGGGTCACGGGGCTGCCGGCGCCGGCGAGCGTGCCGAGCAGGTCGGCCGCGTGGGTGGCGGCGGCGCCGGGGCCGGCGATCAGGACGGCGCGGGGGCGGCCGTCGGGCCTGAGGCCGCTCACGCCGGCCTCGGCGGCGTTCCGGGCGGCGGTCCGGACGCGGGCGCCGGCCTCGGCGGCACCGCGGAGCAGTCCGCGGCGGTCGGCCTCGGCGAGCCCCTCCGGGGCGTCGAGCAGCGATTCGTCGAGCATGAGCGGCAGCCTCCCGATCGGGCACCGAGCGCCGGGTCGTGTTCGTGCGGGCAGCGGAACCCGTCCGGGCGAGGCGGTGGGCCTCTTCCGGACGAGCCTGCGTCACGCGGGGCGGCGGGCCTCGTCGACGAGCAGGACGGGGATGCCGTCGCGGACGGGGTACGCCAGGCCGCAGTCCTGCCCGGTGCAGACCAGCTCGGCCTCCTGCTCCTTGAGGGGGGCGTGGCAGGCCGGGCAGGCGAGGATCTCCAGAAGGCCGGCTTCGAGCGGCATGGGGTTTCCCTTCGGGCGGGCGGGGTGTGCGTCGGTGCGGTCGTACGGACGTGCCTGGTCAGCGTACCGCCGGTGGAGGCGGCGTGGCGGGGTCGGCCCGGGCCCGCATGCCGGGGCGCCGCCCCCACCGGGTGGACGGCCCCTCAGCCCCGGATGATCGCCAGGGCCTCGTCCCGCACCTTGGCCATCGTCGCCTCGTCGCGGGCCTCGGCGTTCAGCCGCAGCAGCGGTTCGGTGTTGGACGCGCGGACGTTGAACCACCAGTCGGCGGCGGTGACGGTGAGGCCGTCGAGTTCGTCGAGGGTGACGTCCGCGCGGCCGGTGTAGGCCGACCTGATGGCGGCGAGGCGGGCCGCCTGGTCGTCGACGGTGGAGTTGATCTCGCCGGAGCCGGCGTAGCGGTCGTACTGGGCGACGAGGTCCGACAGGGGGGCGTCCTGGCCGCCGAGGGCCGCGAGGACGTGCAGGGCGGCCAGCATGCCGGTGTCGGCGTTCCAGAAGTCCTTGAAGTAGTAGTGCGCGGAGTGCTCGCCGCCGAAGATCGCGCCGGTCCTCGCCATCTCGGCCTTGATGAAGGAGTGGCCCACGCGGGTGCGGGCCGGCGTGCCGCCGTTCTCCTCGACGACCTCCGGGACCGACCAGGAGGTGATGAGGTTGTGGATGATCACGCCCTTGCCGCCATTCTTGGCCAGCTCGCGGGCGGCGACCAGCGCGGTGATCGCGGACGGGGAGACCGGCTCGCCGCGCTCGTCGACCACGAAGCAGCGGTCGGCGTCGCCGTCGAAGGCGATGCCGAGGTCGGCGTCCTCCGCGCGGACCCGCTTCTGCAGGTCGACGATGTTGGCCGGGTCCAGGGGGTTGGCCTCGTGGTTGGGGAAGGTGCCGTCCAGTTGGAAGTACATCGGGACCAGGTCGACGGGCAGGCCCTCGAAGACCGTCGGGACGGTGTGGCCGCCCATGCCGTTGCCGGCGTCGACGACGACCTTCAGGGGGCGCAGTGAGTCCAGGTCGACGAGGGAGCGCAGGTACGCCGCGTAGTCGTGCAGCGTGTCGCGCCGGCTGATCGTCCCCTGCCGGGCGGCCGGCTCCGGGGCGCCCGAGGCGAGCCAGCGCTCGACCAGTTCGCGGATCTCCGCCAGCCCGGAGTCCTGGCCGACGGGGGCCGCGCCCGCCCGGCACATCTTGATGCCGTTGTACCTGGCTGGGTTGTGCGAGGCCGTGAACATCGCGCCGGGCAGGTCCAGGGCGCCGGAGGCGTAGTACAGCTGGTCCGTGGAGCACAGCCCGATCTCGGTGACGTCGGCGCCGTGGCGTGCCGCGCCGCGGGCGAAGGCCCGGGCCAGGCCGGGCGAGGAGGGCCGCATGTCGTGGCCGG
Source organism: Streptomyces sp. NPDC001292 (assembly GCF_042896465.1). NCBI lineage: Bacteria > Bacillati > Actinomycetota > Actinomycetes > Kitasatosporales > Streptomycetaceae > Streptomyces > Streptomyces sp. NPDC001292. Next base: position 10,349 of record NZ_JBIAXG010000066.1, read on the forward strand.
TCACGAGGGCGTCGGCGCCGGTCACCTGGGCGAAGGCGGCCCCGAAGAGTTCGGCCAGCGACTCGTCCCATTGGTCCGGGACCACCCCGCGTACGTCGTACGCCTTCACGATCTGCGACAGATCAGCAGCCACGGCCAGCCCTTCTGAGGTCCTATCGGTCACCACAAACTACCGTCGGCATGCGAACAGAAGGCAGCAGAGGCGAGGGGCGCGGGTGACGGAAGGAGTTCGCGGCCGTCCGGAGTCAGTTGTCGGGCGAGCGGAGCACGCGCAGGTGGCCGCGGCGAGCGACCTCCATCGGGTCCGCGGTACGCGCGCCGCCACCGGCCTCGGCCGCCCGTTCCTGGGGCCTGGCCGCTTCGCGCACGGCGTTGGCAAGCGCTTCCAGATCGTCACCGCTGGGTCGTGCGGGAGCCGAGCCGTCGAGGAGCCGGACGACCTCCCAGCCGCGGGGCGCGGTGAGGCGCTCGGAGTGTTCGGCGCACAGGTCGTAGCAGTGGGGTTCGGCGTAGGTGGCGAGCGGGCCGAGGACGGCGGTCGAGTCGGCGTAGACGTACGTCAGCGTCGCTACGGCGGGACGGCCGCAAGCGGTGCGCGAACAGCGACGTACAAGGCTCACGACGTTGGACGGTACCGCACTCTTGAGCGGGCCGCGACGACTCTCCACCAGCTCACTCCACCGTGTCGCGACACGAAACGCCCCAGACACACCTTCTGTCACACTTCGCTGACCTGCGCGGACGCCTACCGCCGGGATCTCGAACAAGCCGGATCCGGTCACAGCCAGGTACAAAATCAGTCAATTACCTTGATATCGACGGTCCTGGAGAGATATGGAATCGAGCCCGAGCTTGGCTGAAATGCTCACCGGGATACAGGCCGTGACATGCCGTCCGCCGCGGCCCCGGCGCCGTGTCCGGGATGACGCGCGGGACCGGGCGCACCGGGACGCCGGGGACTACCCTTCACCAGTGATGGACAACCGTGTACCGCCCCGTGCCGCCGGCCCCGGGCCCCGACGACGTGATCGCCACGGCCGGGGCATGCGCGGCCCGATCGCCCCGCCGCAGGTGCCGCTCGCCGCGAGCCGTGCCGAGGCGTTCGCGGATCTGGTGCAGGACTCCGTGGACCGTCTGGAGCGACGCTGGCCGCAACTGGCCGACATCGACTTCTTCGTGGTGGAGGTGCCGCGGCTGGACGGGCCGGGGCAGACGTGGAGCGACGAGGCGGTGCCGCTCGGGGGCACGGTCGCTTCGCGTGAGGGGCGACGCGCGCGCGTGGTCGTCTACCGGCGGCCGGTGGAGATCCGCACCAAGGGCCGCGACGAGCGGGCCGCCCTGGTGCACGAGATCGTCGTCGAGCAGGTGGCCGAGCTGCTGGGGCTGACCCCGGAAACGGTCGACCCCCGGTACGGCGAGGACTGACCGCCCCGGTACGGCGCGGACGCCCCGACCCGCCGCCGGGGCGTCCTCGGCCGCCCTGCTCACTTCTGCAGCACCGACAGGTCCTGCTCCGCGTGCGGCACGGCCACCGTCCCCCGGTCGTCCGGCAGCGTCTGGATCGTGAAGCCGGGGTTGCTCTCCCGCGACGCCGTGAGGATGCGCGCCCCGTAGACCGGGCCGCCGGAGACCCTCTCCACCGTGAGCGCGTACGTCCCCTTCAGACCGGAGGGCACCGGCGGGGCGATGTCCTGGGTCGTGCCCTCCTTGATCGTGTAGGTCTTCGAGACGGCCGTGCCGCCGCCGCTGCCCGCCGACGCGGTGACCTTGACCTGTGCGGTGGCGGTGGGAGCCGTCAGCGACAGCGTCGAGCCCTTGGCGCTGTTGTCGGGCGAGGTCGCCCGGGTCACGACCGGGCCGGTCGCCGGGATGAACGCCGTCTCCTGCCGGTCGCCCTTGCCCCTGAGGACCCGCAGCGCCGCGACCACGGGCACCGACCGCGAGGTCGGGGTCAGCACCAGCGACCCCGCCTCCTCGCGTGTGATCTCGCCCAGGTCGACGGCGGTCGTCATCCCGCCCTTGAGGTGGACCGTCTCGTGCCCCGCGGGTGTGATCAGCCCGGACGGGGAGGCGAGGCGCACCTTCAGGTCGGCGTCGGAGTCGGCGGGCGTGAAGGCGACCAGCCGTACGTCCGTGGCGTCCTTGGGGATGCCCGGGAGCACCAGGCTGCCCGCCGGGTCCGCGGACGCCGCCAGCCAGTCCCCGCCCAGACTGTCGTCGAGGGCCTGCGTCGCCGCCCCGACCCGGCCGCTGCGCACGCTCACGTGCACGGTGAGGTCCTGCTGCGGGGAGTCGGCGAGCGTGGACAGCAGGATCGGCTCGCTGGAGTGCGGCGGGACGGTGATGCCCTCGCCGGCGGCCGACTTCACGGCGCCTTCCGTGCCGTAGAGCCTGATGTCGACGACGGCCGGGGAGTCGTCCGGGTTGGTCAGGTGGATGTAGTCGGACCGGGCGGCGGCCGTGCTCGCGCCGGGGAACCAGAACTGGGTGTCCGGCGCGGTGCAGGTCACGCCCAGCACACCGCGGCCTGCGCCCACGGCGACCTCGGTGGTCTGCTGCACCGTCCAGCCGGGCGCGAACTTGCCCTCGGCCGTGCCGATCAGCGCGGGCGCGTCCCCGCCCGAGGTGTCGCCGGTGACGGGTGTGCCGGGCTCCTTGGGTTCCAGGACGGACTTGGCGGTCTTGTTCTTTCCCCCAACGTCCTTGGTCTTGTCCGTGGCGCCGCCCTTGGCCGTGTCCGTCCCGTCGCCCGTGTCCGACTGCTCGGTGGCGGGCAGGAGCTGGGCCTTGCCCGTGCCGCCGGTGCCCGTGGTCACGGGGGTGATGGACGTGTACGCGGTGTCGGCTATGTCGGAGCTGCTCGGCGTCGGGCAGACCAGCGTCGTGCGCTCGACCGGCAGTTGCGCGGCCGCTGTTGTGGTGCCGGCGCCGGCGGCGTCCGGAGTGTCCAGCGCGGCGAATCCGGTGACGGCGGCGAGCGCGGTCACGCCGGCGATCAGGGACAGGGTCGTGCGGTTCACTGCTGGCTCCCGTCGGGGCGCTCATTGCCGTTGCCGTGCGGGTGGTGCTGAGCCGGGTCGTACGGCTCCTCGTATCCCTGCTGGTACGTCTGGTCGTAGGGCGCCGCCGGGGTCTGGCCGCCGTAGCCGTACGGGTCGTACTGGCCGCCCTGGTACGGGTCGGCCTGGTACATCTGGTCGTAGCCGCCCGCCGGGTACTGCTGGGGCTGGGCGCCCTGGTACTGGCCGTCGCCGTAGGCGCCGTACTCGGTCGCGGCTCCCGCGTAGGCGGTGGTGTCCCACTCGCCGTAGGACTGCTGGTGCGGGACGGCGGCGGGCGCCTCGTCCGGGGCGGGGGGCGGCACGGTGCCCGCTTCCGGCGCGAACTCCTGCTGTCCGAGCTCCCCCTGCACGAACCCCTCGTGTCCGGCCTCGTCCTGGCCGGCCTCGTCGGCCTCGGCCTGGGCCCGCAGCCTGCGGGCCCGGCGGCCCTCGCCGGCGACGGCCTGGGCGGGAACGAGCTCCTCCTCGGGCAGGTCGTCGTCGACGTCGCGGCGCCGGCCGGGCAGGGCGAGCACGACGAGGACGACGGCGAGGGCGCCCTGGGCCCACAGCCAGGCCGTGTGGCCGAACGGGTCCTCGAATGCGACGTCCAGCTTGCCGCCGGAGGCGGGGAGCTGGAAGCCCTGGGCCCAGCCGTCGACGGTGGTGCGGGTGAGCGGCCTGCCGTCCAAGGTGGCCGTCCAGCCCGCGTCGGCGGATTCGGCCAGGCGCAGCACGCGGCCGTCGGCCCCGGACGGGATCGTGGTGTGGATCTCGACGGGTCCGGCGGCGACGGGCTGGGCGGTACCGGAGCCCTCGGCGGGCACAATGGCGGCGCGCGCGACCTCCTGGTTCACCCGCCACAGGGCGCTGCCGTCCTGCTGGCTGAGCCGGGTCAGGCCGGGGGTGGCGTCCAGCACGCGACTGACGTCGCGGGGCGCGCCCTTGTGGACCAGGACGTAGCGCACGGCGAAACCGCCGAGCTGGCCTGCCTGGTCCGCGCCGGAGCCGGCGACCAGGTTGGCGACGACCTTGTCCAGTTGCCTGTTCCCGCCGTTCACCGCGGCGAGTTCGGCGTCGCCCATGCGGGCGCCGGAGCCGCGTACGAGCATGTAGCCGACGTGGGCGGGCGAGTCGCTGTCGAGGACCAGGGTGCGGGCCTGGTCTCGGGTGCCGCTCTCCTCGGCGACGAACGCGGGCACCTGCACGGGGTCGCGCCGCTCCACCGGACCGTCGGCGCCGCGGATCATCCAGCCGGCGGCGACGAGCAGGGGCCCGGCGGCCGAGGCGAAGGCGATCAGCGCGGCGACCGGCTGGCGCCAGCCGAAGCTCTGCTCGGCCACGCGCGCGCGTGCCCCGTCGGCGCCGAGCACGGCGGCGACGAGGAGGGCGATGCCGTAGACGAGGGTGGCCGGCCCGGCCCAGGTGGAGCCGTTGGACAGCACGGCGAAGACGAGCGCCACCAGGGCGACCGCCCAGGCCGTCCAGATCGCGAACTGGCGCTCGGAGCGCAGCAGGGCGGCCAGCGCGGCCAGGACGATGCCGATGAGCATCAGCCCGTGCACCGTGCCGGGGCCGCCCGGGCCGGCGCCGAGCAGGTCGAGCGCGGAGGCGGCCGAGGAGCCGTACTCCAGGCCGGCCTCGTGGAAGAAGCCGAACGGCAGCAGCGACAGCGACCAGGGCGCCAGCACCAGCAGCGGGGTGCCCAACTGGGCCAGGAAGCGCAGCCCGTGGGCCACGATGTCGTCACGGCGCACGACCAGCACGCCGAGTCCGAGCAGAAGCGCGATGGGCCACACGATCGGCGTGAACGCGGTGGTGACGGTCAGCAGCAGGGCGTACGCCCAGGTGGCGCGCCAACTGCCGCGGGTGCCGGGGCCTTTGGCCAGGCCGCCGGCCGCGACGCCCGCGCGGGCGATCAGCGGCAGCAGTACGGCCAGCACGGCGGTGCCGATGCGGCCGCCGGCCAGCGCGCCGGTGGTGGCGGGCAGGAAGGCGTAGGCGACGGCGGCCCAGGCGCGCAGCAGGCGGGAGGGGACCAGCGGGCGTGAGGCGAAGTACGCCGTGAATCCCGCCAGCGGCACCGAGCCGACCAGCAGGACGGTGACCGCGAGGCCGGTCGAGCCGAGCAGTAGGGAGGCGAGCATCGCGACCATCGCCAGGTACGGCGGCGCGGACGGGGTGCCGCCCGCGCCCACCGGGTGCCAGGAGTCGAGGTAGCGCGACCACAGTTCGGAGGAGTCGGCGGGCGCGGGCAGCAGGGCGCCGCCCGCGAGCGCGCCGCCGCCGAGCAGACCGCGGCAGGCGGCCAGGGAGACGAACAGCAGCACGAGGAAGAGCACCGGGCCGGGTTTGCGGGCGATGCGCTTGAGGCGGGCGAACTGCTCGATCTCCAGGTAGTCGGCGTCGTCGCCGCCGGGCCCGGACTCGATCACGCCGCCGTGCCGGCCGGCCGAGGACGCCTCGGCGTCGGAGCCGCCCACGAGGTTGCCGGCGACCTGTTCCACCGTGGCGCGGATGGTGGCGCCCGGCGGCGGGAGCAGCGCCCGCAGCTCGCCCTTGTCGATCTGCGGCTTGCCGCGTCTGCCACGGCCCGCGATGATCCGCTCGGGCCGCAGCAGGACGCCCATCAGGCCGCGGATCTCGTCGACGGCCTGCCCCGGCACCTTGCCGACGAGGTAGGCGACGGTCCGCAGCAGGGTGCCCAGGACCAGACGCAGCAGCACCCAGGGCAGCGCTGCCGTACGGGTGTTGACGAGCAGGGTGTAGACGGCGCCGGCCTTGTCGACCTTGTGCGGGGAGGCGGCGGTGCGGCCGACGCAGTCGACGTCGCGGCGCTCGCGGGAGGCCGCCTCGGCGTGCCGTACGACGGCGTCGGGGGCGACCAGGACGCGGTGGCCGGCGGAGTGGGCACGCCAGCACAGGTCGACGTCGTCGCGCATCAGGGGGAGCCGCCGGTCGAACCCGCCCAGTTCCTCGAAGACGTCACGCCGGATCAGCATTCCGGCGGTGGACACCGACAGCACGGACCGTACGCTGTCGTGCTGGCCCTGGTCCTGCTCCCGCCGGTCGAGGCCGGTCCAACGTCGACCGGAGTTGGCGATGCTGACGCCCACTTCGAGGAGTTGCCTGCGGTCGTACCAGCCGCGCAGCTTGGGGCCGACGACGGCCACGTCGTCGCGGCCGAGTTCGTGCTCGTTGTCCACGACGCGCAGCAGCTGCGCCAGGGCGTCGGGCTCGGGAGCGCAGTCGTCGTGCAACAGCCACAGCCACTGCACCGGCTCCCCGTAGGGCAGTTCGGGCAGGTCGTAGGTGTCGTCGCGCCAGGCGCGCGTGACGGGGTCCCAGCTGCTGGGGCGCTTGAGGTACGGCAGGTCGTCCGGGGTGAGGACCGGGGCGCTGTGGACGGCCTCGCCGACGGCCTGTCCGAATCCGGTGCGCCGGGCGAGGTGCAGTACGCGGTCGGCGCCGAGGGCGTCGGTGACCACCTGGGCGGACTCGTCCGCGCTGCCGGTGTCGGCGGCCACGGCGTACTGGACGGGGCGCTCCTGGCCGAGCAGGCCGGCGAGCGCGTCGGGCAGCCAGCGGGCTCCGTCGTGGGAGACGAGCACGGCGGTGACGACGTGGCGCGGGTACTCCGGCGTGCCGGTCTGGTCGGACACCGTCGCGCACGCGGCGTCGGGCGCTGGGGCAGCGCCGTCGTAGTGGGCTGCCGTATGGCTGTGCACGGACATCGAGATACGGGCCCCGGTTCGGTGGACTGCGGTGGACGCCTGTGCCCGGTGGGGGCAGGGGGCGTGTCGGACGAGCGACCACACTATCGGCTGGCCAACAGGGCGGCCCGCCGCCTGTGGACAACCCACCTGCGACGGGCCGTTCGTGACGTTTTTCCGGGGGATGTGAGCGGAGCCTGCGGTGGTACGGCGGTCAGACGGCCGCCTTCTTCAGCCGGCGGCGCTCACGCTCGGACAGGCCGCCCCAGATGCCGAAGCGCTCGTCGTTGGCGAGGGCGTACTCGAGGCACTCGGAGCGGACCTCGCAGGCGAGGCAGACCTTCTTGGCCTCGCGGGTGGAGCCGCCCTTCTCCGGGAAGAAGGACTCGGGGTCGGTCTGGGCGCACAGCGCGCGCTCCTGCCAGCCGAGTTCCTCGTCCGCGTCGTCGACCAGCAGTTGCTGCACCAGCTCGGTCATGTGCGCCCCTCGTCTGTCTTTCGCGTCCCCGTGATGCAGCCGTTACCTGCCGGCTGAACGACACGAGTGAAATTACAAGTGTGCTGCTCCGGGCGAGTCAAGCCGAGATCTGCTATTGAGCCCCTTATTCACTCTGCGGAACCAAGGCCATGCGGAAAGTGTTCAAATCGGCATAAACCCTGACACCCGACCGAGGCCCCGAAGGTCTCGCGCCCCACACGGAGCCCACACAGGGAAGGACGCCCCGGACTTCGATCTCGTTCCGACACGCGCACCGAAGCGACCTGGATCACGGTCTGATCACGGGATCGCAACGGGGCTTGCGCGCCCGGCATGGACGCCATGTGTCCCGGTAGCCCCAGGGGCAAACCTTTCATCTGCGAGATGAACCGGATGAGGTGAAACATGTCCCACATTCCGGGCGTCAAGTTGACAGTGGGGGTGTGAGCCGCTCTCCTAGAGGGCATGCTCGCGAACTCGGCACTCACCCCGACCCGCACCGCCGGGTCCCGCGGTGCTGCCCACGTTCGCTGCAGCTGTCGCTGTTGCGGCTGTTGAGCCCCACGCGCGTCACGCGTGCTCCAGCCGCCGTCCGGGCCTTTGCGGCCGGGCCCCCGTTCCCTCTGACCTTCTTTCACCGAGGAAACCACCCCACCGTCATGAACAGCGACAGCGACCTCCAGATCGCCGGCGACATCCTCGACGTCCCGCACCTGCTCCAGGCTCCCTGCGAACACCCCTCCACCGTGGCCGAGTTCGTCGGCCTGGCCCGCTCCATCGCCGCCGACCGCGCCCAGTGGGCGCACCTCGTCCGCTACGACGCGACGACGCGCTGGTACCACCGGCTGCGCACTGGCCCGGGCTACGAGGTGTGGCTGCTGTCCTGGGTGCCCGGGCAGGGCAGCGGACCGCACGATCACGGCCCCTCGTCCGGCGTGCTCACGGTCCTGGACGGCGAACTGACCGAGCGCACCGAGCGGGCCACACGCGCGCTGGGCGCAGGCGCGCAGCGCGTGTTCGCACCCGGGTACGCGCACGAGGTCGTGAATGACACGCTGGAGCCGGCGGTCAGCCTGCACGTGTACTTCCCGGGTCTGACCGAGATGCCCATGCACCCCTGGCCCTCGGCCGTGGAGGCCCACACCGCCGCCCAGTGCGCGGGGGCCTTCCCCGACCCGGCGGGCGCGGCCGGCGCCTGAGCCGCCCGGCGGGGGACGTGCCCGCCCTGCGCCCGACCGCGACCGTGTCGCCGTACCCGCCGGCGCCCCCTCTCCGCCCACCCCTCGTCCACAGGCCCGCCACGAGTCGGCCCGGTGGCTGACACACTGTTTCCATGCGGATTGTGGTTCTGGCAGGCGGCATCGGTGGTGCCCGGTTCCTGCGCGGTCTGAAGCGGGCCGTGCCGGAGGCGGACGTCACGGTCATTGGCAACACCGGCGACGACATCCACCTCTTCGGGCTGAAGATCTGCCCGGACCTGGACACGGTGATGTACACGCTCGGCGGCGGCATCGACGAGGAGCAGGGCTGGGGCCGGGCCGAGGAGACCTTCCATCTCAAGGAGGAGCTCGCGGCGTACGGCGTAGGACCGGACTGGTTCGGCCTGGGCGACCGCGACTTCGCCACGCACATCGTGCGCACTCAGATGATCGGCGCCGGGTATCCGCTCAGCGCGGTGACCGAGGCGTTGTGCGACCGGTGGAAGCCGGGGGTGCGGCTGATCCCGATGACCGACGACCGGGTGGAGACGCATGTCGCGGTCACGCTGCCCGACAGCGGGGCCACCCCGGGCTCCGGTGAGCGCAAGGCCGTCCACTTCCAGGAGTACTGGGTGCGGCTGCGGGCCTCGGTGCCGGCCGAGGCGGTGGTCCCGGTCGGCGCGGAACAGGCCAAGCCGGCGCCCGGCGTGCTGGAGGCCATCGCCCAGGCCGACGTGATCCTCTTCCCGCCCTCCAACCCCGTAGTCTCCATCGGCACCATCCTCGCGGTGCCCGGCATCCGGGAGGCCATCGCCGACGCCGGGGTGCCGGTGATCGGCCTGTCCCCCATCGTCGGGGACGCGCCTGTGCGCGGCATGGCCGACAAGGTCCTCGCCGCGGTCGGCGTGGAGTCCACGGCCGCGGCGGTGGCCGAACACTACGGCTCGGGGCTGCTGGACGGCTGGCTCGTCGACACGGTCGACGAGGCCTCGATCGAGCGGGTCGAGGCCGCGGGCATCCTGTGCAGGGCGGTGCCGCTGATGATGACCGACGTCGACGCCGCCGCCCGGATGGCGGACGAGGCACTCGCGCTGGCCGAGGAGGTGCGCGGGGCATGAGCGGCACGACGGAGGAGTCACCGGCCGCCGCCCCGGAGTTCCGGGTCTGGGCCGTGCCCGGGCTGCCCGAGGTCGCGCAGGGCGACGACCTGGCCAAGCTGATCGCCGACGCGGAGCCCGGACTGGTCGACGGGGATGTGCTGCTCGTCACCTCGAAGATCGTCTCCAAGGCCGAGGGGCGGCTGGTCCGGGCGGCCGACCGGGAGGCCGCGATCGACGCCGAGACCGTACGGGTCGTGGCCCGGCGCGGACCGCTGCGGATCGTGCAGAACCGGCAGGGGCACGTCATGGCGGCGGCCGGAGTCGACGCGTCCAACACCCCTTCCGGCACGGTCCTGTTGCTGCCGGAGGATCCGGACGCGTCCGCGCGCGCGATCCGGGACGGGCTGCGCGACGCCCTCGGCGTCACCGTCGGAGTGCTGGTCACCGACACCTTCGGGCGGCCCTGGCGCACGGGACTGACCGACGTCGCCATCGGCGCCGCGGGCGTACGCGTGCTGGACGATCTACGCGGCGGCACGGACACGTACGGCAACCCGCTGAGCGCCACCGTCGTCGCCACCGCCGACGAAATCGCCGCCGCGGGCGACCTGGTCAAGGGCAAGGCCGCCGGGCTGCCCGTCGCCGTGGTGCGCGGGCTGCGGCACGTGGTGGCCGAGGAGGACGGGGAAGGAGCGCGGGCCATGGTGCGCGACGCGCGCGACGACATGTTCCGGCTGGGGACCTCCGAGGCCGTACGGGAGGCGGTGACCCAGCGGCGTACCGTGCGGTCCTTCACCGACGAGCCCGTCGACCCCGGCGCGGTACGGCGGGCGGTGGCCGCGGCGGTGACCGCGCCCGCGCCGCACCACACCACGCCGTGGCGGTTCGTGCTCCTGGAGTCCGCGCAGTCGCGCACCCGGCTGCTCGACGCGATGCGGGAGGCCTGGATCGCGGACCTGCGGCGGGACGGAAAGAGCGAGGAGTCGATCGCCCGGCGGATCCGGCGCGGGGACGTGCTGCGCAACGCGCCGTACCTCGTGGTGCCGTGTCTCGTCATGGACGGCTCGCACGAGTACGGCGACGAGCGACGGGACGGCGCGGAGCGGGAGATGTTCGTGGTGGCCGCCGGGGCCGGGGTGCAGAACTTCCTGGTCGCGCTGGCCGGGGAGCGGCTCGGCTCGGCGTGGGTGTCCTCCACGATGTTCTGCCGGGACGTGGTGCGCGAGGTGCTGCGGCTGTCCGCCGACTGGGATCCGATGGGAGCGGTCGCCGTCGGGCACCCGGCGGAGCCGCCGAGGCCGCGGCCGGAGCGGGACGCGGGGGCGTTCGTCGTCTCCCTTTGACCGCATAGGCTCGTACGGCACCTCAACGCAACCCTGGATCTCATTCGTGGCAGGACGTTTCGCTCCGCGGCCCCCGCGTCCGACCGTGCGCGGCGGGCACATCGGCGTGCCCGCGGCTGTGCCCCGGCAGGCCGCCGCGCCGGGGCGCGTCCGCACCTGGATGCCGGACGGACCGCTGGACCTGGGCCTCGTGCTCGGACCGCTGCGGCGGGGGCAGGGCGATCCCACGTTCCGGGCGATGCCCGACGGTTCGGTGTGGCGCACCGGCCGCACCCCGCTCGGACCCGGGACGCTGCGCGTGTCCGCTCTCGGTGGGGAGGTGCACGGCGAGGCGTGGGGACCGGGGGCCGAATGGCTGCTGGAGCAGCTGCCCGAGCTGCTCGGGGCCGCCGACGACCCGTCCGCGTTCGTACCGCGGCACCGGCTGCTCGCGCTGACCCGGCACCGGCGGCCGGGGTTGCGGCTGACGCGGACCGGGCTGGTGCTGGAGTCGCTGATCCCGTCGGTCCTGGAACAGAAGGTGACGACGATCGAGGCGTACGCGGCCTGGCGGGTGCTGGTGCGCAAGTACGGGGAGCCGGCGCCCGGCCCCGCCCCCGGACGGATGTACGTCATGCCGGCGCCGCGGACGTGGGCGTTGATCCCCTCGTGGGAATGGCACCGGGCCGGAGTCGACGACAAGCGGGCGTCGACCGTGCTGCGGGCGGTGCGGGTCGCCGCGCGGCTGGAGGAGGCGGCGCGGATGCCTCCGGCGCAGGCCAGGGAGCGGTTGGAGCTGGTGGCCGGCATCGGACCGTGGACGTCGGCGGAGACCGTCCAGCGCAGTCATGGCGCGGCGGACGCCGTGACGGTCGGCGATCTGCATCTGCCGGGAATCGTGGGGTGGGCGCTGGCCGGCAACCGGGACGCGGACGACGCGGAGATGCTGCGCCTGCTGGAGCCGTATGCCGGGCAGCGGCATCGGGCGGCCCGGTTGATCCTGATGAGCGGGCGGGTGCCGCCCCGGCGGGCGCCGCGGATGCCGAAGGGCGACATCGGGCGCCTTTGAGCCGGGCCGGCTCACCCGCGTCGACAGGTGCCCGCGGTGCGGTCGGTACGAGGTGGGTCGGCTCACCCGCCCGGCCGACTACCGGTCCGAGGAGAACCTCACGGACCCGGCCGGGATTCTCGCGTCGCACCACACTCTCGCGCCGTTTCTCAGCTCGTTGTCGGCCCCCACCACCGCGCCGTCGCCGATGACCGTGCCGTTGAGGACGGAGCGCGTGCCGACGCGGGCGCGGGCGCCGATGAGGGAGTCGGTGATGACGGCACCGGGCTCGACGACGGCACCGGGCAGGATCGCGCTGCCGAACACCCGCGCGCCCTCGGCGACGAACGCGCCCTCGCCCACCACCGTGCCGCCGGTCAGCTTGGCGCCGGGGGCGACGACGGCCGTGGGCAGGATCAGGCGGTCGCCGCAGCGACCGGGCACGGCCGGGGAGGGCGCGCGGCCGAGGACCAGGTCCGCGGAGCCGCGTACGAAGGCGGCCGGAGTACCCAGGTCCAGCCAGTAGGTGGAGTCGACCATGCCCTGCAAGTGGGCGCCCGCCGCGAGCAGTTCGGGGAACGTCTCGCGCTCCACCGACACCGGGCGGCCCTGCGGGATCGTGTCGATGACCGAGCGCCGGAAGACGTACGCCCCCGCGTTGATCTGGTCGGTGACGATTTCCTCGGGGGTCTGCGGCTTCTCCAGGAAGGCCAGGACACGGCCGGTCCCGTCGGTCGGGACCAGACCGTAGGCGCGCGGGTCCGGCACCTTCGTCAGGTGCAGGGAGACGTCCGCGCCCGTCGTCTCGTGGGTGCGCACCAGCGCCCGAATGTCCAGCCCGGTCAGGATGTCGCCGTTGAAGATCAGGACCGGCTCGTCGGGGCCGGAGCGCAGGCGCGAGGCGACGTTGCGGATGGCGCCCCCCGTGCCCAGGGGCTCCTCCTCCGTCACGTACTCCAGGTGGAGCCCGAGCGAGGAGCCGTCGCCGAAGTACGGCTCGAAGACCTCGGCCAGATAGGAGGTGGCGAGCACGACGTGCTCGACGCCCGCCGCTCTCGCCCGCGCCAGCTGGTGGGTGAGAAACGGCACTCCCGCCGCCCGCACCATCGGCTTCGGCGTGTGCACCGTGAGGGGGCGCAGCCGGGTGCCCTTGCCGCCGACCAGGAGGATCGCTTCTGTCACCTGTCGTCCCCGCTTCCTGTTCGTCCTCGGTCCGTCCTCGTCCGTCCTCAGCGGCCCTGGTAGCGCGCCGCGGCCGAGCGGGCCGTGCCGAGCTTGCCGTAGAGCCGCTGTCCCGGGCAGTCGGTGGCGAAGCCGTCCCGGTGGCCGGAGATCACGTTCAGGCGTACGCTCTTTCCTTTTTGGTAGAGGTTGCCACCGCCGGACGTCAGATATGTCTTTCCGCGCGGATTCATCCCGTAGAGGCCGAGCTTCCACGCGGTCAGCCGTGCGACGGCCGTCACCGCGGCCGAGGAGGGCTTGGACGTGCGGTAGGTGCCGACGACGGCGATCCCCGCGCTGTCGCTGTTGAACCCCATGGTGTGGGCACCCAGCACGGGCTTCGCCACACCGCCGGCCCGGCCCTCGTAGATTTTCCCGCACTTGTCGATCAGGAAGTTGTAGCCGAGGTCGCGCCAGCCCATGCTCTTGACGTGGTAGCGGTAGATGCCACGGATCACCGCCGGGGCCTGCGCGCAGCTGTAGTTGTTGCCGGAGGCGGTGTGGTGCACGAACGCCACCTTGACCTTCTTGGTGTAGACGAAGCCCCGCTCGCGCAGGGACTCGTCCGCACCCCAGCCGCGGCGCGTGACGATACCCGGGCGCGGTCCGACGTGGGACTGCGCGCGCCGCTGATCGGTCGGTTCGCCGCCGGGCGGGGCGAGAGCGGCGTCGGCGGCGGACGCCCCCGCGCTCGACTCGCCTGCGCGTGCGGCGCCGGTCACGGTGCCCCGCGCCGGGGGCCGCGTACCGGGGTCGACGAGTTCCAGGCGCAGACCCGAGGGCAGCGGGACCGGCTGGGCGGCCGGGCCGCGGCTCCCGGCGTCGGCGCGGACGCGTACGTCGACGCCGTCGCAGTTGCCCACCCACAGCGGCGCGGTGGCGCCGTGCACGTGCCCGGAGGTGCGCTCGGCCGTGCCGGGGTCGGCGCCGTGGTCGGCGTTGTGGGTGTCGACCTCCTGCCAGCCGGACCAGACGCCCGTGGCGGCGGAGCGGGTGCGGACCCGGACGGTGCCGTGCAACTCGGTGTCCGGGTCGTCCCAGACGACGCCGACGAGTGAGAAGTGGCGGACGTCCGTGCGGCGCAGGCCATGTTCGAGGGCGGCGCCGTGGGCGGGGTCGGGGTCGCGGGTGAGCGGGGCGAGGGGCAGGGACTGGGTGCTGCCGGGGACGGCCGCCGACCCGGTCGCAGACGCCGACTCGGCGCTCGCCGGACCGCCCGTCAGGGCCGGCGCGAGGGCGAGGGCGGCCGTGCACGCGACACCGATCGAGGACGCAAGGAATCCGTAGCGACGCATGTCCCTGATCTTGGACATGGTCAGACGAACCTGTCCATAGGGGACTTGACGGGCCGTCGGCTGCGGTTGCGCCGAACCGGTGGCCCACCGGTCACCCGCCGGTGGCCCGCCACTCGGCGGGCGGGACCGGCGCCGCGTACGCTTGCCCGGGTGAACGCCACCGAACGCACCCCTGCCGACCTGCTGCGTTCCGCGCTCGCCGCGGATCCCGGACGCCCGCTGGTGACCTTCTACGACGACGCCACCGGCGAACGTGTCGAATTGTCCGTGGCCACCTTCTCCAATTGGGTGGCCAAGACCGCGAACCTCCTCCAGGGGGACCTCGGCGCCGGACCCGGCGACCGGGTCGCGCTGATGCTGCCGGCTCACTGGCAGACGGCGGTGTGGCTGCTGGCGTGCGCGTCGGTGGGCGTGGTGGCGGACGTCGACGGGAACGCGGGCGCGGCCGATGTCGTGGCCAGCGGACCGGACACGCTGGACGCGGCCCGCGCGTGCTCCGGGGAGCGGGTGGCGCTGGCGCTGCGGCCGCTGGGCGGGCGGTTCCCGCAGCCGCCGGAGGGTTTCCTGGACTACGCCGTCGAGGTGCCGAGGCAGGGCGACGTGTTCACGCCCTTCTCACCGGTGGACCCTGAGGAGCCGGCTCTGATCGTGGCCGGGGCCGAGTACACCGCGGCGGAGGTCGTGGAGCGGGCCCGCGGCGACGCCCCGGAGCTGAACCTGACCGGGCCGGGCTCCCGCCTGCTGTCGGCGCTGCCGTACGACACCTGGGAGGGCCTCAGCGCGGGCCTGTACGCGCCGCTCACCGCCGGCGCCTCGGTCGTCCTGTGCCGCAACCTCGACCGCCTTCCCGAGGACTCTCTGGCCAAGCGCATCGAGTCCGAACGGGTCACGGCCACGGCCAGATGACGCGACCGGGCTCCGGGCCCGATCTCCGCGCACCATGTTCGCCCTGAATCCCACCGAATGCGGGATTCAGGGCGAACAGCGCGAATTCGGCTGCCGCGGATTCGGATTCCGGACGGCAAAGGGATTCACCTGCGCAGTCGCACGACTACGGAGGGTATTTCCCGGGGGGTGCGCACGACGCGCCCGGGGCTCCTGCGATCCGCCGCGCGCACCCTTGCTCACCACGTCGTTCCACCGGCGACACCGTCGACTGGGGCCTCCGCGGGTAAAGCCACGGCCAAAGGCGAACTTTTGTCCAAGGAAATGGGCGGATTGCCCCCTTGTAGGGAAGTGGAATTCGTCACCGGCGTCGCTCGATGTTGAATCAGCCGGATAGTGTGAGCGATCCGGTGCGGCTGGCCGCGAGGTCTTCCTGGGGTCGCGCACTATGCGAAGCAGACCTGGCGCCAAGAGGGGCAAGGCGCCGCGTGGCCCCGACGGAGGATTCGGACAACCGTGGACGCGCAAGGCCGTGGGCGGGCGGACAACATCGACCCCGCAGACCAGTGGGTACTCAATCCGAACACTGGCGAATACGAATTGCGACTAAGCCCTTCCGCTCCGCAGTCGGCGGTCCCGGGGCCTCGTCGGCCCCCCACCGGCGGGGGCAGGGCGCCCGGGCGGCGCCCGGCGACACCCGGACGGCAGCAGACCCGCGAGGCCGCCCCCGCCGAAACGCTGCCCGCCCCGCGGCGGCGCCGCGCGGCGCCGCCGGAGGAACCGCTGCCCGGGCGGCGGGGGCGCCGGCCGGAGAAGAAGTCGAAGAGCAAGAAGGTCCTGATGTGGACCGGCGGCACCATGGCACTCGTCCTGGTCGGCGTCGGCACGGCCGGCTACCTGGTCCTCAAGCACCTCGAGGGCAACGTCACCACCACCGACGTGGGCAGCGCGGCCAAGAACGGCTTCAGCAAGAACGAAGCCTTCAACATACTCGTCATCGGGACCGACAAGCGCACCGGCGCCGGCAACGAGGGCTACGGCGACAAGGGCAGCGTGGGCCACGCCGACACCAACGTCCTGCTGCACGTCTCCAAGGACCGTACGAACGCGACCGCCCTGAGCATCCCGCGCGACCTGATCGTGGACGTGCCGGACTGCCCGACCAAGCAGCCCGACGGCAGCACGAAGGTCATCCCGGGGACGGCCGGCGTCCGCTTCAACACGAGCCTCGGCCAGGACGGCCGGGACGCGGGCTGCACGATGCGCACGGTCAAGGAACTCACCGGCATCGCGCCCGACCACTTCATGATGGCCGACTTCAACGCGGTGAAGACGCTGACCACGGCGGTCGGCGGCGTCGAGGTCTGCGTGGGCAAGCCGATCAACGACGAGAAATCGCACCTCAAGCTGCCCGAGGGCAAGTCGGTGGTCAAGGGCGAGCAGGCCCTCGCCTTCGTGCGCACCCGCCACGCCTTCGGCTTCGGGGGCGACCTGGACCGCATCAAGGTGCAGCAGCAGTTCCTCAGCTCGCTGATGCGCAAGATGGCCTCCGGGGACACGCTCACCGACCCGTCCAAGCTGTACAACCTGGCCAACGCCGCCACCAAGGCGCTGACCGTCGACACCGGCATCGGCAAGGTCGGCGCCCTCAAGGACGTGGCGCTGGAGCTGAAGAAGGTGCCGCCGAAGAACATCACCTTCCTGACCTTGCCGGTGATCGACAACCCGGCCGAAAAGGTCCACGCGACGGTCGTGGTCAACAAGAACACGGCCCCCCAGGTCTTCGACGCCATCAACAACGACGTCTCCTTCACCGAGGTGAAGAAAAAGAAGAAGGCCGACAAGAGCGCCGAGGCCGCCCGCCTCAAGGGCCCTCAGTCCGAGGCCTCCGAGGTGCGGGTCCGGGTCTTCAACGGAGGGGCCGCCGGCGGTTCCGCCCAGGAGACCGTCAACTGGCTGCAGACCTCCGTGGGCGTGCTCAAGTCGGAGAACGCGGCCAACGCACCCGAGATCCCCAAGACCACGCTCGAGTACGCGCCCGACCAGGCACCGCAGGCCCGTAAGCTCGCCGCGCTCATGGGACTGTCCGGGGCCGCGCTGAAGCCGGGCGAGAGCTTCACCAACTCCCAGGGGATGCCCACGATGACGCTGACGCTGGGCAAGGACTTCAAGGGTGCGGGCGTGCCGCTCACCCCGCCGACGAAGGCCCCGGATGTCGAAGGGAAGTCCACGGCGGACAAGGTTCAGTGCGCAAGTTGAGCGCACAGCACCACCTTTTGGGCCTGTCATGCGTCTAACACGGCGCACGACAGGCCTGTTTCATGGCATGGCACCAGGGTGGGAGGACGGGGAGTTGACCCAGAGCGGTCTGCGCGGGGAGGGGGCGGCGGTCGAGGAGGCGATACCTCCCGCGCCGCGCAAGGGCGGCGCACCGGACGGTCGCGGCCGGCACGGCGGAGGAGGACGCGACGGGAAGAGGCGCAATGCCGGGGGCAGAGGCAGAGGCCCCGCGCGGCGCGTACTGCGCTGGTCGGCCACGGTGCTCGCGGTGGTCGTACTCGGCACGGCGGGCGCCGGATACCTCTACTACCAGCACCTGAACGACAACATCCGCAAGGGACAGCGCAGCAGCGGTGACTCCAAGGCGCAGAGGTCGAGGCCGAACGCGGCCGGCCAGACGCCCATGAACATCCTGCTGATCGGCTCCGACAGCCGTAACTCCGACGCGAACGTCGCGCTGGGTGGCAGCCGGGACACCCGCGGCACCCCTCCGCGGGGCGACGTGCAGATGCTCATCCACCTGGCCGCGGACCGCAAGAGCGCCGCCGTGGTGAGCATCCCGCGGGACACCCGGGTCGACATCCCCAAGTGCACCGACCCCGCCACCGGCGAGGTCTACCCACCGGTCAACCAGATCATCAACGAGTCGCTGGCCCGCGGCGGCGCCGGCTGCACGCTCGCCACCTGGGAAAGTCTCACCGGTGTGTACATCGACCACTGGATGACGATCGACTTCGCGGGCGTGGTGAAGATGGCGGACGCCATCGGCGGCGTCGAGGTCTGTGTGAAACAGAACGTGTGGGACCGCCCCACGCCGCAGGCGCCCGGGGGTTCCGGCCTGAAGCTGACGGAGGGCAAGCACAAGGTCAAGGGCGAAGAGGCCCTCCAGTGGCTGCGCACCCGGCACGCCTGGGGCAGCGACCTGCTGCGGGCCAGGGCCCAGCACATGTACATGAACTCGATGATCCGCACCCTGCGCAGCCAGAACGTCTTCACCGACTCCGGCCGGCTGATGGGCCTGGCGGAGGCGGCCACGAAGTCGCTCCAGGTCTCCGAGGAGATCGGCACCGTCGAGAAGCTGTACCACCTGGCCATGCAGCTCAAGACGGTCCCCACCGACCGCATCACCATGACGACGATGCCCAATGTCACCGACCCGCAGAACGGCAACCACGTCGTCCCGGACGGCGCCGCCGCCACGAAGGTGTGGAAGATGCTCCGCGAGGACGTGCCCTTCGACGACAAGGGCCCGGCGCCGGACGCGCAGAAGCGGACGGCCGGGAGCGCGGCGGACAGGACTCCCTCGGTCCCGGCCGACCGGCTGGGCGTCGTGGTGCAGAACGCCACCCGCACCGCCACCCAGGCCCCGGTCGAGGGCCGGGCGCGTGAGATCAGCCAGGAACTGGCGGGCAAGGGCTTCGCCCGGGCCACCGCGGACACCTCGGCGGCGCTGGCGGAGGAGGAGACGCTCGTGCGCTACCCGAGCGCGGACATGGAGGGCGACGCGCAGAGCGTCGCCAAGGCCCTCGGGATTCCGCTGAGTTCGGTGAAGAAGTCGACCGACGTCTCCGGTGTCACCGTCGTCGTCGGCGCCGACTGGCGTACGGGGAGTACCTATCCGAAGGAGGCCGCCCCCAAGGCCGGCGACCTGCCCGACAACTCCGACGCCATCAACGGCTCGGACGAGAGCCAGTGCATGGACGTGTACGCGCCCTACCGCTGGTAGCACGAGCAGGGGCCCCTCTCCTGGGAGAGGGGCCCTCAAAACTCCTGGCGGGAACGCTCAGTCGGCGGCCCGGACCGCCGGCCTCCGGGCGGCGATGACCTTCCTGGCCAGGGACTTGGGGCTGGTCAGGAAGCCCCAGCCCCAGGACATGTGCATGGTGGCCAGGGCGACCGGGATGCGCAGCCGGGCTGCCGGGGAAAGGCCCTTGCCCGCGGGGACCGATCCGGCGGCGATCGCCGCCAGGTAGCCGCCGGGGACCGCCAGTGCCCACGGAGTCAGGGCCGCGCCCACCACGATCCCGGCCGCGATGGCGCACACTGCGGCCGGCGGGGCGAGGTAGCGCAGGTTGATAGAGCCCTGGTGGTAGCGGGCGACGACGTGCCGCCAGCGGCCGTAGTCCTTGTACTGCTTGGCGAGGGCCTTCACGTTCGGGCGGGGCCGGTAGGACACCCGCAGCTCGGGCGAGAACCAGATCAGGCCGCCCGCCTCGCGGATGCGGAAGTTGAGCTCCCAGTCCTGGGCGCGGATGAACTCCTCGTTGTAGCCGCCCTGTTGCTCCAGGGCAGAGCGGCGGAAGACGCCCAGGTACACCGTTTCGGCCGGGCCGGCCTGGCCACCAGTGTGGAAGGCGGCGTTGCCCACCCCGATCTTGGAGGTCATCGCGGCGGCGACGGCGTGCTCCCAGGCGTTCTCCCCCTCGGCATGCATGATGCCCCCGACGTTCTGCGCGCCGGTCTCCTCCAGGAGCCGTACCGCCGTGGCTATGTAGTCCGGAGAGAGCATCCCGTGGCCGTCGACGCGGACCACGATCGGATGGCGGGAGGCCTTGATCGCGGCGTTGAGCGCGGCGGGGGTGCGTCCGGTGGGGTTCGGGACCGTGTGCACGCGCGGGTCCTCGGCCACGAGTTCGGCGGCGATCTCGTCCGTGCGGTCCGTGGACGGACCGAGGGCGATCACGACCTCCATCTCGCCGCCGTACTCCTGCGCGAGGATCGCTTCGACGGCTCCGCGCAGGTGCCGTTCCTCGTCGAGGACGGGCATGATCACAGAAACGGCGGGCAGCCGCACGTCGGGCTTGGCGTTCATCGGTGCTCACGTTACCGCGAATGGGGGACACCGGTGCGCGCCGTGGGGGTCACTGCGCCGGTCAGCAGATCGTATGGCCCTACGGTGCTCACGGTGCCCACCCACGCCCATGCGGAGGTGTCCCCATGCCCACCACGCCGCCCCGGCCCCGCCCGCGGTCACCGCGCGCCCCGCAGCGCCACACCGCACCGCCGCGGCCGGCCCGGGTCCCGCACGCGTCCGTACCGCGCCGGAGGCCGCGCTGGGCCATGCGGGCGGCGACCACGCTGTCGGTGGTGGTGCTCGCCTCCGCCGGGATCGGGCACGCGGTGGTCTCCAGCCTGGACGCGGACATCGCCCGGGTCGACCCCTTCAAGGACATGAAGAACCGCCCGCGGGCGGGCCACGGCATGAACGTCCTGCTGGTCGGCACCGACGGCCGGGACCGGATCAGCGAGCGGGAGCGGCGCCAGTACCGGCTGGGCGGCCAGGCCTGCCACTGCACCGACACGATGATGATCGTGCATGTGTCGCAGGACCGGCAGCGGGCCAGCGTGGTGAGCCTGCCCCGGGACTCCTACGCCGAGCTGCCCGGCCACGTCGACCAGAACACCGGCCGGCGGCACGGGCCGCACCCCGTCAAGCTCAACGCGGCGTACGCGGAGGGCGGGCCCCATCTGACCGTGCGCACGGTCGAGGACCTGACCCGCCTGAAGATCGACCACTACCTGGAGGTGGACTTCAGCACGTTCATGCGGACCGTGGACGTCCTCGGCGGGGTGCAGATCTGCACCTCGGAACCGATGAAGGACAGCTACTCCGGCCTGGACCTGGCCGCCGGCACGCACACACTCTCCGGCGGACAGGCCCTTCAGTACGTCCGCTCCCGGCACGTCGACGGGGCCAGCGACCTCGGCCGGATGAAACGCCAGCAGCGCTTCCTGGCCGCCCTGATCGAGCGGGCGACCTCCTCGCGGGTGCTGCTGAACCCCATGAAGTTCCGTAACGTGGCGCTGACCGTGCTGAGCTCGGTGCGGGCGGACCAGGGTTTCCACACCGACGAGCTGCTGGACATCGGCCGGGCGATGCGCAGCTTCTCCCCGTCCTCCTCGGAGTTCACCACCGTCCCGATCGCGCAGTCGTCCTACTCCGTCAAGGACATCGGCTCGACGGTGAAGTGGGACCGGGCCAAGGCCGACCGGCTCTTCCAGGCGCTGCGCGAGGACCGGCCGCTGACCGTGCGGCGACCCCGGCAGGCGAACCCTCCCGCGACCGTGCAGGTCGCCCCGCAGCAGATCCGCGTCCAGGTGGAGAACGGCACCGGCACGGCCGGGCTCGGCAAGCGGGTGGACCAGGCGCTGGCGGCGGCCGGGTTCCGCACGACGGGGGCGCCCGCGGACGCCAAGGAACGCACCGTGCGGCGGACCGTCGTGCTCTACGACCCCCAGTGGGACCGCTCGGCGAAGTCGCTCGCCGCGGCGCTGCCGGGCAGTGAGCTGCGGGCCGTACCGGGGCAGGGGTCGACGCTCAAGGTGATCGCGGGAGGCGACTACCGCCAGGTGCGCCCGGTGCGGGTGGAGGACCCGGAGCAGGGTGCCGCGACGGTCGTGACCGGCGACGAGGTGCTGTGCGGCTGACGGACTGACGACCGGCGGGCCGCGGTCAGTCCTCGTAGCCCTCGGCCGCGCGCTTCTCGCGCAGTTCCTTGATGGCGCGGCGGCGGGCGAGGCGGTGGGTGCGGCGGATCTGGGCCTCCTGGTAGCGCCGCCGGTCCCGGTCGGTCTCGGGCAGGACCGGCGGCACGCGGCGCGGCCTGCCGTCGGCGTCCACGGCGGTGAAGACCAGATAGGCCGAGCCGACCTGGGTGGTCGGGGTGGACTCGTTCCAGCGTTCGGCGAGGACCCGCACGCCGACCTCCATGGAGGTCCGGCCGGTCCAGTTGACCTGGGCCTTGACATGAACAAGATCGCCGACCCTGACCGGTTCGAGGAACGCCATCTCGTCCATGGACGCCGTGACGGCGGGCCCGCCGCTGTGCCGGCCGGCCACCGCGCCCGCCGCATCGTCGACCAGTTTCATGATCACACCGCCGTGCACCGTTCCCAGGAGGTTGGTGTCGTTGTGGGTCATGATGTGGCTCAGGGTGGTCCGGGACGCCGAAGTCGGCTTGCCGGGGATATCCGGAATCTCGGATTCCGTGATGGAGGCCTGCTCTGTCATGACCCCCACCTTATGCCGAGGCAGCATCCGGGGAATTTGTGTCAGCTTCGCAACAGCGGTGCCCTTATTTCCTGACGGCCCTTGTAAGGCACACAGCGGTGCCCTGCACACTGGGGCGCATGAATGATTGGCCCGAGGGGTGGTCCGGCGGCAGCCACGGACCCCGATACGGACGCGGCAGCGCCGGCGCGACGCCGGAAGGGGCGCGTGTGATGCGCCAGGTACGGCGCGGCGGCCCGGGGGCCCCCGCCGGGCCGGGCGGCGGGTACCCGCCCGGCGGCCCCGGACCCTCGGCGCCGCCGTACGGCATCCCGCAGCAACCGTCGTACGTCGGCGGCCGCGGATACGACGACCCCGGCGACTACGACGGGTACGACAGCGGCTACAACTCCGGCCACGTCTACGGCGGGCCCGGGGGACCGGGCGGCGGTGACCCGCGCGCCTACCGTCCCGCGCCGAACTGGCGCCGCCGCTTCAAGTGGTCCGTGATCACGCTGGCCACGCTGCTCGTGGTGACCTCGGTCGCGACCTACTTCTGGGCCGACTCCAAGCTCCGCCGCGAGGTCGACCTCTCCAAGGTCATCGACCGGCCGGAGACCGGCAAGGGCACGAACTACCTGATCGTCGGCTCCGACAGCCGTGAGGGCATGTCCTCGGAGCAGAAGAAGCAGCTGCACACCGGGTCGGCCCAGGGCAAGCGCACGGACTCGATGATGATCCTGCACGTCGGCGACAACGGCGACACGCTCATATCCCTGCCGCGCGACTCCAACGTCACGATCCCGCAGTTCCGCGGCTCGGAGTCCGGCAAGATCAAGGGCCCGCTCGGACCGAACAAGCTGAACGCGGCCTACGCCTACGACGGCCCGGAGCTGCTGGTCCGCACCATCGAGTACAACACCGGCCTGCACATCGACCACTACGTGGAGATCGGCTTCGCCGGCTTCGCGAACATCGTGGACGCGGTCGGCGGCGTGGAACTCACCCTCGACAAGGGCTTCAAGGACAAGTACTCGGGCGCCGACTTCAAGGCGGGCAAGCAGACGCTGGACGGCCGGCAGGCCCTGGCCTTCGTCCGCACCCGGCACGCCTTCGCCTCTTCCGACCTGGAGCGCACGAAGAACCAGCAGAAGTTCCTCTCCGCCCTGGCCCACCAGGTGGCGACCCCCTCGACCATCCTCAACCCGTTCAAGCTCTACCCGACGATGGGCGCGGGCCTGGACTCCCTGATCGTCGACAAGGACATGAGCCTGTGGGACCTGGCCTCCATGTTCTGGGCGATGAAGAACGTCAGCGGCGGCGACGGCACCTCCATGAACATGCCGATCTCCGGCTCGACAGGCGGCAACCTCGTCTGGGACAAGGCGAAGGTCAAGACGCTGGTCGACGAACTGAAGAACGACCAGAAGGTCACGGTCACGAGCGACTGACCCGGACCCCCGGTCCGAAGAGCCCCGCGGTGCCGACCGGCACCGCGGGGTTCTCGCCGCCCGGCCGGACTCAGGTCACATCCTGACGCTCGCCATCGCGCGGCACATCTCCGCGCAGCGGCGACACGCCTCCGCGCAGCGCATCATCATCTTGTCGTCGGGCATGGACATACACGCCTCGGCGCACATGTCACAGGCCTTGGCGCACATCGCGCACATCTCGGCCGCCATGGGCGAGCGGCGCATCATCATGTCCGCGCACATGCGGGTCATCTCGGAGCAGTCCATGAGCGCGCGCATGATCTGCATCTGCGCCTGGCCGCCCATCTGCAGGCAGCCGCTCATGGCCTCCTCGCAGACGGTGTGGCACGACATGCAGGCCTGGACGCACTCCTGCATTTCCTTGCTCATGGGGGTCATGGTTCCGGGCTGGGTCATGGCTCCTCCTGGGGGACGAAGGACCCCGGGGCGGGGCCCTTTCCCTTCCGTCGTACGCCCGTCCGGTCCCCCGCGCCATCCGGCGCGGACACCGGATCGACTACGGCCGTTCGGCTTACGGCCCGCGTCCGGCAGCCCTCGCCCCGCCGCATCGCGAACGGCCCCCGGCGCAATGCCGGAGGCCGTCGGACGCGCGCGAAGAGCCTGCTAGGGCGTGTTTCGAAAGTAGCGTCGTCCGCCCGGAGGGCGGGGTCCGCGGCGTCTGGTGCGGTGCATCGCAAGGCGGAGGGTCGTCCTCGTACTGGGCGTACGTGGACGATCCCGACAACGCGGCGAGGTGCCGTGCCAGGCGTC
>NZ_JBIAXG010000067.1:0-34968 GCF_042896465.1 Streptomyces sp. NPDC001292
GCAGGTCGGGACCCCGGGCCCGCCGCCCGACCGCAATCAATCACACCGATCACGACCGACCGGCCAATTGCCCGTTACTGACCCACGCTCCTAGCCCTGGACGGGGCCCCGTCCGCCGGCTGGGAGCCGCTGCCGGTGCACGACGACGGGGTGCTCGTCTGGGTGCGTCTGGACGACGTCGGCGGTGAAACTGCCACCGTGGCGCCGTTCGTTCCCCGACGGCCCGCCCGGTCCGCCGCGCTGTCGGCCGTCTACGTGGGCGTGGGCGTCTGTGAGCCCGAGGACGTGGTCGCCAACCGGCTGGACCCCTGGCACGGCGCCTGGTTCCACCCGTACTCGTTCGTGGACCTCACCGTGGTCGCGCCGCCGGGCCGGGGGGCCGGGCGTGGCGGCGGGACGGACGGCGGTGGCCGGCGGCCCGGGCTCGAGGAGGGCGACGACGGCTTCACCGTGGACGTGTCCTTCAGGGTGGCGGGGCGGCTGGTGGTGCCCGTGCGGGCGGTGTTCACCGCCCCCGAGCCGCGCACGGTGGTCATGCGCATCACCGAGGGTGAGGGGCGGGGTTCGGTGGTGGAGACCCACGCCACGCCGCTGGGCCCGGACGCGTGGGGCCGACCTCGTACCGCCGTCGTGGAGGCGGTGGTGGCCCTCTCCGATCGCCCGGGATTCGCCCTGGCCCGCCGGGCGGCGCCGCTGCTGCGGCCGCTGATGCGGGCGGCGGCGGGGCGGTTGTGGCGGGACGACCTCGCCTACGCGGAGCGCCGCTGGGCACTGCGTTCCACGGGCCGCTTCCCCGGCTGACCGCCACGCACGTCCGCCTGCCGGGCCCGTCACGCCGACGTCCGGCGTCGCCGCCCGTGCTCGAGCCGGTGCGGCTGAGGCCTGGGCCGGTAGGCCCTGTCGCCGCGTTCCCGCCTGCCGCGCGACGCCTGGCACGCCCACCGCCAAGCTCTTCGGGCACGACGGGACCCAGGGCCTTTCGTTTGGATCAGACCGGATCGGGGAGCGGGGTCTGGTGCTGGGGGCGCCTCCCACGCCCTTCAGGCAGTGGGGGAGCATCGCGAGGCGGAGGAGGTCGGCAGGGCGGAGCCCCGCCGACCGACGACAACACGGCTGGGGATCCCCCACTGCTCGAAGAGCTTGTGGGAGCGGTGTCAGACCCCCGCGAGCCCGGCGTGATCCAAACGAAGGATCCTAGGACCCGGACGCGTGCTCGGGCGGGGCAGGGCGGCCGGCGCGGCTGCCGGCCGGGCTGGCGGAGCGGCCGTCGCCGAGCAGGGTCTGCTGGGCGTGCGGGACCACGTGGATGAGCCGCAGGACGCCCCACAGGATCAGCCCGGCACCGATCAGCTCCGGCAGGAGCCACCAGCCCGTTCGTACCTGTTCGCCGAAGAGCGTGACGCCCAGCAGCAGGCTCACCGTGGCGTCGCCGATCGTCAGCGCCGGCTGGGAGGCGGCCAGCGAGCCGGCCTGGAGGGCGTTCTCCAGCAGCAACAGGGCGCCGATCCCGGTGAGGGCGAAACCGTACGTCTGCCAGGTGGTCAGGAAGGCCGCGAAGCCGGAGGCGTCAAGGGTGCCGGACGCCGACTTCAGCAGGGCGGCGGTCAGGGCGTTGCCGATGGCGGCGGCCGCGGCCAGCACGGCGGCGCGGAACAGGGCGGGGCGTCCCGGCCGGGCGAGGACCACCGCCGCCGCCATCGCCCCCAGACACACCGTCAGGGCCGGGATCCACCCCATCATCGACGCCTGGTCCCGGGCCCCGGAGGGGGCGGCCGAGACCAGGACCAGCGTGAGACCGCCGACCATGCCCGCCACCCCCCACCAGCCCGCGCGGGGCAGCCTGCGGTGCATCAAGGGGGCGGCGATGAGCAGGGCGAACGGCAGTTCCAGGATGAACAGGGGCTGCACGAGCGCCATCGGCCCGTTCACCAGCGCGAGAGCCTGGAACAGGGCGGCCCCCATCACCCCGCCGATGCCCGCCAGCCAGGCGGGGCGGCGCGCCAGGGCGAGCAGCAGGCGCAGGCCGCCGCCGCGCTCGACGGTGGAGGCCGCCTTGCGCTGGAAGGCCGTGCCCATGGCGTTGCTGGCGGCCCCCATGACGGCGAAGCACGCGGCCAACCCGATCACAGGTCCACCATGCCCGACCGGCGCCGTGCCGTCCTGCCGTCACGCAGGGCCATAAATCGACTTTATGGACCCATAGGCCGGACCAGCGTACCAACTTAGGTTTGCCTTAATTTAGGGTTGCCGACGAGTCGACCATCCTCGCTCGAAGGGAACCTGATCATGCCCCGCCCCCTGCGGGTAGCCATCGTCGGAGCCGGCCCCGCCGGGATCTACGCCGCCGACGCCCTCCTCAAGTCCGACGTGGCCACCGAACCGGGCGTGTCCATCGACCTCTTCGAGCGCATGCCGGCCCCGTTCGGCCTGATCCGCTACGGAGTCGCCCCCGACCACCCCCGTATCAAGGGCATCGTCACGGCCCTCCACCAGGTGCTCGACAAGCCGCAGATCCGGCTCTTCGGCAACGTCGACTACCCGGGCGACATCAGCCTGGACGACCTGCGCGCGTTCTACGACGCCGTGATCTTCTCCACCGGCGCGACGGCCGACCGGGCGCTGCCCATACCCGGCATCGAGCTCGACGGCTCGTACGGCGCCGCGGACTTCGTCTCCTGGTACGACGGACACCCGGACGTGCCGCGCACCTGGCCGCTGACGGCGGAGAAGGTCGCCGTGCTCGGAGTCGGCAACGTCGCCCTGGACGTGGCCCGCATCCTGGCCAAGACGGCAGACGAGCTGCTGCCGACCGAGATCCCGCCGAACGTGCACGAGGGCCTGAAGGCCAACAAGGCGGTGGAGATCCACGTGTTCGGCCGCCGGGGTCCGGCGCAGGCGAAGTTCAGCCCGCTGGAGCTGCGGGAGCTGGACCACTCCCCCTCGATCGAGGTCATCGTCGACCCCGAGGACATCGACTACGACGAGGGCTCCATCGCGACCCGGCGTGGCAACAAGCAGGCCGACATGGTCGCCAAGACGCTGGAGAACTGGGCGATCCGCGACGTCGGCAACCGGCCGCACAAGCTGTTCCTGCACTTCTTCGAGTCCCCGGCCGAGATCCTCGGCGAGGACGGCGAGGTCGTCGGCCTGCGCACCGAGCGCACCGCGCTCGACGGCACCGGCAACGTCAAGGGCACCGGCACCTTCAAGGACTGGGACGTCACGGCCGTCTACCGCGCCGTGGGCTACCTCTCCGACAAGCTGCCCAAGCTGCCCTGGGACCTGGAGTCGGGCACGGTCCCGGACGAGGGCGGCCGGATCATCGCCGGGTCCGGCCGGCACGTGCAGTCCCTGTACGTCACCGGGTGGATCCGGCGCGGCCCCGTGGGTCTCATCGGCCACACCAAGGGCGACGCCAACGAGACGGTCGCCAACCTGCTGGACGACTTCGCGAACGGGCGCCTGCACACGCCGGCCGCGCCCGCCCCGGAGGCCGTCGACGCCTTCCTCGCCGAGCGGAACGTCCGCTTCACCACATGGGAGGGCTGGTACCGCCTGGACGCCGCCGAGAAGGCCCTGGGCGAGCCGCAGGGCCGCGAGCGCGTGAAGATCGTCGAACGCGAGGACATGCTCCGCGCGAGCGGCGCGTAGTCCGGCGCGCCCCTGCCGGGCAGGCACCGCCCGGCGGACGGCGAGCCCGGTGTGGAGCCCCAGGCGGAACGAGCCGTGCCCTGTCAGGGCACGGCTCGTTCGGCTGCGCGGGAAGCGGGTGCGCGGACGCGCACCGCTCCGCCGGGGTCGCCCTAGCTGCACACGTTTCCGGCGGTGGGGCTGAGCATTCCGATCAGGTTGACCGAGTTGCCGCACGGGGTGAGACCGAGGTGGAGGGGAACCTGGATGACGTTGCCGGAGAGCAGCCCGGCGTTGTTGGCGGCGGTACCGGTCGCGCCGGAGTCGGCTGCGGCGGTTCCCGCGCACGTCATCAGGGCCGCACCAGCCAGGGCGGCGGCAGCCGTCATTCTGATCCTCATGGAGAACTCCTGTCGCTCGAAGAACACGGGCGTTCCCACGGTGAGGGTCCCGGGCGCCGCTGAACAGCGTTCCACCGCCGAATGCAGTAGAACTGTCAGCCTCACAGGGCGTGACATGGTCCGAACGGGGAAAGCGGCACGGGTAACGCCTCGCAGGGAGAGGTCGCGGACCGTGGCCGGACGGCCGGGGCCCTGCGGTGTCGGCCCTGCCGGAGTTCCCGGGCTCCGGCGCCCGCGTCAACGCCGCGCCGCCCCCGCCGGGGACTCACGGTGGACGTCGCCGACCGGCCGGCCGGGGCCCGCCGGACCACCGCGCAGACGGGCTGACCACGGAGAACGCCCGGCCACGGTACACGCCCGGCCGCGCGGGAACGGCGCCGCCGCCACGGCGGGACGGGCGCCGACCCCGCGCGACCGGGCATGATCCGGCTTGGCGATACTGAACGCACACGCCGTTCCCACTCCCAGATTGGCTCATGTCGAACTCTCCCACCCCCCGCCCCGCGACCCCGCCCACGGTGTGGCCGGCCCGCGGCCGCCACACCGGGCCCGCCGCGGAGGACGTCGTACGGCGCCACCTGAAGCAGCTCAAGGCCGACGGCGTCATCCACGACCACCTCGAACCGGAGGACACCGGTCCCGGCGGCGAGAAGGTCTTCGAGGCCCGTTGGCTGGCGCCCGGCGAGGTGACCGTACGGGCCCGGCTCGCCCTCGCGCCCCTCGCCGGCTCCGGTTACGGTCAGGGGCGCGAGTGGGTGCTGATGGCCGAGGCGGAGCAGCCCTGGGACCCGAGGTGGCCCTCCCCCGCGACCATGTTCTGGCCGCAGGGGCCCGACGCCGGCCCGCAGCACGAGGCCGTCACCGGTCTGCCGCTCGGGGAGGTCACGCCCCTCCCGGACGACGACAAGGAACTCAGGCGGGTCCTGCGGCACGCGGCCCGGGACACCTGGACGCTGCACGTCGTCGTCCACGAGGCCATGACGCCCGGCGAGCGCGGCCGGGCGGCGGTGGTGCGGCTGCTGCCCGAGGGCCTGCGGCACCGGGTGGTGGAGCACCGGGCGGCGCCGCACCGGTTCCGGGCGGTGAACTGGGTGCTGGACGACTTCGGCGTCCGGGTGCCCCGCGGCGGCGCCGTGGTCCTGCCCGGCAGTCCCGCGCCACCCGGCTACGACGTGGCGGACTTCGCGGTGCGCAGCGTCTTCCTCGACGGCACGGAACCCACCGAACTCATCGACGCCGTCAACCGTTTCGCCGCGCTGCCCAGGCCGCTGCCGAGCGGCGCCGACCGGGCCCTCACCGCGCTGCGCGAGGAGTGGCAGCTGCTGACGCTCGAGGAAGAACTCGCCCGGGCGCACGAGCTCGTCACGATGTACTCCGAGGCCCTGGAGTCGATGACGAAGTCCCGGGATCTGTACAAGGAGGCCGCCGAACGCGCCCACGAAGCCCTCGCCGTGTACCGGGAGGCGGAGGCCGAGGGCATGCTGCCCGCCAGGAAGCAGGCCCGTACGGCCTCCGGGTCCCCCTTCCAGCAACTGGCGCGCGGCCTGGAGCGCCTGAAGGGCACCGCCCTGTCGCTGCGCCCGGGCACCACGCCGGATCGGCGGCCGAAGGCCGGTGCGGCCTCCGACGACGGTGGCGCATCTCCGGCCGGCGGGGACGCCGGCACGTCCCCGCCGGCCGGAGGCCCGGAGCCGAGGACCGGGGACTGAGCCCGGTCCGCGGTGGTACGGATGCCCGGCGCCGCCGGGTGCCGCGGACCGGACACGCGGTCCGCTCGGCAGCACGTCCGGGGGGCCGCCCGGACGCGCCGCGGCGGGGCGGCTCCCTCGCGGGCGGAGCCGTCCGTCGGGCGACGGGCGTTCGCTTCCGAACGAGCCGTTCCCGGCACCGGGCAAGCGGCTCACGGGGCCGGTGGGTTGACGGTCCGTGAGCCCAGTCCGGTCGGCCGGGGCGGCGGGTGCCGTTCGGCGGCCTGCACCATCAGCAGCAGCGAGAGCGCTGCCAGACTGGCCAGCGACGCGCACACCGCGGTGAGTCCGGCGCTCAGCGGCGGTGCCACCGTGATCGCCAGGGCGCGGGAGACCTGCGCCGGGACGAACCTGCCTTCGACGTAGCCGACTCCGGCCAGCACCGCCGGGACGACCGCTCCCGCCACCAGGGCCACCACGCCGGCGCGCAGGGCCAGCAACAGGGCCAGCAGCCCGCACAGCCCCGACACGGTGAGGGCGAGGAAACAGACGAACAGGGGCACGCCCTGCCAGCGCAGCGGGAAATAGGCCACGCCGCACACCGCGAGGGCCGCCGCGGCGATCCAGCCGGGCCAGAAAGCGGGCCGTCCGGCCCGCTCGCCCACGGCCTCGAGTTCCGCGGCCGCGCCCGGCGTCGCACCCGGCTCGTCGTGCCGCTCCTGCGCCAGCCGCCCGATCAGCTCCACGAGGTCCTCGACCGTGCGGCCGGCGGCGGCCGCACGGATCGCCGCCCGGCCGCAGTGCGGCAGTTGCGGTGGCCGGTGCAGCAGCGCCACCAGTCGGGTGACGTCCTCCACGCAGCGGCCGCCGACCGCAGCGCGGATCGTGTCGTCGGCGCTGTCGGCGGGCCGCGGCGGCCGGGTCAGCTCGGCGACCAGACGGGCGACGTCCTCCACCGGCCGGTTCAGGGCGACCGCGCGCAGGGCGTGCCGGACGGCCTCGGCGTGCTCGGGCGATTCCTCCAGCAGAATGACGAGCCGGAGGATCTCCTCCAGAGGCCGGTCGTCGACCGCGGCCCGGACGAGGCCGCCGACCGGATCACCGGCCGCGCCCTCGCCGCCTCCCACCATGCCGCCGGGCGGCCCGGACCAGTGGATCTCGTCGGTGAATTCGATGACGGCCTGGTTCGACTGGGATGGTGATGAGCGGGTGGTCATGCTGGGCTCCATGGCAGGGATGCGGCCGCCCTTGCGCCCCCGAAGCGCGACACGCCTTTTACCCCGCCATTACAAGGGCGGCGCCGCCCGACGCGCCACCGGGACGACGCAGCGGGGTGACATCCGGTCATGGAAGGGCGGCAACCTGGGCATCCGACAAGGAGAGGGGCCGGTCAGCGGCACGACGAGGAAGGGCACGAACCGTGGACTCCACCGCGAAGGTGCTGCTCATGACCGCCGTCATCGCTGCCGTCGCGCTGGCCCTGGCCGCCGTGCTGGCCATGGCCGTCGTGCTGCTCAGGCGTCTGGTGCGCACCCGGCGGGAACTGCGCCGCGCCGGCCTTCCGACAGGGCCGCGCTGGGTCTTCTGGGGTGCCGTCCTCTATCTCGTCCTGCCCACGGATCTGTTGCCGGACCCGGTGTACCTCGACGACATCGGCGTCCTGCTCCTGGCGCTGCGTTCGCTGCACGCCGCCGGCGGTGACCGGCTGCCCACCCCGGCACGGCGAACCGGACTTTTCGGGCGTCGGGGGCAGCCGGAGGCCAAGGACTACGCTCCGTAAGGAAACCATTCACTCGTTCGATTCGTATAAGTCTCGGGAACCCGAAACGAAGTCAGCGCGCCAAGCGACGCCACAAGCAGCAACACCGCTTGGTCGCGGCTGCACCGACAGGGGAGAGACGATGCAACCGTTCGCGCTCAACTACGCTCGTCCGGCAGTGGAACGGGACGCCGCCACGCCGTACGCCTACGACTCCGGGCTGCAGTTGAACGTTCTCATGGACGGACGGATCGCCGCATCCGACCACGCGCTGCTGAGAGAGCTGGGCACCACGACCTCCACGGCGGGCTCCAAGACGCACTTCGACGACTGAGCACGGCCGAGGAGATGACCGTACTGATCCTCACCGGCGAGGAGGACGTGACGGCGGACATGGTGGTGATGCGCCTGAACGCCACCTCGACTCCGGTGGTCCGACTGGATCCGGCCGATCTGACCGCGGGCGCCGCCCTGTCGGGCGAGTGGGTCCACGGGTCCTTCAGCGGCCATCTGTCGGCGGGCGGGCGGCTGGTGAGCGTGAGCCGACTGCGCTCGGTCTGGGTGCGCAGACCCGGAGTTCCCGCGGCCCGGGCGACCAGGCCGTCCGCGTGGCTGACCGAGGAGGCCGCTCAGGCCCTGTACGGAATGCTGCGCGGCTGCGGAGCCCGCTGGATGAACCATCCGGACGCGGCCGAGCGTGCCCGGCACAAGCCCTGGCAGCTGCGGCTCGCCCAGCGCAGCGGACTGCCGGTGCCGGCCACGCTCGTCACCACGTTCCCGCAGGCCGCCCGCGAGTTCGCCGAGCGCTTCCCGGACCTGGTGGTCAAGCCGGTCTCCGGCGCTCATCCGCAGGAGCCGCCGAGGGCGGTGCCGACCAGCCGGGTCGCCCCGGACGCGGACTTCGGCGCGGTGGCCTACGGCCCGACCCTGCTGCAACGCAGGATCGCCAAGCGCGCAGACATCCGGCTGACCGTGGTCGGCGACACGCTGCTGGCCGCCCGCAAGGCGACCCCGGCGGACGCCGACCCGGAGGAGGTGGATGTCCGGTTCGCCACGTCCGGGACGCCGTGGCGGGCGGCCGAGGTCCCGCCGCGTGTGGCAGCGGGGGTGCGCACGTATCTGCGGCAGGCCGAACTGGCCTACGGTGCTTTCGACTTCGCCGAGGACGCCGACGGCACCTGGTGGTTCCTGGAGTGCAACCAGTCCGGCCAGTTCGGGTTCGTCGAGGTGGAGACCGGCCAGCCGATCGCCCGCACCATCGCCGAGTGGCTGGCCCGCCCCGCCCCGCGGGCACGCGAGCACGCCAACGGCAGGCGTAGCACGGCTACTTGACGGAACGCCGCGCCAGGAGGCACCGTGCGTCCGGCGCTCGGTCAGACCGCCAGGGACAGGGCGCCGTCCCCGTCGGCGTCGGTGCTCACGTCCGCGTCCGCTGCTCGCCCCCGGGCGAGCAGCAGGGCGTCCGCCTTGCCGATGGCCTCGTGGATGCCGGTGGCCCCCATCATGACGCACAAGGTGTAGCTGACGTCCTCCAACTCCCGGGCCGTCTCCGCCCGCTCCCTCTCCGCCTGAGCGATCTTCAGCGATGCGTACCGAGTCAGCAACGTCCTGACGACCTTCGGGTCCGGAACCAGCACGGAGCGCCCCTCTCTCGATTTTTGCTCCGTACGCCCGCGGCACGCCGTGCCATGCACGGCGACCGGCTCGCGGGCATGTTTGACCGAATTCAGTCGATTTCCGGTGGCACGGCCACCGCTCGCCACCGGGGCACCGCCGGCGCTACCGGCCGCGGTCCCCGGACCCGCGCCGCGTAGCGGCGCGGCGCTCCCCTGCGGTCATGCCGCCCCAGACACCGTCGTACTCGCTGTTGCGCAGGGCCCAGGCCCGGCACTCGCGCAGCACGGGACATCGGCGGCACACCGCGCGGGCCTGTTCTATCTGACGCAGGGACGGACCGCTTTCCCCGAGCGGGAAGAACAACTCGGGGTCCTCGAAGCGGCACGCCCCGCGCTCGCGCCAGTTCTCGATCGTTCGGACAACGCTCACCGGGACCTCCGCTGAACACTCGGCCGCACATTTTCCGGGCAGCTCCCGTCTGCGGCAGCAGGGCGCCGCACGACCCGGCAGAGGTATCCGCAATATAGGTGTTTTTCGGCCCCACGGCCACGATTGGGTGAGCGCCACGCAGGAGCCGCACAGGAGAACACCCTGCCATGGACGCCTCGGAGCGGACGGCCTGCGGCCACGGGCCCACTCGACGAGTGATTCTTCGCGCTGGTGGCCGAATCCGTGCAGGGAGTACGGGCGGTCAGGGCCCTGCGGAGGTCCCGGGACCCGGGCTCACTCGGAGAGCGCGTCGGCGAGTTCCGCGGTGGCCTCGGCGATCTCGCGGTCGCGGTCGGCCAGCAGCGCCGGCAGCGCGCCGCGCCGGGCGCGCACGGCCTGCCGCGCGCTGCGCTCCCACACCACCGGGTTCTCGCGGTGATTGAGCAGCTTGGGGTAGACCGCGGCGACGCTCTCCCACTGCCGGGCGCCGGCGATGCTCCTCAGCAGCTGGATGATCTGCGGACGGCAGGTCACGCGCGGGAGCTGGGCGAGCTCCCACAAGAAGGGGACCGTGGCGGCGGTGGCCTGTTCCACCACGAAGCCGTACTGGCAGATTCGTCCGCGCAGATCGTCCAGCGCGGCGCGGGCGGTCCGGGCGTCGCCCGAGGCCACCTTGTGGAGCAACAGGGGGATGGCGGCCGCGGAGCCGGTGGAGTCCCTGATGTCGCTCCAGGGCACCTGCCCCAGGGCCGACAGCGGGGTCGCGCGGTGGGTGCGCTGGCTGGGCTGCTCCGTCGGTACGGTGCGCATGGCGTCGTCCTTTCCGGCGGCGGTCGTATGGGGGAGCGGCGGTTCAGCGGGGCGGACGCGTCGACAGCCTCACCCAGACCGACTTGCCCGCCGGTGGTCTCGGGCTCCAGCCCCACTCCTCGGCCAGGGCGTCCACGATGCGCAGCCCCCGGCCGTGCTCCAGCAGGCTGAAGCCCGCCGGAGTGCGGCGTATGTGCCGTCCGGCGCAGGGGTCGGAGACGGTGATGATCAACTGTGCGGCGTCGACGGCGAGTCCGAGCCACACGGCCGTGTCGCCGGGCGGGGCGTACGGCACCGCGTGCGTCGCCGCGTTGGCGGCGAGCTCGGTGACGATGACGGCCGCGTCGTCCGCACGGTGGTCGAGCGACCACCTGTCCAAGGTCTCGCGCGTGAAGGCGCGAGCCCGGGCGAATCCCTCCCGGCCGCAGTCGATCCGCAGCGCTGCGGCCGCGAGCGCGCCGGGGGTCCCCTCCGCCCACGGCGCGATCACGGCGGCCGCGCTCGGCACTTCGAGCTCTCGACTCACTGGTGAGGGCACGGCATCTCCCTGATGCGACGTCACCGAACAGCGTCCACAGAGGGTTGACGCCCCGGCTATTATCCACGCTGACAGCGTCCACATGCAATTGCACGCGAAATTTCTCGTGAAAGTGCGTGCGGACGTGCGAACGTGAACAGCAAGGAGACCGCGGTGCCACCAGTGCGGAACGGAGTGCGGGCCAGTTCGCTGGACGCCCGCTGGATCAAGAGCCGGCACAGCAACGCCGAAGGCAACTGCGTGGAAGTCGCCACTCTGGTCGGCGGTGACATCGCGGTGCGCAACTCCCGTGACCCCGACGGTCCCGCGCTGGTCTACACCCCCGCTGAGGTGGCCGCGTTCCTGGCCGGTGCCAAAGAGGGCGAGTTCGACCATCTGCTGTGAAGCGGAGGGAACTTGCCGACTTCCCCCGGCGAGCGCCCTCCGCAGTCGGACGGTGGGGTACGGTGACTTCTCAAGTCTGCCGGTCCACTGGGAGTCAGGATGTCCGCCGAGCCACATCGCATCTCCCGCCTCGAACCCTATCTGGACCGGCCCGAGCCGGCGCCGACTCTGCTGAAGATGCTGGTCGGCGTCCAGTTGGCGGGCTTCCGTGAGGACGCCGGCCTGTCCCAGGAGCAGTCGGCGCGCGAACTCGGGTTCAGCGCCGCGAAGCTCTCGCGCATCGAGTCGGGCAAGGGACGCCGCCCCCCGGCCGAGGGCGACGTCCGCGCCCTGCTGAAGCTGTACGGCACCGACGAGTACGAGTCCTCGGTCCTGCTGAGGCTGCTGCGGCGGGCGGGCGAGCCCGGCTGGTGGCAGCGCTACGACAAACGGCTGATGCCCGAATGGTTCGACCGGCTGGTCGGCCTCCAGGAGGCGGCCGCCGCGATCCGCACCTTCGAGATCCAGTACGTGCCCGGTCTGCTCCAGACCGCGGCGTACACCCGGGCGGTGGTGGAGCGGGGTCTGCCGACCGCCTCGGCGAGCGAGGTGCAGCGGCGCGTCGAACTGCGCATGCGGCGGGCCCAGTTGCTGCTGCGGCAGGACGCGCCCCAGTTGTGGGCTGTCATCGACGAATCGGTACTGCTGCGCGTTCTGGGCAGCCGCGAGGTCATGCGCGAGCAGCTCGACCACCTCGTCACCATGGCGCAGCGCCCCAACGTGACCGTGCAGATCGTGCCGTTGGACGTGACGAACGCGTCCGCGCCCGCCATCCCGATCACGTATCTCCGGTTCGGCGGCCTGGACCTGCCCGACGTCGTCTACCTCGAGCACATCAGAAGCGCCAACTTCCTCGAGGACCGCGACGAGACGGAGGAGTACCGGATCGCCCTGGACCGGCTGGCCGACGAGGCGCTCACCCCGCAGGAGTCCATGGCAGTGCTGCGCAAGACGGCCAACGACCGTTACGCGTCGGCCTCCTAAGGCGAGCGAACGCCCCGTCCAGAACCCGGAACCCGGGACTGGACGGGGCGTCGTCGTTCGTGTCCGTGTCGCCGTACGGCCTGATCCGCTAGCGGATCAGGCCTATGCCGCCGAACTCCACCCACTCGTGGGTGAGCTGACGGGGTGCCACCTCGGTGTTCGGCCGCCAGGTGGACACTTCCACCAGGCCCGGCTCGAGAAGCTCCAGGCCCTCGAACCACTCGGCGACGTCCTTCTCCTGGCGCACCCGGCCCCAGTGGCCCTGCGTGACCTTGTCCATGAAGTCGGTGACGAAGGCCCGCACCTCGGGGTCCTCGCTGACCAGCTGGCACATGAGCATGAGACTGCCGGGCGCGAGCCGTTCCCGCACGCGCCGCACCACGGCGAGCGGACCGTCGGTGTCACTGTCCGGGATGCAGTGGAACACCGAGTTGAACAGCACGGCCACCGGCTGGGAGAAGTCGATCAGGCGCTGGGTCTCGGGGTGCGAGAAGATCTCGTCGGTCTGCCGCAAGTCGGCGTGTATGACCGCGGTGCGCTCGTCCTGCTGCAACAGGGCCCGGCCGTGGACCAGCACCATCGGGTCGTTGTCGACGTAGACCACGTGCGACTCGGGGTCGACGCGCTGGGCGACCTGGTGGACGTTGTCCTGGGTGGGCAGGCCGGAGCCGTGGTCGAGGAACTGCCGGATCCCGTGGTCCTCGGCGAGCGTGCGGACGGCCCGTTGCAGGAAGCGCCTGTTGTTCAGGGCGAGCCGGCGGGTGCTGGGGACGACCTTGTCGAGTTCCTCGCACGCGGACCGGTCGGCCGCGTAGTTGTCCTTGCCACCCAGGTAGTGGTCGTACATACGCGCAGCCGTCGGCACGTTCTCATCGATCTTCGTGGACAGCTGGTTCTCCGCAGGCATCAGTTCCCCAGATTCGCCGATTCCACCGCGCCAACTGGGCCGGTCCGACTGAGAGTACATCCTAGGGAAGCCGCGTCTTCCCGAACCAGCCCACGAACGAACGACGGTCCGTGACGGCATCACGGTCTGTCCCGATCCTCACGAATTCTTCACCGGACGGCACCCATCAACCGCGCGGTACGGAGCACCCGGATCCTCTGTCGGCCAAGGGGGCGTCATGGTCTTCGTCGCTGTTCTGCTGCTGCCGCTCGTGTCCGTGCTGCTGGTGGTCATGGACCGCGTGGAGGAGCGGATGCTGGATCCGGCTCCGGCGCGGGGCCGCCATGCCGGGCGCCGCGGACATCTGCGTCTGCTCCCGGGCGGACGCCGCGGCACCGGGACCGACACCGGCCGGGCCGCGTCCGCGGCGGGCCCGACCACCTCCGAGGAGCGGCGGCGGGCCGCCTGAACCGGGCCGGCGCCGCGTCGGCGGGCGGCCCGCTCCGGCGTGCGCCCGCGCGGCCGGCCCACGCCGCCCGTTCCGTGCCCGCTGTCGTCCGCGGGCTTGCTCCCGCACCCGGTTCCTGTGCCCGCTGTCGTCCGCGGGCTTGCTCCCGCACCCGGTTCCTGTGACACGCTCGGTGACGACCGGCCCGTACGACCGGTCGTCACCCTGTCCGGCACAGTGGAGAGGCACCGGTATGCGCATCGGACTGCTCGGCACCGGCCCCTGGGCTCGGATGGTCCACGCTCCCGCCCTGAGCGAACACGGCGAGCTGGACTTCGCCGGCGTATGGGGGCGACGTACGGCCGCCGCGAAGGATCTCGCCGAACGACACGGCACGCACGCCTACGACGACCTCGACACCCTGCTGGCGGAGGTGGACGCGGTCGCCGTCGCGCTCCCCCCGCACGTGCAGGCCGACCTCGCGGTGCGGGCCGCGCGGGCCCGCTGCCACCTGCTGCTCGACAAGCCGCTCGCCGCGACGGTGGAACAGGGCCGCGCGGTGGCCGGGGCCGTCCGGGAGACCGGTGTGGCCTCGGTGGTCTTCTTCACCACCCGTTTCCAGACCGAACCGGAGGCCTGGATCGCCGAGCAGGCGGCCCGGGGGGACTGGTTCACGGCACGGGCGCAGTGGCTGGGCGCGGTGTTCACCGGGGACAGCCCGTTCGCCGCCTCGCCGTGGCGGCGGGAGAAGGGCGCGTTGTGGGACGTGGGCCCGCACGCGCTGTCGGTGCTGCTGCCGGTCCTCGGCGACGTGCGGCGCGTGACGGCCGCCGCGCACGGTCCCGGGGACACCGTGCACGCGGTCCTCGACCACGCGGGCGGCGCGTCCAGCACCCTCACCCTGAGCCTGACCGCTCCCCCGGCGGCGGCCGGGGCCGGCGTGGAGCTGCGGGGCGAGGCCGGGGTGACCCTGCTTCCGGAGAGCTCCGAGGAGACCGTCGCCGCATACGCGCGGGCGGCGGACGCGCTGCTCGCCGCCGCGCGCGCCGGGCGCCCGCACCCGTGCGACGCCGCGTTCGGCCTGCGGGTCACCGAGATACTCGCGGCGGCGGAGGCCAAGCTGGCGCGCGACGCGGACTGACCGGCCCGGCCCGGCGGGGTTCCGGCGTGCGGGACCGGGTCCGGCGTAGCAGCGTGGTCATGTGGTGAAGCTGCTTGCCCCGGCGCGGCGCCGGGATCCGCACCGGCGCGGCTGGCTGCGCGGCGCCCCGCCGCCCCGCTGGGTGCGGGCGCTGCCGGTCGTGCTGGTCGTCGTGGTGTGCGCGGTCACACTGCTGAGCCCGAACCCGATCGACATCGGCTTCCTGCTCGGCGCCATTCCGCCGCTGGCCGTGCTGTCGTACGGGCCGGTGGCGACCGCGTTGCTGGGCTGCGCCGTGGTGGCCCTGCTGAGTGTGCCCGCCTTCCAGCTGGACCGTCCCGGCAACACCGATCTGGAGACCGTCGTCTTCGTCGCCGTGCTGAGCGTGTTCCTGTCCTATGTGCGCAGCCGCAGGGACGCCCAGCTGGACCTGGAGCGCACGGTCGCGGAGGCCGCGCAGCGTGCCGTCGTCCCGCCGCTTCCCGAGCGGGTCGGTCCGGTGCGGTGCGCGGGCCTGTACCGGGCCGCGCAGCGCGGCACGCTGGTCGGCGGGGACTTCTTCGACGTGCGCCGGGGGCCCGAGGGGGTGCGGGCGGTCATGGGCGATGTGCAGGGGCACGGCCTGGCCGCGGTGTCCACCGTCGCCTCGCTGCTCGGCAGCTTCCGGGAGGCGGTGCTCGACCGGACGGATCTGCCGGGGGTGGCCGCCGCACTGGACCGCCGGCTGGTGGTGGACTCGCAGGAGGCGCGGCACGCGGAGCTGTTCGCGACCGCCGTGCTGCTGGAGTTCGACGGGGACGCGCGGTCGGTACGGCTGGTGACCTGCGGACATCCCCCGCCGGTGCTGCTGCGCGACGGGCACGCCGAGGAGGTCGACCTCGTGCCGTGGACACCCCTCGGTCTCGGTCTGTCCGACGGGGTCCCGCCGCGCGGCGGGCACGTCCTGCCCCTGCGCCGCGGTGACGTGCTGTTCCTCGCCTCCGACGGCGTCACCGAGGCCAGGGACGCGGCCGGAGTGTTCTACCCCCTGCTCGACCGGCTGCCCCGGCTCGCCGCCGTGGACCCGGCCGAACTCGCCGACCACGTCATGGCCGACCTCCTCGCGCACTGCGGCACCCTCAGCGACGACGTGACCATGCTCGTGCTCGTACCCCACTCTCCGGAGGGCCGCTGACCCCGGCCGGGGGCGCGCCGGTCAGCCGACGTCCCACAGGAAGCGGTGGGTGTGGATGCCGAAGTACGGGAACGACTGGACCTGCCGGACGCCCTCGATGGGACGGACCACGTCGTTGACGAAGTCCAGCAGGTCCCTGGGACCGGGCGCGACCACCTCGGCGAACAGGTCGAAGCCGCCGGAGGTCAGGACCGAGTAGACCACCTCGGGTCTCCCGGCCAGTTCGTCGGCGACCGCCCGCGGGTCGCCGTCCACACCGATGCCGAGCAGTGCCATGGCCTGTCCGCCCATGGCCATCGGATCGGTCACACCGACCACCTGGACGGCCTTGGAGTCCAGCAGGCGCTGGAGCCGCTGGCGGGCGGCGGACGCGGACAGACCGACCTTGGGGCCGAGGTCCGCGTACGCGATACGTCCGTCGGTCTGCAACTCGCGCAGGATGGCCCGGTCGATCTCGTCCACGTGCGTCGCTCTCCCTCTCCGGCCGGCTCGCCCCAGCGTAGGCCCTGCCCTCAGCCGTGCGGCTCGGCCAGGGCCGCGGCGAAGATCTCGGTGTGCGCGTCGACGTCCTGCTCGGTGGTGTCGGGGCACATCAGAGCCATGTCGTGGAACGGGTGAGCAGGATGCCCCGGTCGGCCAGGTGCAGGTGGAGGAAGTCCTCCACCTCTTGCCGGCGGGGTTCGCGGGCCGTTGCATGGGCGTATGCGTCCCTGTGTAGCCGTCAGCGGGCCCGGAGAGGCCTCCGCGCGGGAGGCTGATCTCGCCCGGCAGGTGGGCGTGCTTCTGGCCCGGCGGGAAGCGGTCGTGGTGTGCGGGGGCCTGGGCGGGGTCATGGAGGCGTGCGCGCAGGGGGCGCGGTCGGCGGGCGGTACGGTCGTCGGTCTGCTGCCGGGGCGGGACCGGGCCGCGGGGAACCGGCACCTGAGCCTTGCCGTGGCGACCGGCCTGGGCGAGCTGCGCAACGGGGTGCTCGTGAACACCTGCGACGCGCTCATCGCGGTGGGCGGCGGCTGGGGCACGCTCAGCGAGGTGGCGCTGGCCCTGCGGGCGGGCAAGCCGGTCGCCCTGCTGGAAAGCTGGGCGCTGCCGGACGCGCCGTCCGCCACGGGCGGGATGCACGGAC
This sequence comes from Streptomyces sp. NPDC001292, assembly GCF_042896465.1. Classification (NCBI taxonomy): domain Bacteria; kingdom Bacillati; phylum Actinomycetota; class Actinomycetes; order Kitasatosporales; family Streptomycetaceae; genus Streptomyces; species Streptomyces sp. NPDC001292. The sequence goes on from NZ_JBIAXG010000067.1 coordinate 17,052, forward strand.
CGGTCGAGGTGGCGACACCGGCGGAGGCTGTCGAGGCGGTCCTGCCCTCAGCCTGAGTGACTTACCTGACCGGGCGTCAACTCTACTTATGGAGGCCCTGACGACGCTGCCCGCCCTCTTCGACCGCTTCCCCGGCCTGCGTCTGGCCGTCGGCGCGGACGAGCTGCGCCAGGTGCCGTCCTTCATCGCCTTCGGCCGGCAGGAGGTGCCGGGGCGGCTGGACGGCTGAGCGCCGGGCGGCACGGGACCGGTCCCCCGTTCCGGTCCCGTGTCCGCGGCTCGTCGAACCTATGTGTACGGGGCAGCCGTTGGATACCGCGCCGGTGCCCCTTCGGCCCGGCGGAGGGCTCACCCGTGCACAAGTGAGTCCGGAATGCCCGCCTTCACTCCGCGCCGAGGGCGGGCGGTTCGAGGTCGCCCACCGCCAGATGAGCCAGGACGACCTCGTACAGGTCGCTGCCGGCGGCGAGGAGCTGGCGTTCCAGGACGGGCTCCACGCCGCGGACGTGCTCGCGGACGGTCTGCGCGTGCACGCCGAGCAGTTGCGCGGCGCGCTCGGCGTTGCCGCCGGCGGTGATCCAGGTGCGCAGGGTGCCGCGCAGGTCACGCGCGTCCGCCGCCAGACGGCCGAGTAGCTCGCGTGCCCAGGTGCGCAGCGCCGGGCCGGACAGCAGGTCGCCGAGGCGTACCGCGCCCGACTGCGGCGCCGGGCCCGCGGCCGGCTGGTGGTCCAGGCCTGCCTGGGTGTTCAGGGCGAGGTGGACGGCGGCCCGGGCGGTCAGACTGCCGAAGTCCGCGCCGAGCAGTCCCTCCACCCGCTCCATACGGGCCCGTACCGTGTTGCGGCTCACCCCGAGGACCTTCGCCGCGCTCACGGCGGTGAACTCCAGGCCCAGCCGGGTGGTGGCGAGCAGTTCGGCGCGCGTGTGGTGTGCCAGCGTGTCCAGCGGCCGCAGCAGCCGGGCGGACCAGGCGCGCAGCGCCTCGGGGTCCATCAGGCGCTCGGGGTGGCTGCGCTCGGCGTACCCGGCGGCCCCCTCCGGGCGGAACCGGGCGACCGCGAGGGCGCTCACGGCCTGCCCGTACGCGGTGGCGGTCCGGGCCAGGCTGTGCCGGGTGCTGCCGCCGAGGAACGTGCGCGGCCGCGCGCCGACCAGCGAGCGCAGGTTGCGGCCGTCGGTCTCGAGTGGCGCGAGCACGATCACGTGCTCTTCCACCGCCGGGCAGAGCACGACCAGGGCCCGTTCCCCGGTGGCGTCCTGGCACTCGGCGGCCAGCCGGTCGCGTTCGTCGCGATGGGCTTCGACGACGTAGACCCAGGCGGCGTCCGTGTCGAGCAGTCCGGGCCACAGGCCCGCGGCCACCCGGCGGGCCGAGACGGTGTCCTCGACCATCAGCAGTTGCAGGATCGCCAGCCGCAGGGCCGCCGTCGCCTTTTCGAGCCGGTGCCCGGCGACGGTCGACTCGTGGGCCCGCAGCAGCAGTTCGAGCACTCCGGCGGTGTGGGTGACCATCTCGGCGACCTGCCGGTCGAAGGGCTCGGCCCGGGCGACGGCCAGGACGCGGGCCGACCGCGGGTGCGGGCCTCCCACCCGCACCAGGCGGACATGGCGTCCGCGGTCCTCCAGCGCGGCGGAGGCGAACCGGCCGGCGACGACGTCCGCGACCACGTCCTCGTCCAGGGCCACCCGCTCCCCGGCCAGCAGGGTGCCGCCGCCGTCGAGCAGGCAGCCGGTCCCGTGCACGGACGCGGCGAGCCAGGCGACGACCTTGCGCACGTCCCGCCCGGTCGGTCGCAACTGGTCGAGGAGTCCCTCGGCCCAGGAGGCCCGGTCGGCCCGTCCCGGAGCTCCGGCGATCTCGTCGTCCCGCCCGGCCATGTCGGCCCTCTCCTCATCCGTCGCATGCCCGTGGCCTTGACCTCGGTGTTTTCCGGTCGGCGACGTTACCAGGCAGTACCCCTCCGGTCCGGGCCAGGGCCCGCCGCACGATCGGACCAGCGATCAGGAGGGCGGCTCCGCCGGCGGCTCACGGGGGGGCGGTGAACAACCGGCGAAGCCACGCGCCCGAGGCCGGGGGGACAGCTCCCGAGCGACACGTGAACCCTGCTTCCCCCGGATTCGGGATGTACGCCTGCCAATTCGAATCCGGTACGGCCCCGACTGCTTCGGCGAGGCGCGGCACCGGCCCGGGCAGCCTGGCGCGGCGCGGAGATGCCGGGCGCGGAGCGGGCAGGGGCCGGGCGCGGGTCGGGCGGCGCGGACAGGTGGCACGGTGGGGGCGCGGTGGCCCAGCGCGGGCGACACGGCACGGAGCGGACGCCTCTGCCCCACCTGTGCAGCCCGCCCCGCGAGCGGCGCAGCGCGCACCGTGGCGCGGCGCAGGCGGCGTCGCCCAAGAGGCACAGGCGGCACCGACGGCACGTCACAGGCGGGCGGTCGGCACGGCGGGGCGCGGGCCGGTGACACGGCGCAGTTCCGAGCCATGCGCGCGCCAGGGCGCCGATGCGCGGGCAGCTCGGCACCGGCGGTGCAGTGCGGCCGGTGCCGGGGGTTTGGCAGGGTGCCGGACGGGCGGGTGGATGCCGGACGGGCGGGGCGAAGTCGGCCCCGGGTCGCCGCGGAGCGTTAGGGCGGCGCGCAGAGGCCGTCGACGGGGGCCTGCGTGGTGGGCAGTGGGGTTCGGCTTAAGCTCGGCGGATGGCGAAGTATTTCGACGTGCACCCCGACAATCCGCAGCCGCGCGCGATCCGTCAGGTCGCGGACAGTGTGCGCGACGGCGCGCTGATCGCGTATCCGACCGACTCGTGCTACGCCCTGGGCTGCCGGCTGGGCAGCCGGGACGGCATCGAGCGGATCCGGACGATCCGGCACCTGGACGACCGGCACCACTTCACCCTGGTGTGCCAGGACTTCGCGCAGCTGGGTCAGTTCGTGCGGATCGACAACGACGTCTTCCGCGCCATCAAGGCGACCACGCCCGGGAGTTACACCTTCATCCTCCCCGCCACGAGGGAGGTGCCGCGCATGTTGCAGCATCCCAAGAAGAAGACCGTCGGGGTGCGCATCCCCGACCACATCGTCACCCAGGCCCTGCTCACGGAGCTCGGGGAGCCGCTGCTGTCCAGCACGCTGCTACTGCCCGACGAGGAGGAGCCGATGACTCAGGGCTGGGAGATCAAGGACCGGCTCGACCACGTGCTGGACGCGGTGGTCGACTCCGGCGACTGCGGCACCGAGCCGACCACGGTCATCGACTTCTCCGGCGGCGAGGCGGAGATCGTACGGCGGGGAGCGGGTGACACCTCGCGGTTCGAGTGAGGGAGCGGCGCGAACAGCGGGCGGCCGTGGACGGGCGTCCGCCACCGCCGCGAGGTCCCCGCAGAGGAGCCGCGCGACAGGTTGCTGATTGACACGTACGCACCCCAGACGGGATTCTGAGAGCGCTCTCACTTCAGGTACGGACCAGCCAACTCCGTATCCCGCACCCCCCACGGAGGCCTGGTCCGACGGCACCGTGCTGCGAGCGCTCTCACCCGGGCACGGCCTGGAGAGCGGCGCCCTGCCGGGCGGCGTGATGGACGATCACGTCAACCGGCTCTGGCAGAAGTACGCCTCCACCACGCTCACCGTCACCCCCTTCGGGGACCAGCCCGGCACCCGCTACTACGGCCGTGTCTCGGGCGGCGTCATGAACTTCACCGACGCCTCGGGCGACGTCGTCACCAGCTTCCGGAAGCCGGACGCCGACAGTGTCTTCGGCTGCCACAAACTGCTGGACGCCCCGAACGACACGGTGCGCGGCCCCATCTCCCGCACCCTGTGCGCCGCGTTCAACCGCTCCACGCTCCTGGTGAACCCCGACCAGCCGGACGCCACGGCGGCGAACTTCTACCAGAACCCGGTGACCAACCACTGCGCGTGGATCATCCATGACCGGATGGCCGACACCAAGGCGTACGCGTTCGCCTTCGACGACGTCGGCGACCAGGAGTCCCTGGTGCACGACGGCAGTCCGCATCCGGCCTACCTCATCCTCGATTCCCTGGATTGGCAAGCGAGTTGGCCCAGAGGGGTCCGGCGACGGGATCGCCGGACCCCTTTCGTACGCAGGGCGTGATCGTTGTTACGGTGCACCGCGTGTCTGACTCCTCACGCGATACCGTCGAAGGCGCCGGCTGGACGGCCGCCGAACCCGGCTCGTACCGGCAGTTACTGCCCGCCAGGGTGCGGAAGCTGTCCTGGCTCGACCCGCGCGTCCTCTGGGCCGCCCGCAACGGGGTGGTCGCCTCCTGGTTCGGGGATCCCACGGGCCGCACCCGGGCCCGATGGGTGGCGCAGCGGGCGGCGGCCGGCGCCCCGGCGGACAAAGTGATACGGCGACCGGAGGGCGACCACTTCTCCTTCCTGGTCGTCGGGGACACCGGCGCGGGCGACGATTCTCAGTACGCCGTCTTACCGGGTCTGCTGAAGGCCGGTCAGGGAACGTCGTTCGCCGTGATCGCCAGTGACGTGATCTACCCGGTCGGGAGCACCGACGACTACGGCACCAAGTTCTTCCGCCCGTACCAGGACTATCCGGCCCCGATCTACGCGATACCCGGGAACCACGACTGGTACGAGGACCTCGGCGGTTTCATGCGCGTCTTCTGCGACGACGCCCCGCCGCTGCCGCCCGAGCCGAGGCCCCGGCCGCTCGGCCGCGCCTGGTGGCGTGCGCTGCTGTGGCACCGGCCGCGTCCGGTGGACGAGCAACGCTTCGCCGAGGCAAGGAAGTTGAGGTCGCGGCCGGGCCAACTGGCCGTCCAGCCCGGCCCGTACTGGGCGATCGACGCCGGTCCGGTACGGATCGTCGGCATCGACACCGGCCTGCTCGGCACGATCGACGCCGAGCAGGGCGCCTGGCTGCGGGAGGTCTCACGAGGGCCCCGCCCGAAGATCCTCCTCACCGGATCACCGCTGTACGTGGACGGCGAGCACCACCCCTGTCCCATCGAGGGCGGCGGCACCGTCGACGACATCGTGCGCGACCCGGCGCACCGCTACGTGGCGGCGATAGGCGGCGACATCCACAACTACCAGCGCTACCCGGTCGACGTGGACGGCCGCACCGTCCAGTACGTCGTCTCCGGCGGCGGAGGCGCGTTCATGCACGCCACCCACACCATCCCGCGCGTGTCCGTCGCGAACGTCACCGAGTCGGACTTCCGCTGCTATCCGCTGCGCGGCGACTCCCTGGCCTTCTACAGCAGGGTGTACGCCCACCGGCTGCGGCTGCGCCGCTTCTTCACGCTCAGCGAGGCCGAGGCGATGGCCGTCGTCGCCGAGCGGCTCGGCGTCCCGTCCGTCCGTCCCGGGGGCGCGCCCGTTCGGGTCACCCGGCGCGTCCGCCTGGTGGCGAGCCTGCTCGGCGCCGGCCGCCGCCCGGAGCGCCGGGCCCGCTTCCGCCTTCCGGTGCGCAAGCTCTACACCCAGCTGTTCTCGCCGGGTTCGGCCACGTTCAGCCCGCCGTTCTTCAAGTCGTTCCTGCGTCTGGACGTCACCGGGGAGGCGGTCCGGCTGCGCTGCTTCGCCGCGACCGGCGGACGCGCCCAGGAGGTCGACCCGCCCGTCGAGGACGAGGTCACCATCCCCCTGACCTGACGGGCGACGCACCGGCCGCGCGCGAGCCGGTCACCAGCGGCCCGGTGCGCTGCCGGTGACCGGCTCGGACGGCTTGCCGTCCACTCCGACCGGTACGTCACCGGCGAGCATCACCCGGTGCATGATCCGCGGGAAGCCGAGGTGAGCGCTGTCGCCGGGCGCCAGGTGGATGGTGGCCCGGTTGTCCCAGAACGCCACGCTGCCCGGCTCCCAGCGGAACCGGACCGTGTACTCGGGCCGGACCGCCTGCTCCAGCAGCATCTCCAGGATCGCCGCGCTCTCGGCTCGGGAGAGGCCCTCGATCTGCTCGACGTAGTAGCCGTTGACGAACAGCAGCCGCTCATCCGTCTCGGGATGGACGCGTACCAGCGGGTGCACCGTGGCGATCTGATGGCTCATCAGATGGCGGACGTACGCGTCGTCCCCGGGCCGCGGCTGGTAGCCGACCCCGAGGCGGTGCTCGGCGCGCAGCCCGTCGACGAAGGCGCGCACCGGCGCCGACAGCCCGGCGTAGGCGGCGGCCAGGTTGGACCAGGTGGTGTCGCCGCCGTACGGCGGGACGGTCTCGGCGCGCAGGATCGTCGCGGCCGGCGGGTCGACGCGGGCGCCGTGGTCGCAGTGCCAGCCGCGCAGCAGCGTGTGCCGGCGGCGGCGCAGCCACTCCTCGTGGTCCATGCCGAACCGCCCGCCCAGTTCCAGCCGGTCCGCGGTGGTCTCCACCTCGGGGACGTCCGGCGGTGACGCACCGCCGCGCCGCCGCAGGACCACCGGCTCACCGAAGCGGCGGGCGAGGGCCACGTGGGAGGCGTGGTCCAGCCGCTGCCCGCGGAAGAACACCACCTTCCAGCGCAGCACCGCCGCCCGGATCTCCGCGGCCACGGCGTCGTCGAACTTCCCGGCCAGATCCACTCCGGTGATCTCGGCTCCGATGTGCCCGGCGACCGGCCTCACCTCGATCCCGCCGGCCCGCCGCCCGCCCGCTGTGCCCGTGTCCGTCGTCATCCCCGCGCTCCGAAATGGTCGTCGTAAGGTGGTCGTAACGGTCTCCGCCGATCGTGTCAGCGTTCTCCGCCCCCGGCGACAGGGCCTCTCGCCGGGGCGCGTCGAGCCCTCGCACCGGCCGCCGCGGATGGGGGCGACCGTTCAGGGGAATGTGCCGGACGACGCGCGTGGCGGCATGCCGGCTCGTCGACACCTCTGCCGTGACCCTGCCGCTGATCCAGCCCATGCTCGCCACGCCCGGCTCGCTCCCGCCGGCCGCTCAGGACGCGCGGTGGGCGTACGAGACGAAGCAGGACGGCCAGCGCGTGGTGGCCTATCTGCCCGGCGACGGCGGGCTGCTGCTGCGGGCCCGCTCCGGTGAGGACATCACCGCCGCCTACCCCGAACTGCGGCCCCTCGGCCGGGCGCTCGGCGCCACGCCCGCGATCCTGGACGGGGAGGTCCTGGCGCTGGACGAACAGGGCCGGGCGAGCTTCCAGCTGCTCCAGGTGCGCATGGGGCTGGCCCACGCCCCCGGCCGGGCGGCGCGCCGGGCCGCCCAGGTCCCCGTCCACCTCGTCCTGTTCGACGTGATGCACCTGGGCGCGCGCCCGCTGCTCGCGCTCCCCTACCTCCGGCGCCGCGAGCGCCTGGAGGACCTCGGGCTGACGGGTCCGTACTGGTCGACGCCCTCGGCGGTCGTCGGCCACGGCGCCGAGGCCCTGGCCGCCACCCGCGAGCACGGCCTGGAAGGCCTGGTGTGCAAGCGGCTGGACTCGGTGTACGAGCCGGGGGTGCGCTCCCGGGCCTGGATCAAGATCCGCAACATGCGCAGCGAGGACGTCCTCGTGGGTGGCTGGCTGCCCGGCAAGGGGCGGCTGACGGGCCTGCCGGGCGCCGTCCTGATGGGCCGGCGCGCGGGCGGGCGGCTGCGCTACGTCGGCAGTGTGGGCACGGGCTGGAGCGAGGCGGAGCGGTCAGATCTCGCCGCGCTGCTCGCGGCCCTGGCGACCGACGTGTGCCCCTTCGACCCCGTACCGCCGGTGCGCGGGGCGCACTGGGTGCTGCCGCGCCTGGTCGGCGAGGTCCGCTACAGCGTGCGCACCCGGGCCGGGATGCTGCGCCAGCCCTCCTGGCTGCGGCTGCGCCCCGACCTCAGCCCCGAGGAGGCCGCGGTGGAGGACCTGCCCGACGCCCCAGAGGGGTGACGGGACGTCAAGTCCCCACACCGGCGGCCGAACAGCCGCGCCGACCGCCCGCAGCGAGGTCTATCGTGTCCCGCATGTCCGTCACCGAACTGATCCGCATCGTCTCCCGCGACTCCCCCATGGCGCTCGCCCAGGTGGAACGGGTCCGCGCCGAACTGGCCGCCGCGCACCCCGGTGTGCGCACCGAGGTGGTCCCGGTGCGGACCACCGGTGACAAGTGGCTGGGCGATCTGTCCAAGGTCGAGGGCAAGGGCGCCTTCACCAAGGAGGTCGACGCCGCGCTGCTGGCCGGCGAGGCTGATCTCGCGGTGCACTGCCTGAAGGACGTGCCCGCCGACCGGCCGCTGCCGGCCGGCACGACGTTCGCCGCGTTCCTGAAGCGGGACGACGTCCGCGACGCCCTCGTCCACCCCGGCGGGCTCACCCTGGACGAGCTCCCGGCCGGCACCCGCGTCGGCACGTCCGCGGTGCGCCGCACCGCCCAGCTCGCGGCCACCCACCCGCACCTCGAGTGCGTGCCGTTCCGGGGCAACGCCAACCGGCGGCTGGAGAAGCTGGCCGCGGGGGAGGCGGACGCGCTCCTGCTCGCCGTGTCCGGGCTCGAGCGCATCGGGCGTGCGGACGTCATCAGTGAGGTGCTGTCCCCGGAGGCGATGATGCCGCCGATCGGCGCCGGCATCCTCGCCCTGCAGTGCCGGGAGGGCGACGGCGAACTCATCGAGGCGGTCGGCGTGCTCGGCGACCCCGGCACCCATCGCGCGGCCACCGCGGAGCGCATGCTCCTGCATGTGCTCCAGGGGCACTGCAACAGCCCGATCGCCGGGTACGCGCGCGTCGACCGCGGTGGGGAACTCTCGCTGCGGGCGTGTGTGTTCACCCCCGACGGAAAGATCCGGCTGAACGCCCACGAGTGGGCGGGCCGACTGGACGCGGCCACACTCGGCACGTCGGTCGCCGTCGCCCTGCTCCGCCAGGGCGCCCGGGAGATCATCGACGGCATTCCGCACTGACGACGCGGGCGCGACGGGATACGACGCGGGGCGCCGGGATACGACGGAGCGCCACGGGGGCGCGGCGGGATCAGCCCGCGGTTCCCGGTCCCGCCTGGTCGCGCAGGAAGGAGCTGATCTGGTGCGCCAGCCCGCCCGGCCCGCCGGCCGCGTGCGTGCCGGTCCCGGCGGACTCCTCGTGCCCGTCGACGCAGCCGGTCCACAGCGCGCGAGAGGTCCACTCGTCGTCGACCCGCAGCTGGATCTGCGCGTCGATCCGGGACAGGGCGGCCTCCGGCCCCGCCGCGTACAGCACCGCCGTGACCCGGCGCAGCGGATAGACGTCGTAGCCCTCGATGAACTGCGAGTTGCGCCAGTCGACGAACGCGCCCTCCCCGTCGGGGCCGATCCGCACGTCGATCTGCCCGTCCTCCAGGTGGACGCCGAAACGCCGCGTGCCGCGGTTCTCCACGGTGACGCGGAGGCGGAAGTACGTCAGCCCCTCGGCGGCCTCGTCGCGCCCCCGCGGCGGCTCGGACCGCTCCAGTCGGTGGACGCGGACTCGCAGACCGGCATGCTCCTCGTACTCCTGCCAGTCCCCGACCACGTTCGGCTCGTACACAATGCACCTCTCGACTTCCAAGAGCTGTTTCCTATCCGCGCGCTCAGCGCACTGTCAAATGTGCGGAATGCGCCGTGGCCGGGGAATTCACCGTCTTTGATCGCTGATCAAGCCGTGGACAGGAGGAATTCGCCGGCGGGCCGTCGAGGCGATCCCCGGGGCGTGCCGCACATCACTCCGACGGGGGCGCGGACGGGGGTTCGCCGGCGCCGTCAGCGGGCCAGCCGGCCGAGCAGGGCGGAGGCCGCGGTGATGCCGAGCGCGGCGGCCACGACGAGGACGGCGAAGTCGGCGGCCAGGTGCGCGGGGGTGCCGAGCAGCAGCCCGCGCAGGGCGTCGACCTGATAGCTCAGCGGGTTGGCCTTGCTGACGGCCTGGAGCCAGCCGGGCATGACGGCGACCGGGTAGAGGGCGTTGGAGCCGAAGAACAGCGGCATCGTGATCGCCTGCCCGATGCCCATCAGCCGGTCGCGGCTGAGCACGATGCCGGCGATGGTCATCGACAGGCAGGCGAAGAACGCCGAGCCGAGGACGACGGCCACGGCGACACCGAGCAGCCGCAGCGGGTCCCAGGTCAGCGCCACTCCCAGCAGGGCGGCGATGACGACCACGACGATCGCCTGGATCAGCGCCTTCACACCGGCCGCGAACGCCTTGCCGGTGACCAGGGCGGAGCGCGGGGTCGGAGTGACCAGGAGCTTGTTGAGGACGCCCGCGTCGCGCTCCCAGATGATCTGGATGCCGTAGAAGATGGCGATGAACATGGCGGACTGGGCGATGATGCCCGGTGCCATGAAGTCGATGTACGGGATGCCGCCGGTGGGGATCGCCCGGATGCGGGTGAACGTCTGACCGAAGATCAGCAGCCACAGGGCGGGCTGCACCGCGCGCGTGTAGAGCTCGGTGCGGTCGTGGCGGAGTTTCTGCAGCTCCACCGCGCACATGGCGACAACCCGGGCAGGCAGCAGCCGCCAGCCGGCGCGGGGCTGCGGCGGCCGCAGCAGCAGGCCGATGTCGTCGGCGCGGACGGCGTCAGCCGACGCGGTGCGCGGTGCGGCGGGTGCTTCGGACATCGCGGAAGTCTCCTGAGGTGTCGTCGAGGCCGCTGCCGGCCACGTCGCGGAAGACGTCCTCCAGCGTGGGCAGCGGGTCCGTGGCCGGGGCGCCCTGGGCGCGGCGGCGCTCGCCGAGTCCCTCGCGCAGCTCGGCCGGGGTGCCGAGGGCCCGGATGCGGCCGCGGTGCATCAGGGCGACCCGGTCGCAGTACGTGTCGGCCTCGTCCATGTAGTGGGTGGTCATCAGGACCGTCATGCCGGTGGCGGCGCGGACGACACTGATGTGCTCCCAGACCCCGGTGCGGGCGATCGGGTCCAGGCCGATCGTCGGCTCGTCGAGGATCAGCAGTCGGGGTGAGCTGACCAGGGCCTGGGCGAGTTCGAGGCGGCGGACCATGCCGCCGGAGTAGGTGTTCGCCAGCCGGTCGGCGGCGTCGGCCAGACCGACCGCGGCCAGCGCCTGGCCGACCCGGGCGGCGCGTTCCCGGCGCGGGACGTCGAAGACGCGGGCGAACAGGGTGACGTTCTCCCGGCCGGTGAGGGCGGCGTCGGCGGACAACTGCTGCGGGACGTAGCCCAGCAGGCGGCGCACCGCCATGCGGTCGGCGGCGGCGTCGTGGCCGAAGACGCGGACCATGCCGGCGGGGACCGGCAGGAGGGTGGTGATGCACCGGATCGCCGTGGTCTTCCCGGCGCCGTTCGGGCCGAGCAGCCCGAACACCTCGCCCGGGCGCACGGACAGGTCCACGCCGTCGACGGCGTTGGTGTCGCCGAAGGCGTAGGCGAGCCGGGTGCAGGCGACCGCGTCGTCGGCCGGCTCGGCGGCAGCGTTCCGGGTCATGGGCGATCGGCCTCCTCGCGCAGGTTCTCGGCCAGTCTGCGCAGAGCGGGGATCGCCGCGCGCAGAGTCTCCCGGTCCGTGTCGTCGAGCCGGTCCACCTGATGGCGTACGAGGGCCGCGCGGCGTTCCCGCCATTCGCGCAGGCGGGTCCTGGCCGCCTCCGTCAGCAGCAGGCGCGCGGCCCGCCGGTCGGCGGCGTCCGTCTCACGGATCAGCTGACCGTCCCGGACGAGCTGGTTGACCAGTGTCGAGACGGAGTTGCCCGCCAGGTGCAACTCCTTGGCGGCCTCCGAGACGCCGATGCCGGGGCGGCCCTCGACCAGGCGCAGCAGCTCGATCTCGGCGCCGCGCGACCGTGTCACGGTCATCCCGGCGCGCAGCCGGCGCCGGATCAGCCGCTGCACGCCGACGAGGGCGTCGGCCAGCTCTTCGGAGAAGGTCTCCGGGGTCACGTCTGTCAGACTATCTCTGTAGGAGAGGTAATCACCCCCAAAAAGACGGTCAAGGATGCCCGGACACGGCGGCGGGTGCGGAGGCGAGTCCGGAGGCAGGTTCGGCACGGCGCGGAACCGGCGGGCACATCCGCATTCGAACCGTCATTGAAATGCCTGCATTTCCTCCGGTGGCGATTCTCCGGATTCTGGACAACAATTGACATTCGTACGGTCGCATACCGTCACCGCATTCCCGGAACAGTTTTGGAATCGCCGACTTCGGGAATCCCGAGTCCAGTGCTTCGGACAGGAGGCACGTCCGTGGGAGCCGGCGCGCCGGGCCCCGATGTTCATCTCTCCGTACGGTCCGAGCCCCGCGCCTCCCAAGGTGTCCGTCCATCCAGCACCTGCTGAGGGAGGCGCAGCGCATGCGTACCACCGGCAGAACGAAGGCCCATCCGCACGACGACGCCCCCGACACCGCCGAGGCGTTCGAGCGGCTCGCCCGTATGCCCGACGGGGCCGAGCGCAAGGCGCTGAGGGACGAGCTGGTACAGGTGTGGCTGCCCATGGCAGAGCGGATCGCCGTACGGTTCCGCGGGCGCGGCGAAGCCCTGGAGGATCTGTACCAGGTGGCCGCGCTGGGCCTGGTCAAGGCCGTCGACCACTACGATCCGGCGCGCGGCTACGCGTTCGAGGCGTACGCCGTGCCGACGGTCACCGGAGAGATCAAGCGGCACTTCCGCGACCACATGTGGACCCTGCACGTGCCGCGCCGGGTCCAGGACCTGCGCAACCGTGTACGGCGCGCCACGAAGGAGCTGGCGCAGACCACGCCCGGCCGGACACCGACCGTGGCCGAGATCGCCGAGTACGCGCACCTGAGCGTGAGCGACGTGCACACCGGGATGGAGGCCCTGGACTGCTTCGCCGCGCTGTCGCTGGAGGCGGAGGTCCCCGGTACGGACGGCTACGCGCTGGGCGACGGGCTGGGCGAGGCCGACGCGCGGTTCGACCTGGTCGTGGACCGGGTGGCGGTCAGGCCCTGTCTGGAGGCGCTGCCCGAACGCGAGCGCACCATCCTGTACCTCAGGTTCTTCCGGGGCATGACGCAGAGCCGGATCGCGCAGCAGCTGGGCATCTCGCAGATGCACGTCTCGCGCCTGCTCAGCGGGTGTTTCGCCCATCTGCGTGAGGAACTGCTCGCCGAGGCCGGGTGAGCCTCGCGGCGGCGTGCCTCCCGTGCGGGGGGGTCGCGTCCCGCGCCGTTTCGGCGACGCCCGGCGGGTACTCGGCAGGCGTCTTCCGCGCGCCGGTCGGACACTGGTGTCAGGCTGGTGGAAACCGGTCTGACACGACCAGGACGGGCCATGAACCACGACAGGACACCTTCCGGCAGTACCCCCGACGTCGTCTCCACGCACTCGGTGTGCGGCGCACCCTGCTGGGTGAGCCTGACCAGCCGCGATCTCCAGGCCACGGAGGAGTTCTACCGGGCGGTGCTGGGCTGGGAGTGGCGTCCGGCCAGGCTCGGCGACCACTTCCGCATCGCGCTGGCGGAGGGCGCCCCGGTCGCGGGGATCGGCGCGGTGGCCGCGATGTGGCAGATGGCGGTGGCCTGGACGCCGTACTTCGCCGTGCCCAGCGCCGACCAGGCCGTCGCACGGGTGCAGGAACGCGGCGGTACGGCCGCGGTCGGCCCGATCTCCTTCCCGCCGGGGCGCGCGGCGCTGCTGGCCGACCGGGACGGCGCGACCTTCGGGATCTGGGAGGGCGACCTCCTCACGGACTGGGAGACCTGGCGCAAGGCCGCGCCGGCCTTCATCCGGCTGCACACGCGCGACGCCTTCGACGCCGCCATCTTCTACGGCGAGGTCCTGGACTGGGCCTCACGGCAGCCCGGCTGCTGCGAGGTCCGCTACGAGGGCGACGAGGTCGTGCTGCGCAGCCACGGCGAGGTCGTGGCGCGCATCGAGTCCGGCGCGCTGGAGGCGGCGCCCGACCCCACGATCCGCCCGCACTGGCAGATCCACTTCCGGGTGGCCGACGTGGCCGCCTGCGCCCGCGCCGCCGAGGCCCACGGCGGCAGCGTCCTGCGCGAGGGCCCCGACGAGGCCGTACTCCGCGACCCGGACGGCGCCCAGTTCACGGTGACCTCCCGCCGCGAGGCCTGAACGGCCGGCCCGCCGCGCGACGCCCATGTGGTCAGCGGGGGGTTTTCGGGGGGCGGGACAGGACGATCAGGCTGCGGGGGTCGGCGCGGAGGGTGCCGCCGGGTTTGTGCTCGGCCTCGTCCGGGGGACCCAGGGGTTCGGCGGTGTCGAGGAGGGTGGTCCAGCGGTCGCCGTAGGCAGGGCCGGGCAGGCGGAAATCGACCGGTTCCCAGTAGCCGTTGAGCAGCAGGAGGAAGGAGTCGTCCACCACGGGACGGCCCTGCCGGTCGGGTTCGGCGATGGCGTCGCCGTTGAGGAAGACCGTGACGGAGTGCGCGTCGGAGCGCTGCCAGTCCTCCTCCGCCATCTCGCGGCCGTCCGGCAGCAGCCACACCAGGTCGGGCAGCGGCTGGTCGTCCCGGGTCGCCGTCTCCCCCTGGAAGAAGCGGCGCCGGCGCAGCACGGGATGGGCGCTGCGCAGGCCGATCAGGTACCGCGTGAAGTCCGCGAGCTCACGCTGCTCGTCGGTCAGCCGCCAGTCGACCCAGGAGACCTCGTTGTCCTGGCAGTAGGCGTTGTTGTTGCCGCCCTGGGTGCGCCCCAGCTCGTCGCCGTGGCACAGCATCGGAATGCCCTGCGAAAGCAGCAGTGTGGCAAGGAAGTTGCGCTGCTGGCGTGCCCTCAGTTCAAGGACGGCCGGGTCGCCGGTGTCCCCCTCGGCCCCGCAGTTCCAGGACCGGTTGGCGCTCTCGCCGTCCCGGTTGCCCTCGCCGTTGGCCTCGTTGTGCTTGTCGTTGTACGACACCAGGTCGAGCAGCGTGAACCCGTCGTGCGCGGTCACGAAGTTGACGCTGGCGCGCGGCCGGCGCCGGTTGTGGGCGTACAGGTCGGCGGAGCCGGTCAGCCGGGAGGCGAACTCGCCGAGCGTGTGCTCCTCGCCGCGCCAGAAGTCCCGTACGGCGTCCCGGTACAGGCCGTTCCACTCCGACCACAGAGGCGGGAAGTTGCCCACCTGGTAGCCGCCCTCGCCGACGTCCCACGGCTCCGCGATCAGCTTCACCCGGCTGATCACCGGGTCCTGCTGGATCAGGTCGAAGAACGCCGACAGCCGGTCCACCTCGTGGAACTGCCGGGCCAGCGTGGCCGCGAGGTCGAAACGGAAGCCGTCGACGTGCATCTCGGTGACCCAGTACCGCAGCGAGTCCATGATCAGCTGCAATACGTAGGGGTGGCGCATCAGCAGGCTGTTGCCGGTGCCCGTGGTGTCGTAGTAATGCGCCCAGTCGCCGTCGACCAGGCGGTAGTACGAGGCGTTGTCGATGCCCCGGAAGGAGAGCGTCGGGCCCTTCTCGTTGCCCTCGGCGGTGTGGTTGTAGACCACGTCGAGGATCACCTCGAGCCCCGCCGCGTGCAGCGCCTTGACCATCGACTTGAACTCGGCGACCTGCTGCCCGCGCGTTCCGCCGGCGGCGTAGCCGTTGTGCGGCGCGAAGAAGCCGATGGTGTTGTAGCCCCAGTAGTTGGAAAGGCCCCGGCCCTGGAGCACGCCGTCGTGCACGAACTGGTGGACCGGCATCAGTTCGACCGCCGTCACGCCCAGCGAGGTCAGGTGCTCGATCACCGCCGGGTGCGCCAACCCCGAGTAGGTGCCGCGCAGTTCGGGCGGCACCTCGGGATGGGTGCGGGTCAGGCCGCGTACGTGTGCCTCGTAGATCACGGTGTCGGAGTACGCCCGCCGCGGTGGGCGGTCGTCGCCCCAGTCGAAGGCGGGGTCGGTCACCACACCCAGCACGGTGTGCCCGGCGCTGTCGGCCGGGTCCGGGCCGTGCGCGGCCCGCTCGTACAGGGAGGGGTGGTTGTCGATCTGCCCGTCCACCGCCCTGGCATAGGGGTCGAGGAGCAGTTTCCTCGGGTTGCACCGGTGGCCGGCGGACGGGTGCCAGGGCCCGTCCACCCGGTATCCGTAGCGCTGCCCCGGCCCGACACCGGGCAGATAGCCGTGCCACACGAAGCCGTCGACCTCGGTCAGCGGCACGCCGCGATGGGTGCCGGCGTCGTCCACCAGGACGAGGTCGACGCGCTCGGCCACCTCGCTGAACAGCGCGAAGTTGGTGCCCTTGCCGTCGTACGCCGCCCCCAGCGGGTAGGGGTACCCGCTCCACGCGGGTACCCCTTTCCGGCGCCTTCGCCCGGTCACCGGGCGGCTTCCAGCACGCCCTGCGGAGCGCTGAGCGGAGAGGCCAGAGCCGCGACCGGCATCTCGCGCGGCGTCTTCAGCCCCTCGCGCAGGGTCGGGGCCGGAGCCGTCGGGACCAGCGGGACGCGCACCCCGGCGCGGGCCCGCTGCGAGAACCAGATGACTTTGCTGCCGGTCTCGGAGGCGCAGCAGCCCCAGCCGTCACTGGTCGCCGCGATGCGGGCCAGGCAGCCGCGCAGGTCCTGGTCGGGGCGCAGGTCGTGGTTGTTCTCCCCGACGGCGGTGATCAGGTGCTGGCCGGTCCACCACATCTCGATCGAGGTGTGCTTGTCGGTGGCGTGCTCGTCGATGGCCTTCAGCAGCATCTCGGCACCCCCGCACACGGGCTCGACGAGGTCCTCCAGGTCCCAGAAACGAAGGTGCGCGGCCAGGATGCGCCTGACCTGCCCGACCCGTTCCGGGCTGACTTCCACGTCGAGGTGGTAGTAACAGGGCACTGCGGTCTTCATCGTCGTTGGCTCCTCACCGGCGAGGCCCACGCTCCCTCCCACAGGTGCGAGGGGCCCGAACACGAAGCGTGAGCAAGTGTTGCCTCTGAGTCGAATCCACAGTGCGCGCGCTACGCCATTCGTGCAACACGAGCAGGTCAGCGAGCTTGTTGAAGCTCCAACAGGACGCTGTGTCGTTGAACGTGCACCATGAGTGAAGACTCGAGCGCCGTCAACGGGACCGCTGCCCCCACGTGCGCGGTCGCCGCCCCGGCTGTCGGGGGAACGAGCCCATCGAGCGCATCCGAAAGGTGAACGGCGCCATGCTGCTACCCGCCAAAGCCGAAGTCGCCCGGCATCTGCGCCGCTACCGGGCATGGGAACGCGCGATGCTCGCGTCGCCCGACGACCGCCGGGTGCGGTCCACCTTCGAGGACTCGGGCTACACCCTCTGCGTACTGATGGGGAAGCGCTGCGCCCGGGAGGCCGCGGACGCCGCCGAACGCTATCTGTGCACCAGCCTCGTCACGTACCTGCGGGAGCAGGGCGGCCGGCCGCACCGGAGCGCCGTCCCCCGCCGGGGCCCGCCGAAGGCGGCCCAGAGACGTTCCCGCGCCGGGAGGTAGGCCCCGCCCGGCACGACCCCATCCCCGGCCGGGCGCGAGCCCGGCCTCGAGCACGGTGGAGGTGACACCCATGAGTTCGGCCCCGAGCCAGGCCTCGAGTACGACCCCGAGTCCGGCCCCGATGATCGGCCGCATCCCGGTACGGGACGTCCGTCCGGCCGTGGAGGGCGGCAGGCGAGCCGCCAAGGCGGTCGCGGGAGAAACGTTCCTTGTCACCGCCACCGTGTTCCGCGAGGGCCATGACGCGGTGGCCGCGAACGTGGTGCTGACGGATCCGGAGGGCCGGCCCGGCTCGTGGACGCCGATGCGCGAGCTGGCCCCCGGCACCGACCGCTGGGGCGCCGAGGTCACTCCGGGTGCGGTCGGCCGCTGGACGTACCAGGTGGAGGCATGGGCGGATCCGGTCGCCACCTGGCGCCGCACCGCCCACGTCAAGGTCCCGGCCGGCATCGACGCCGGGCTGGTACTGGAGGAGGGGGCCGCCCTGCACACCCGGGCGGCGACCGGAGTGCCGGAGGGGCCGGAGCGGGACACCGTGCTCGCCGCCGCGGCGGCGCTCCAGGACGACTCGCTGCCGGTGATGACGCGGCTGGCGGCGGCGTTGACGCCGGAGGTGGACGCGGTCCTCGCCCGCCATCCGCTGCGGGACCTGGTCACCGCCTCCGAACCGCTCGGCCTGCT
>NZ_JBIAXG010000068.1:0-34278 GCF_042896465.1 Streptomyces sp. NPDC001292
TCATTCGTGCTGGCCACCCGGGCACTACTCCTTCTCCGCCCTCGACTCAATGAATCATCCAGTATGCCTGACTCAACCTACTTTGACAGAGAGGGCGACGAGGAGATCACCACCTGGGTGGACACCACCGCGTTCGGCGGTCAGAAGTTTGATGCGCTGGCCGCGCACGCCAGTCAGGGCGAGAACATCTTCTTCCTCAAAATGGGCCGGAAAAGGTTCACCGAATTGATGGGCGTCGAGACCTTCGTACGTGTCCAGGACACCACCGGCGCGGCCGTGCCCGAGAACGACCTCTTCGCCGGCCTGCGCTGATCCGCCCGCCTTCCCGGGGCCTGAGAAAACTCATGGTCCCTGCGGCTCGATCGAGCGTGCTCGCACACCTGGAGGCTTGTTCGCGTGGGTTCCGCTCCGGCGGCGCTTGATCATCAGGGTGGCCCTGCTCAGTAGCGTGGCGGTACGAGGACGCCAGTCCCCCACCCGGGCAGGGCTGTTGAGCGGGGAACATTCGACAGGGCTCTGCCTACGTCGGCAAGGAGAGGTGCCACGGTGATCCGCCCGGGGCCAGGTCGACGGCGGCGTGCTGGCCGCGGTCGATCCGTCGTTTCAGGTGAGGTTCCGCGCCACGATCAGCCGGTTGGTCAGCTCCACTGTGGCGAGGTACCACCAGAAGATCCAGTCCAGGAACGCTTCGTCGTAGTCGCCGCGCTGGTCGGCCCTGCGGTGGCGCAGGTCGTAGCGGTTGGCGATCTCGAACAGCGCCCCTTCGTCGGGCTTGCCGACCTGCTCCTTGATCAGGGCGCGGCGTTCTTCGAGGGTGCCCGCGAGGGTGACGATCGCCGATCGCTTGCTCTCGGCTGACGTGTCGCGTCCCCGGAAGAGGGCGATGGCGTGGCGGATCCGGGTGGTGATGGCTGGGGCGCTGTCGTTGAGGGCGCGGTGCACCAGTGCGCTGCGGGCGTCGTCAGTGACGGCGACCAGGCGCCCGAGGTCCTCTCCTTCGGCAGCAATTCCACGACCTGGTGGGCCACCCCCGCATGCGGCGCTCGATCAGCCCGTAGAAGGTGTCCTCGTTCCATGTCTCCGGTGCCAGGGGCCACAGATGAGGGATGCCGAGACGCCGGTCGATCACCTCGGAGGCGTCAGGATTTCGCTGCGGTAGTTCTTCTGGGGGCTCACCGCGGCCGGCCTGAAGGCACAGGCATGCCGCCCGGGAGGGTGAGGCAGGCGCCATGGCCGGTGGCTCCTGAGGGGCTTTGCCCGTTCAGCGCGGGGCTTCGGCGCCGCCGTGGCGGACCCGTCCCAGGATCTGCTCGTGCAAGGCGGCTAGGCCCTCCGGCGGCACCCGGACGGTGCTGCCTGTGAGGACGTACCACTCGTCTGCGTCCGTGTACTGGATGGTGATGCCGGCGCGCCCGTCGGGCAGCAGGCGGGTGGCGACGGTGAGGTCGCCGGTGATGACGCCGACCTCATCCGTCATCGCGCCGCCGGGGCCGGCCTTCACCGGAGTGGGTGGGCGGGCGGCTGGGGTTGCGTGAGGAGATGGCCGACGGGGCATCGCGGGTTGGAGGCGTGGCTGATGGCGCATCGCAATACGGTGCCGGTCGTGACGCGGCTGGCGCAGTCCGAGGAGCGGGCTGTGCCGCGCAGTGTGCCGTTGCCGTTGTTGGAGCCGCATCGTGTGGTTCCTCCGGACGGGCCGCTGGAGGAGGTGTCGTGTCTGCCGTGGCGGCTGGGTTCACCGATGACCAGTGTGCCCGCCGGTCAATCGGGTTGGACGGGCAGAGGGCCGGCAGGGCCGTAACCGTGTTCACCGGCAAGGACGAGGAACTTGGCGAAGATCTCGCCCTTGTAGGACCGGGTTGCGTTCCACCGTCACGTGCTGGCCCTCGCGGTGATCCAGTGCAGGCGTGAGCTCACGACTCCGCCCTTGGATTGTGGGCGAGCATCATGCCGCAGATTGGGCATCTGCGGCACGTTCGCGCGTTCCGACTGTGTACAGCCGTCGAGGCGCGGGCGCCTCGGTCAGGCGTTGGTGTAGGTTCGCGCCGCCATTGTCATTGCAGACCGCGGTGACCTGCTGCTTGTGCTGCTGTCTCATCAGATGTCCCGCAGTTTCCGGTTCGCTGGCATTTCCTCAGGCGGCATCGCCTTGCCGGTCCTGATCCGGCTTCCAGCTCTGGTCGAACCAGGTGATGAAGTCCTTCACTGTTCCGACGCGGGCGATCCTCTCGTGGATGGCCCGCTGATCGTGGCCAGGGAGGAAGTCGCCCCGGCTGATGGGCCTGCCGCATCCGCAGTTGCATTCGCGTTTGCCCAGGGGGGAGTCGAAGTTGGTGATGGGGTTCTGCTGGGCGCCGTTCGGGGCGGGCTTGCCGACGTAGTGGTCGTGGACCGGATGCCCGGGGCCGAGGATGCGCCCCTCGAAGGCCCGTCGCCCACCGCGCACGTCGACAAGCCGGTCGATCTCCATGGCCTGGCGGATGATCCCGCCACCGTTGACGACCGCGAACCGCTCTCGCTCGACGCGCGATCCGGGCATCACCCAGACTCCGCGGGCGATCTCGTAGAGCTGACGGTCGGACAGCCCGTCGCTCCAGCCGATCTGTGAGCGCTGGAGAGGATCACTGATCGGGTCGACATCCTTCTTCTTGCCGAGAGTGATCTGAATCATCGCGCCTCCCTGCGAGGCCGCCTCGTGGTCGGAGAGGACGAGGCAACCCGTTCAGGGTAGACCATGCAGCCCCGTTATAACGGGGTATCGTGAGCTTGGCCTCTGGAAGGAATCGACCCTTCCCGGAGCGGCGACCGGGCAGGCCACATCAGCCGTTGGACTGTCGCGATAGCCTGCCCCTGGGTGAGCCTTGGGCCAAGTTGTCGGGCGCTACCAAGGTCTATCTAGGACAGTTGATGCCGCGAATCTGGGCGCGTCGGTCGTGTCGGCCCGGAGTCCTAGCTCAGACACCCGGGGAGCACGTAACCCGCAGGTTAGGCCCAGAAGTGCCAGGTCGACGCCGCTTGCACCAGCGTCGCCCAGTTCGTGGACAGCTTCTGGCCCGCTTGTTCACCCTCCGACCTCGCTGATCCACTTTTCCGTAGTCCAGGACCGACGGGACGGAATATGGGCCAGGATGGACCCGTGATGAGCGAAGGTGAACGGGAACTATGGTTGCGCGTATCAGGTTCGGAAGACGAACTGCGGTCTCTGAGGGACTGGTTACGTCATGAGGACGGACTGCGGGGCAGGGTGCGGGCATTCCAGTCCCCGCTCGCTCCGGGGGAGATGGGCGGAGCGCTGGATGCGCTCGCGGTGGCCGTCGGGTCCGGAGGCATGGGCGCGGTGCTCGCCAACTGCCTGTCCACCTGGATCGGCCAGCGACGCTCTGACATGCGGATCACGGTGAGCACGCGAGACGGCCGCACCGTAGAGGTGGACGCCAAGGGCGTCGACCCGCAGGCGCTCGCGCGGGATATCGAGCGCCTGCTCAACAGCGATGAAACGGAGGGAAATCCGCAGTGACGCGGTTGCCGGACCCGGACCGCTCGCGCGCCATTCTCATCGGCACCGGCACCCACGCCGACGGATCCGGTCTGCCCAGTCTGCCCGCCATCGGCGCCAACCTCGCAGACCTGCGGCAGGTGCTCACCGATCCGGTCACCGGCTCCCTGCCAGTGGACCATTGCATCACCGCAGCTGATCCCGCCACCGCGGGCGAGGTAGGTACCCTCCTCGCCCGCGCCGCCGCGGAAGCGACCGACCTGCTGTTCGTGTACTACAGCGGGCACGGGCTGGTGGACGAGCGGGGCAGGCTCCACCTCGCACTGCCGGGCACCGATACCGCGGACATCCGCTGGACCGCGCTGCCGTTCGAAACCTTGCGGGAGGAACTGCTCGACAGCCCGGCGGCGATCCGGGTGCTGGTTCTGGACTGCTGCTTCTCCGGACGGGCCATCGAGGCGATGACGAGCGGGCACAGCACGGTCGCCGGGCAGATCGACGTTGCCGGCACTTACACGCTCGCCTCCACCTCCGCGACCGCCGTCGCCTACGCGCCCGAAGGCGCGACGCACACGGCATTTACCGGCGCCCTGCTTGCGGCCCTGCGGGGGCCGGTGGCGCTGAACCTGGACGACCTCTTCGACGAGGTGCGACGCGATCTCGCAGTGCGCGATATGCCGCGACCTCAGCGCCGGGTGGTCAACAACGCTGGCAATCTCGTCCTGGTGCGTCCCCCTGATCCGACTGCGCCTCGCCCGGCCCCTGCGAGCGACCCGCCTCCCACCGCGTGGACAGACCCTGGCGCCTCTGCTCCGCCTCTTCCCCTGTGGCACCAAGGCAGCGTCACAGCCCTGCCGGAGTCCCGGCGTCCGAAGGTAGAGATCCGCATCCCGCCTTGGGTGTGGCTGCCGCTCCTACTCCTTGCGGCCGGACTGATCGGGTGGTATTGGCTGTACACGCAGACACACTGGGACAGGGGCGACCTGAGAGCCGCAGTGCAGCAGGCAGCTGTGGAACTGGGCAAACAGTCGACGTTCGCGGACGAAGACCTCCGGATCCACATCGCAAGGCTCATCGACGAGTCGGGCAAGGGGCCACCACATGGGATCACGCCCTCGGTGACACGCATCGCGAAGCCCGACAGCGACAGCAACGCTGGTGACTACGAAGTCACCAGCCAAGACATCGCCTTCTGCATGCACGTCACCACGACTCTCAAGGCTCCCGGCCACGACCTCCTCCCCGCGACCGTCAATTTATCCGCCACGGTCACGGATGGAACCTGCCCCACCGCCAGCCGCCCGGGCGCCGGCAACGGATCGAGTCCGTCATCGACACCCTCAAAGACCAGCTAAGTGGTCGAGCACGCGGTGCGAGGAGTCCGCCGTCCCGAAGGGCGGCGAACTCGTTGGACGTTTTGCCCATATTTTTGCCCTAGTACTGCAATCACAGTTGTGGGGTTTGACCTCGGCGTTTGTAGTGGCTCAGCCGGGCGCGGGTCTGACTGAGCCGTCCCCACCATGACCAGCACAGATGGTGCGTCGGGGGTGAGGTGCTGTGGGCGGAGGAGAGCGGTCCGATCAGGCGGCGGATCTCCGCAACGGACAGGGGTATCAGACGGGTTTGTCCAAGATCGCTATCCGGCCTGCAGGACGGTGCCCCACCGGTTGTGCAGGCGGCGGTAGGCGAACCTGTTCGGGTCGGCGTCCAGCCCGGCGGTCTCCTTCCACCTGCGCCAGGCCCGGACCGGGCAGAGGTGGGCGCGTGAGCCGTAGGGCACCTCGACCGTGCGCGGGGCGACCTTGCTGACCCGGATGTCCACGATCAGCCAGCGGCCCTCGGGGTCCTCGGTGACGTCCCGGACCCTGAGCCAGGCCAGTTCGTGCTCGCGGCCGGCGACGGCGAAGTGCAGGGTCATCAGCGACAGGTCGCGGACGCCTGCGCGCGTGTCGGGCAGGGCGGCGGGAGCCGGTCAGCGGCTACCAGGGGGAACAGCCGGTCCTGCTGTCCCAGGCCTTCGACCTGGCAGTCCAGGAGACCGGGCTGGGCGTACGAGAGCTGGCTCAGGAACTGGCCTGGCCGATGCCGCGGGTCAGGGAGTTGCTGGGGATGCCGGACAGCCGACCGGTGCTCCGGCTGGTGTGATCCTGTGCCACTGCCCGCGCGGGCATCCGGCCCGTCGGATCTTTCGTCACGCTCCGTGTGCTCATCCGACGCTCGACGACCCGCTACCGCTGGGACGACCGCCCCACCACCCGGCGCCTCAAGTGATCCATTTGCCGGTCGGTCTAAGGGGCGGGCAACGACCGAGAATCTGCGGGTGGTCGGCGATGCCGTCGATACCGCTCACGCCGATGGCCACGAACCAGACGATCATGACCGGCCCGAACACCCGGCCCACCGCCGCGGTTCCTCTACGCTGCACCACGAACAGCACCACGATGATCACCGCAGTGATCGGCACGACAGCGCTGCCCAGCGACGGCTCGACGACCTTCAGCCCCTCAACCGCGGACAGCACCGAGATCGCTGGGGTGATCATGCTGTCGCCGAAGAACAGCGACGCACCCAAGATGCCCAGTGCAGCCAGTACGACGGCGACCCGCCCACCCCGCTGCGAGCCCCACCGCCGCAGCAGGGTGATCAGCGCCATGATGCCGCCCTCGCCGTCGTTGTCGGCGCGCATCGCCAGCAGCACATAGGTCACCAGGACGATGATCACTACCGACCAGAACACCAGGGACACCACCCCGTACACGTTCTGGGTGGTGACCGGGACGGGGTGCGGGTCGCTCGGGTTGAACACCGTCTGGAGGGTGTAGATCGGGCTGGTTCCGATGTCGCCGAAGACCACGCCCAGAGCACCGATCACCAGCGCGAGGCGCACCGTGTCGTGCGCGCTCGCCCGAGGAGCCTCCGGCGCCCGCGATGCGAATCCGTCATCTGACGCGGTTCTCTGCCGGCGACCGGCCATGGTGATCCTCCTCCGTGCGGCCTGCTGAACTGCAGGCCAGGGCATCGGAGCGGACGATACCTATCCCATAGCGCAACCTCCGGTAGGGAGTGCCGCTTCGTCTCGAACGGCGTCTCGCGTTGGCGGCCCGTACGGCAACCTCGCAGCGGCTCGCTCGCCCTCCAGGCACGCTGCTATTTCACTGAACTTCGCATGTGCGGATGAGCGAGTCGGAGTAGCGGATGAGAGCCGCTCTGAACGTTCTGAAGAAGGCGATCCGCCTCGTACGCAGAGGCCATCCCATCCAGTCCGCACACATCCGATCGGATACGGGGCTCCACGCGTGCGTTCACGCCACCAGCACAACACCAGGGCGTACGCGGTGTGTACGTATCTCGGTGCACGGCCTCAACTCACAGTCGCCAGATCACGGCTCGCCAACTACCGATCAACGTCGCAACGGCAGGACGGAGATCTCTCCCCCGCCCCGCGCCCGGAGTCTATCCACAGGCCCGCGCCCCGAGGATCGATCTTGAGGCCGCCGCGATCAGCGAGGCGGCCCGTAGGTGGGGAGCGGTCTATGTTTCAGAACCCCGCTGTGCCGCTCGCCCCGATGACCCCGCACGCGGTGTTCAGCGCCTTCAAATACCTCCGGGCGGTCCAGGCCGGCGACACCAAGGCCGCCGGCGAGTTCCTCGCCGACGAACCGGGGATGCCCGCGCTGCTCGTGGACGTCGCCGAGCGGATCGTCGTCCCGGTCACCGCGCTGTGCGGCATCGACCCGGATCCGTGCGACGACTCCTTCGCCCTGCAGGCCGTCGGACGCGTCTTCGTGGCCACCCTGCACAACTTGGGCGCAGACTGGGCCGGACACGGCGAAGGGCATCGCCCAGGCCGTCATCAGCATCACCAAAGAGATCCTCACCCAGGACAAGAGGACGTCGCCGACATCCTCCGGCACATGGGAGCCGTCGGCCTGGGCCAGGCCCTCGATGCGCACCCCCGCACCGGCCGGTGCGCACCCGGTGCGCCTCACCATCGTGTAGGGCGCACCGTGGATGGCGGTGGTGCGCACCGAGTGCGCGCCACCGCCGGACGATGCAGCGCGCCGCGCGCATCGAGCACCGCGCCGCGCGTATCCGATGCGGGGGCTTCGTGCGTGCGCGGGTCAGCGGACGCACCACGGCCTGGTCCTCGGTGTCGCGCGGCTACAGCGCGCGGAGGTCGGCGGTCATCATCCGTCGGCCGGCCGGACGGGTGTAGTCGTCGACGACGGTCTGCACGATCTGTTTGTCCAGGCCGGGCTGGTGGGGTCGGCCGCGCAGGGCGTAGGCGAGGTGGCGTCGGGCTTCGGCGAGCAGGTGCCGGCGCTTGAACGCGCCGCGCATCACATACACCACGGCGACGGTGTCGACGGCGGCCAGGGCGACGTCGACCACCGGCCGCGCCCTCGCCCACACCGCTGCGGCCGCCGCCCGTGCCCGCTTCGCCAGCCGGTAGACGACGCAGGCGCCGAACGCTTGGATCGCTGAGGCCCGCCATCGCTCGCGCAGCTCGGACAGCGACCGCGGCACCTTGCGCTTCGGCGGGCGCGTCCGGTCGGCGGCCTGCCGGTCCAGCGCGTAGGCGGCCCGCTCCCCCGGCGGGTGCCCCTGCCTCTCTTCGTAGTCGGCCACGAGAAGGGACAGCGCGTCCTCGATCTGCTGGCGGCGGGTCGACTGCCAGCCGATGAGCCGCCAGTCGATGCCCGCGATCTCCATGACCGGTCGTCGGCCGGGCGTCACCTCACGCGGCTCCCAGGCCCACCCGAGCCGGGCGGACACCTCCTCCATGAAGTACAGGGAGTAGAGCGTGCCGGCGGCGACGATGTGCTCCAGCATCGAGTCCGCCGACAGGTTGCCCCACGTCCCCTTGTCGTCCGGCCGCCGGGCACGGATCGAGACGACCGCATGTTCGTGGAGCAGGGGCTTTCCGGCTCTGGACTCGTAGTGCCGGAACACCGCGACGATCAGTCCGTCCTTCACCCGGGCCCGGTGCTTGCCGCCGCTCCCCCAGCGGATCTCCGCGACCGACTCCTCCAGCCACGCCAACGTCTTGTCCCGGGCGATGTCGTGGCAAAGCTCCAGCACCAGGCGGTCCTCCTCACTGAGCAGCGCCTGCGCAGCTCGGCCAGTTCGTCCAGGCTGATCTCCGGGGTGGCCTGGGTGCAGCGACTCCGACGCTCCTTATCGTCTCGAGTTCACACCAACAGGAACCCGTCTGCATAGGAGTTGGAAGCCAGCCCGGCCAACAACGGTTATGGCCGATGCCGTGCCGATGGACGCTTGTATACCCGCTCGGCAGCCCGGACGCTCTCCTGCAGTGCTGTCATCAGGTCCAGCACCGGGGTAGGCTCCGCCGGCTCGACGAGCTCACCGTCGGTGATCTTTGCGTCCACGAGCTGCTCCAGGGCGTGGGCGTAGTCGTCGTGCACCTCGCGCACGTTGATGCCGGTGAGGTCCCGGATCAGCACCTCGGCCAGTTCCAGCTCCCGGTCGGTGACCGGCGTGGAGGGTGCGAGGTCTCCGGGGTCGCGCAGCTCGTCCTGCCACAGGAGAGTCTGGAGGATGAGTATGCCGTGGCGGGGGCGGAGCAGCGCCAGGCGCTCCCGGCTGCGCAGGGCGAGTTTGGAGACGGCGACGTTGCCGGTGCGGGCGAGTGCCTCGACGAGCAGGGCGTATGGGCGGTCGGCGTCCGGTCCGGGACCCGCGTAGTACGGCCGTCCGAAACTGATCGGGTCGATGTCCTCGAAGGGAACGAAACCCAGCACGTCGATGGTCCGCTTTGTGGGCAAGGGCAGGTGTGCGAGGTCTTCCTCCGTGAGCGGCACCATGCGCCCGTCTGCCAGGGCAAAGCCCCTGCCGACTTGTTCGTAGGGGATCTCCCGGTTCTCGGCCTTGCAGAAGCGGCGATGCTCGACGCGGCTGCCATCGGCGACATGGATCTCGTGGAGGCGCACGGGATGCTCCACCGTGGCCGCATACAGCCTGATCGGCAGAGCAACCAGCCCGAACTGGATCATCCCAGACCACACGGCCTTCATGCATCCAGAGTCATTCGCCAGCAGATGGTGCGCATCCCGGCCGCGGACCGCCCCTACAGCGGCGGGGTGTTCGGGCTCGCTGGCCCTGGAATGCAAGGCCAACCACCGCTGCGCATGGCCAGCTCCAAGCATGCACTGACGGTGACCGAGACCTTGCCCGCCTTACTGTCCAGGCAGGGACGGCGGCCCCTGCCCAGGGCGCTGCGTGCAGGGGCCGTCCATCGCCCTGCGGTCCTGTCACAGCGCAAGGCACTACGACGCTAAAACCCCAGCACCCAACCCCGCTCGCTCGGCGCGTCGGCAGGGTGAATGACTCCCCTCCCCTACGCCTCACGGCCATCTTCACCACCCGCGGCGGCACCCAGTGGTCCTGGTCACCGCGGCGGTCCGCATCAAGATTTTTGTCGCGACCCTCGCTCACGGCGTCAGGCGGGTCGGACACACGAAACGGGAGTACCAGGGCCCCGGAAGGTCTTACCGGGGGCCGGCAAGGGCAGCGGCCCTACCCGATCGGGCAGCGAGTCCGACGGTCGGCTCATCGGACCGCCCACTTAAGGGTCCGCACGTGGCACACAGCTTCGAAGAACTCGTGAAGAGGCAGCGCGCAGCGGACGCAGCGCAGGCACAGGTCGAGCAGCTACGCGACCGGTACGGACCGCCCGCCCGCGAGCCGTGGAGCGAGCAGCGGACCGAAGCCGCGCGGCACGCGACGGAGGAGGACTCCTATAGCGGCGGCGTGTCGACAGCCGGTACTCGCCGCCTGCCCCTTGCTCCTGCGTGCGTGCGGGTGGCAGCGAGGCAGGCGGGTTGCGGTGGCGGCGGAGGATCTGCCGCAGCGCACGGCCGCGGGCGGGGTGCGGGCGGTGAGCCATGGCGCCCAGCATGGCAGGCGGTCAGCCCTCGCCCGGCCACGACATCAACACGCTGCCCTGCTGCTCATCGGTGAGGGTGATGCGGGCGCCGGGCATACTGCCGTACTCCCCCACCCATGACGAGAACTTGCGGCGGGCTGTCGTCTCGCTGCCCCACCAGCCCTGTGCCACCGGATGGCCGGCCGCCGTCACGATCAGGTGAAAACGCTGTGAGCCATCCACGGCGGTCATTCCTGTCCTTACTCACAACTGCCAGCTGCGCCCCGGCCTCCGCTGCGGCAGCACACAGGTCAGCGACGATCTCGGCCACCGTGCCCGACACCCGAGACGGCTGCAGGTCAATGGTGGCAAGGAGACAGTCCCGGCAGCGGTCCAGCCACCGGCGGCCGTAACCGAGAACCTCGATGATCCCCGCCGCACGGGCCGACCGACCACAGCCCACGCACGGGACCGGATTCCGGCCGACACGGGCCGCTGCCTCCCGGTGGACCTGCCAGGGCGGGGCCGGAGTCAGGCCGGCGGGGTCCATGGCAAGGCGGTGCAGCACGTCCTCGATCGCCATTCGCGCTTCTCTCCGGCCCCCTGGATTGCAGTCTTCCACTCCGATCATAGAATCGAACATGTGAACGATCTGCCGCCTGACCTGCCCCGCCTCCGCATCCTGGAGACGTGGCTCGTCCTCACCCTCGACCGGGTACGGCAGCAGATCGCCACAGCCGAACGCCGCGAGCAGGAGCGCCAGCGCGGTGAGCAGGCCCGGCCGGCCGCACCCGACTGGATCCTCGAAGGCGGCCTGAACCGTGACTCACCGCCTGTCGCCGTTCACGTCGGCGGCTGCCATATGGCGGGCAAACGCTGGAAAGGCGTACCTCGGGACGTCGCCCTACGAGCACTGACCGAAGGCATCGAGGCCTGCGGGCACTGCCGGCCGGACGCCGAGCTCGGCCACCTGGATGGCTAGGCGCTGCGAGGCGATCACCATCAACTCCTTCAACCGGGTCTCCATCCTCAGCAAGCACCCCGTATGGCAGACCGCCACGCCGCAGCCGGTACCCGGGTGACCGTACGAACCCCTCCGCACCTACATTTACGCATGGCCGGACACCGGACCCCACGCCCGAAAGGCTCACGATGACCATCGAAATCACCGACTCCCCCGACACGCATCGCTACGAGGCCCGCGTGGACGGGCAGCTCGCCGGCTTCGCCGAGTACCTGCGCACCAGCGAGAGCGGGCTTGTCGTCTTCACGCACACCGAGGTCGACCCGGAGTTCAACGGACAGGGCGTCGGCTCGGCGCTGGCCCGCGCGGGCCTGGACGCCGCGCGGGCAGACGGGCTGCGGGTGCTCGCGGTGTGCCCGTTCATCACCGCCTGGATGGCCCGGCACCCCGACTATCAGGACCTCGCCTATAAGAGCCGCAGCAAGGTCGAGGACTAGCTACGGCTACGGGCCTGATCTGCGGACCCACCTCGCGCAGGTACTCAGCGCTCGCCGGAGCGTTCACCTGGCCACCGTCCTCATGGCCGTGGAGGACGAGAATCTGACTGAGCCTCCTGCTGACATGCTGGCTGTTCTCTCAGCCCGTGGCCTGCGGATGCCGAGCTCCGACGAGTGGGAACACGCTTGTGGCCCCGGGGCAGACACCCTGTTCCGGTGGGGAAACGACTGCCCCCTCGACCGCATCCCCTATGGGGATCGCTCCGGCCCGCAGAACCAGCTGAACGCCTTCGGCATGCATATCGCCTACGACACCTATCGCACGGAGCTGACGAGCGATGTCACTGCGGTCCACGGCGGCGACGGGGGCGAGTCGGTGTGCGGCGGCTACGGCCACATGCTGGCCTGGCTACCCCTGGCCACCGCCAACCGTAACCCTTCCATGGTCGAGTTCGTGTACGGACCGGACGGAGAAGACATGTACGAGAACTTCCCTGGTCAGGGGCCCGCCCGGCTACTGATCAGTGAGTGAGGCGATCGTCTTCCGGTCAGCCACCTGGTCTGGTTGAAGTTCGGCTCGAAGGAGGCGACCGGCGTCGACCAGCCGTCGGGGCGGGGGTTGTGCTGCCGGGACCGGGTGCGGAGGCCGTCCGGCAGCCGGCCCGGATCGAGAACGTGCTGACCGGGGTGCGGCAGTTCCTGCTGCACGGCATCACCGTGAAGGCCGTGCCCGCGCGCGTGCTGTCCCAGCTCTACGAGGTGGCCGAGGACTGGGAGTTGCCGCCCGAGGCCCACGGTGTGGAGGCGACGGGGTACCGGATGCGGCCGCGTCACCGGGTGAAGGTCCCGCGCAAGAAGGGCGAGCGGGCCTCGGACCGGGAGATCGTGGAGCTGTTCCTGGCGGCGCGCAACGCCCGCGACCGGTTCATTGTGCCTCCGCGTGATCACCGCGGTTGACGCCGTCCTGGACCGCTGCCGAGACCACCTTCCCGTCTCCCTGCGCCAGCTCTACTACGTGCTCCTCAGCGACGGCGTGCTCGCCAAGACCGAGCGCGACTACTAGCGAATGTGCGAGTACGTCGGTATGGCCCGCCGCTCGGGCCGCATTCCCTGGGTCGCGATCAGCGACGACACCCAGATCGCCGTGGAGGCGCCGCCCTCGTTCGCCGGGCCGCCGCCCGAGTCCTCACGGACAAACGCGGATGATCGTCTTCCCCTGGCGTCGCTCGGTCGGGTTGAGGGCGGCGACGGCATCGTCGAGGGTCGCGACGTTGCCGATGTTCGTGCGCAGTCGTCCGTCCCGCACCCGCTGGACGATCTCTCCCAGTTGGGCACGATCGGACTCGACAACGAAGTCGATCGCCAGGCCGTGGGCGGGCCGCGCCTCAGGGATCCCAACGACGGTTACCAGTGTTCCTCCGGTCCGGATCAGGCCTGCGGATCGCTTCTGGATGTCGCCGCCTATGACGTCGAAGACCAGGTCGACTTCGCCGACGTCTTCCAGGGTGTCGTTGTCGAGGTCGACGAACTCCATTGCGCCGAAGTCGAGTGCCTTCTGACGGTCGGCGGCACGTCCGGTGCCGATGACGTAGGCGCCGGCCTCTCGTGCGAGCTGCGTCACCATCGTCCCGACTGCGCCAGCCGCGCCGTGCGCGAGGACGCTCTGCCCCGCCTGGAGGTGGCCGTGCTGGAACAGTCCCTGCCACGCGGTGAGGCCTGAGATCGGAAGGCTAGCGCCCACGGTGAAGTCGACGTCGCCCGGCAGCGGCGCGAGGTTGCGTGCCTCGACGGCCGCGTGCTCGGCGAGGGTGCCGTCGCGATGCCAGTCGGTGAGGCCGAACACGCGCTGTCCCACCGAGAGACCCGCCGTGCCGTAGCCGAGGGCGGTGACCACTCCGGCCAGCTCATGTCCGGGGATCGACGGTGTTCGGTCGCGGTCGAGGCGATCGGTCCAGGTCGAGGGCCACGCCATCTCCGTCGGGACGAATCCCGACGCATGAATCTGAACGACGACATCGTTTATGGCCGGCTCCGGCTCGGGCCGCTCCGTCAGCGTCATCCCGGCCGTTCCTGCGGCCTGGTCCGTCACCACGATCGCTTTCATTTGGACACCTCTCTGTATCAGTCCTCGCCCGCACGGCGCCTACGGTTCATGAGTGTTAGTGGTGTCAGACCTCGGCGTCTTACCCCGCTGATCGGCACAGGTGTGGAGCGAGGACATCGTTGTCAAGCGCCGCTTCGAACCGGCTGACCGCTTCCCCGGCGCAGGCACACCACTGCCGCATCTGCTCCGCCCATCGCGGAAGAGTCGGTGATCGCGTTGTTCGTGTCGGTTAGAGGGGGCAACTGTCATCCGGTTCCGGTCGATGCTGGTCAAGTCGCGTGTGCACACTGGCATGGTCGCTGCTCCTCGGCTTGATCGCACGCGTTAGGCCGGTTGCTCCTGCCGCTTCGGAAGCCGCCGGTCCGGCCGACGGTCCCGGCCCGTGACGTGTCCGGCCGGTCCGACGCGGCTGTCGACCAGGCCGTGCGGCAGGCCCGCGAGGCCGGATACTCCTGGACCATGATCGGCGAACGCCTCGGCGTCGCCCGCCAGGCCGCCCGCCAGCGCTACGCCAATCGCGTCGCCCAGACACCTTCAACCGTCGGCCTGATCCGCGGCCGCGACCTGGAGGCCGGCCTGGCCGCCGCGCTGGCCGCTGCCGAGGCCGACCATCTGGCTGAGGCGGGCACCGAGCACATCCTGCTGGGCCTGCTCACCGACGGGGTGGCCGCCGCCACTCTGGAACGGCTCGGCGTCAGCCGTGACAAGATCCGCGACGCTGGCCACCGCCTGTTCGACTACCCCTGCGAACCTGCACACGAAGGCCTAACCGTGTTCTCCGCCGAGGCCCAAGCGGCTCTGGCCGGC
This sequence comes from Streptomyces sp. NPDC001292, assembly GCF_042896465.1. Classification (NCBI taxonomy): domain Bacteria; kingdom Bacillati; phylum Actinomycetota; class Actinomycetes; order Kitasatosporales; family Streptomycetaceae; genus Streptomyces; species Streptomyces sp. NPDC001292. Next base: position 14,755 of record NZ_JBIAXG010000068.1, read on the forward strand.
GCCGAGCAGCTGGCCACCGAACGCACGCCAGCCTGCGCGCCGGTCGCCGTCACCACGCCGCAGCTGCTCGCCGTGATCGCCCCCCAACCCCGGCTCACGCGCCCGCCGCGTCCTCAACGACCTCGGCGTGGATGTCGCCGATGTCAAGCGGCTGCTGCACTGCTACATCAACGTCCCACGCACTCCTTTCGGCCGCCGCTCCCGGCGTGGCCGGCCCGGCAAGAAGCAGGCGGATCGCTGCTTCTTGCAGCAGCTCCAGGCGCCGGGCGTTGACCCGCTCAAGGTCCCAGCGCGACTCGGACAGCAAGAACTGCAGCCGCTGCACCGCCGGATGCTGGGCGCCCGTCACCGGCTCGGCCCCGGCCAGGGCCGTGAGCGTCTTGTTCCGCTCCCAGCGGGACCAACAGCCCGGCCAGGTACTCCCGGAACCCACGCCGCTGTGCCAGCGAGGAAAAAGATCATCGAACCGGGCCGGATACTTCTCCAGCGGGCCCGGGGCCAGCGGGCACGGCCGCCGCGCGGTCACCATCGCGACCACCTCCGGCCTGCAGGAATCCCTCCACCTGCTGGCCTACCGCGCACGCTGCCCCAAGGCAACGAACCACCGCTAGCGGAGACTATCCCTGGCTGTCCGCCCCCGCAGCGGTCCTGACCCGCCGTACCAGGTCGCTGGTGGCGAGTCCCGCCGCCAGGCACTCGGGCCCGAGGACCAGCCCCGCGCACAGCAGGCTGTACCAGAAGTCGCCTGTCAGTGGGCCCGCGGCCAAACCGTCGGCGGCCCATGTCACCACCTGCCAGGCCACCGGCAGCACGAGCAGGGCAAACCAGGCGGTCACTCCCACGAACCCGGCGAGCCACACCCAGCGGAACCAGCGCCCCGCCTTCACATCGGCGGGTGCGGCCGCCGCTAGCTCGGCAGTCTCCCCCGCGCTCAGCCGCCCGAAGGCGCGCCGCAGCATCAGGGACTTGACCCGCCACAGATCGCGGCAGCCCAGCGCGTTCACCAGCACTGCGTACAGGTCGGTGCGCAGGAACACCATGCATTGCCACAACACCTGGGTCACTTTGATGAACACCCAGGCGGCCAGCACCGAGTCGACCACCCGGGGAGGCGTCCAGGACGCCGTCTGTATGAGCAGCCGCGTACCAACCAGACCCGCGAGCGTCACGGCGTCGACGGCGAGTCCGGCGAGCAGCGGTCCGTACCGCTGCCTCCGGGGCACGGTCCACACCTGGGTCAGGTCCGTCTCGAACACCAGCAGCGCCATGCGGCGGTCGATGCCGAACCGGGCCTCGATGCCGCAGGCCCGCGCCCCGAGCCAGTGCCCGGCCTCGTGCAGTGCCACCGCGGCCATGGCGAACGGCACCAGCAGCAGGGCGCTTGCCCCGATGTCCGAGAAGACGAACGCGTCGTCTGCGGGCCGGGGGACGAGTGCGGGGCGCAGGGCGAACACGGCGACGACGAACAGGGCACAGACCGCGTAGACCGTCCACGCCACCCGACCGAAGAGGGGGCGGACGGTGGCCGGCGACACCCCGCGCAGCCAGCGTTTGTTCTGGATGGGGGCGGTTCGTGTCGACTTCACCTCACTGCCGTCGTCCACGAAGCCCAGGTCCCGCAGAGTCTCCACGAATGAGGGGATGTTCACCGGCTGCCCCGCGAAGGCCTCGGCCTCGGCCGCGGTCTGCTCCAGGGTGGCCCCTCGCTGCAGAGCGGCGATCACGACGCCGCCCACCGCAGGCATGCTGACGAAGGTGCCCGCCACCGGGTCCCCCACGAGGACTTCGTCGCCCTCCGCGACCACGCTCAGCTGCCGCAGTCGCACGCCGCCCGGCCGGGGGTCAGTCATGGCGCGCTCACCCGCCGTGGGGCCCGCACGCAGACCGGACAGTCCGGGTTCTCGGTGAATGGATGCCACTCGGCGGTGAGTCCGGTCCGCAAGTCCAGCACCACGCGGCGGCCCGCCGCCCGGGGCGGTTCGAATCCGGTCAGGTAGCGCAACGCCTCGTAGGCAATGAGCGAGCCAACCTGCATGGCGATGGGTGCTATCAGTGGGTTGCTGGGGCGGTGGCGCACGGCCAGCCGGGTGGTCGCGCCCGCCACCGACTCCTCTTCGTGATCCGGGACATCGGTCTGGTCGCATGCCAGACAGGGGGAGCGGCCGGGGTCGACCGACGAGTACACCAGCGTGGTACGGCTCGCCCCGCCGAGAACGTATGGGACGCCGCGGCTCACGGCCGCTTCGTTGATCCACAGGTTGGCGTCGGGATCGCCGTCCAGGCCGCCGACGACGATGTCGACGCCTTCCAGCAGATCCGTCAGATCGTCCGGAGCAGACACCCGGCGCTCGACGGGGCGCGCCGTGATCGCGGGGTCGTACTGTCGTACCCACTCGGCCGCACGCTCGACCTTCGAGCGCCCAAGATCCTCATTGCGGTAGAGGAACTGCCGGGCGAAATTCCTGCTCTCCACCACATCACTGTCCAGCAGCGTCATCTCGCCGACACCCAGGCCGGCCAGGCACTGCACGACGGAGGACCCGCCGCCGCCCACCCCGAGAACCAGCACATGGGAGCGGCGCAACCTGCGCATGTACTCCGCACGGGAGCGCCCCAGGTCCGCGTACGAGCCGAAGAAGGTGAGGGTGGAGAAGTGCCGCTCGTCCGCCGCCGCGTCACCCAGCCCGCGCTCCTCGGCCGCTTCAACGAGTCCCAGCTGGTCGAGCCCCTGCAGACCGGTGGCGACGTCCGCCTCCGACACCTCGAAACCCTGCCCCTTGAGAGCAAGGGAGAGCTCGGCGGCCGTCTGCGGGGTCCGGGTGAGTTCGCCCAGGAGCGCCGCAACCATGCCCCTCGGGTCGTCGAGGGTGATGGCCTCCCGCGGGTCGAAGACCACGACGAGTTCGTCGCCGACGGTCTCCCAGGCACATTCCTTAAGTGTGATGCGCATCGAAACTCCCAGCTGAGAAGACGGACAAGCCCCGTGAGAGGGCGACTCTCGCCCTCTCACGGAGGCGTTGTCAGTCAGTGGCTCAGACGCCATTGCCGTTGACGGTCGCCTTGACCGACTCCACCTTGCGAACCTTGATCTCCATGGGATCCACCTCCCCTCGCCGAAGCTGGTCAGTAGCCTGAAGCCGAGCGCTTACGCGCTGCTGGCACGCGGCTTACCCAGTCGGTAGCTTGTGCACCGGCATGTTCAGCCGGGGCGCTGAGAGACAGTCTGCGGTAGGGCGAGTTCAGGCCGCTATGCCTTTCATGCCTGCCCAAAAAGGTCAGGTCAGGCCATGATCGGCCGATGTGATGCGTCTACAGTTCACCGCAGCCGACTTACGCAACATCACTCTCATGGCCCCCTACGCGCTGGAGGAGACCGCGCTCAGCGTGCGCCTCCTACGCGTCGGACCGGCTGGCGGGCACGGGACGCGGCCCGGTCCAGGGCAGTGGCACCGGCGGTACTGCACCGGCGCGGCAGCCCGAGCCAGGATCCTTTTCGATCTGGTCTCCCAAGAGAGGTTTTTGCCCGACTTCCTGTTCCAGCCGTCGGATGACTTCGACACCGCCGTTGCCCTGGCCGCACAGACGCCCGCTGAGCAACTGGCAGCCGACATCGCCCAGCTGCCCGCCCCCGCGCACACCAACCGCCGGCTACGGGAACTGGCCGAGGGCGCATCCGCGGCACGCCAGGACCTGGCCAGGGATCTGCGGCGCTACTTCAGCTCCTGCCTGGCCGACCTGTGGCCGCAGATCCAGGCCGGCGCCGCCGCCGACCGGGCCCTGCGGGCCGAGACACTACTGCGCGGCGGCGTCGACGCCCTGCTGGTCACACTCGGCACCTGCTGGCGCTGGGAGCCGCCTACCTTGCACATCCCCTGGCCCGGCACCGACGACATCAACGTGCCCCTGTGCGGACGGGGCCTGGTGCTCGTCCCCTCGTACTTCGGCGGGCCCGCGCTGATGTACCGGCCCGAGGAAGCCACTGTGCTGATCTACCCGATGCACGCCGGAGAACCGCCCGCCGGGGGCGCGGACACTCTCGGTCCCCTGCTCGGCCGCACCCGCGCGGCCGTCCTGGCCGCCATACGCCACCCCGCCGCCACCACCACGGTCGCCAACCGCGTCGGCATCTCCCTGCCCTCCGCCAGCCAGCACACCACCGTCCTACGCAACGCTGGCTTGATCACCACCACCCGCACCGGCAGCGCCGTCCTGCACACCCTCAGCCTTCTGGGAGAAGCCCTCCTCCACGGCGACACCGTCATGGGGTGACCTGACCCCATGAAGTTCTGATCTGGACAGCCTGATACTGGGACGGATAGGTCCCGGAGGAAGCAACCAGGTTGAATGGCAAGAGCAACACAAGCAAGCGGTACACGCCGGAGTTCAAGCGGGATGCCGTGGCACTGGTCCGGTCGTGGGGTCGGAACATCACCGAGGTCGCCCGGGAGTTCGGCGTGAGTCCCGAGGCGCTGCGTGGCTGGGTGAAGCAGGCCAAAGTCGACCGGGGCGAGGGCCCGGCCGGTGCGCTGACCAGCTACGAGAAGGAAGAACTGCGGCGACTGCGGCGGGAGAACCGGGGGGAGATCGAGGGCACCCGGTCCAAGCTGAAGCGGCTGGTGGAGCGCGGCTGGCTCGACGAGGACGATCCGGGGCTGTTCACCCCGGCCCGCCGCCGGGCCTTCGGTTCGCCCAACTCCCAGTGAGAGCGGGGCTCTTCTCCCTGCATTTCGAAGGCGCCAACCATGTCGGACGCAGGGAAGAAGAGCCCCGGGGATGGAACCGTACGACACCGAAGCCGCCGCTGAACCCTGTCGCGTTCGCGCGGCGGCCGATGCTGGCGGCATCGGCCGACTCGCGGGGCGCGGCGCGAGGGGCGAGCGGCCGGAGCGCGGTGCGCGGGGGGCGGCCAGGGCGTGGTTCCCCGGCGCCGCCGTCGACCAGTTGGCGTTCGCGGCCCGGCTCGCCACCACCGAGCCCGAAGCCGCCGGTGCCCTCGCCGCGGACGCCGGACACCTGCGCGGGGCTCAGCGGACGCACTGGGGGATGGTCCGGGCCGGACGGGGACACGGCCCGTGTCGGCGGCGTTCCCGAACTGGTGAGCCAGGCAGTCGCACTCCCGGGTGGCCGCGTTGGACTGCCCAGGCGTCGGCACGGGGCCAGTTGAGCGGGAAGCTCATCCATCCCGGCCCGTCAGCGGCGCTCCACGCCTCCGCGGATGTACGCCGCCTGTCCCATGTGCTGGTTGTCCTCGGCGATCATGCTCATGACGCTGCGGGCGTACGAGGGATAGGCGGTCGCCGCCGAAACTCATCGGGGCGACCCGGCCAGCTTCAGCACCGCTGCCCGGGGCCGATGACCGTGAGTCCCACCTGCTTCGCGAGCCAGTGCGCGTACGGCTCCCTCATCTGGCGACCGTCGACGCTGACGCTGCGGACGTGAACGAGGACGGTGTGGTGGTCGGCCGGCTCGTCGAGGTCACGCGTGGAAGTGTTGAAGAGGAGCGTCACCTCGGCATGCTTGGACTCACCGTGAAAGCCCAGCTCGGCCGCGTCCGGCCAGCGCAACGCCTCTCAGTTGACCTCGCCCCTGTTCGGACCGACCGCCGCCGTGAAGGCGTCCGCGATGCTGCCGACCGGCAGGTCGAGCAGCTCGCACTCCACCGGCAGCCGCCCTTCGTACGCGGCCGGGTCGACCGACAGACCGGCCTCCTGAACGCCGACGACCAGCGCGGGCCGGTCCTCCAACGGCACCCCGTCGAACTCTCCGTACGCCTCCTGCCCCCGAAACCACCCCTCGGGCAGCTCCTTCGCCACCCGCCGCACCTCGGCGACGGAGCGGAGATCTGCGTACACGGAGACCGCGGAGTACTTGCAGCGGCCGAACTCTATGAGGCGACGCGCGACGCTCAGGGCGAGTGCGGGGTCGGGTGTCCGGAAGACGGGATAGGCGATGTCGTTGGACATGCGACGACCATGCCACGGTCCGTCACCGCAGGTCATCGCATTTTCGGCGCGGTCGTACGCACAAGTCCGCTCGTGAGGTGAACGCCCGGAAGGCGAAGACAGGGCCACCTCTGCTCAGCTGGCCAGATCGAATACTCACTGGCCAACTGAAGCGCGAGTCATTGTCAAGATCTGTGGATCGAGCCGCTCTGAGGTGGCCTGGTGGACATCCTGATCTTGGTCTTGTTCCCGCCATGCCGGGCGACTTCGTGCAGGCCCATGCGCCGGTAGAGAGCATGGGCCCGCTGGTTGACCGCGAGGACGTCCAGGGTGAGGTCCTGGCCTTGCCGACGGGCCTGCTGCAGGAGAGTGTGGATGAGCTGGCTGCCGATGCCGCGGCCCTGGTAGTCGGGGTGGAGTTCGATCCGGGCAAGGGTGGACCGGTGCTCGGCGTGGAGCATGCCGGCATCGGCGCCGTCGACGGTGATGATCTGCCACCGACCGGGGCCGAACACGCGGGCATGGAAGTCGCGTTGGGTCTGCTCGTCCCAGCCCCAGATGGCCGTGACCTAGGCGCCCATGGCGGCCTTGTGCAGGTGGAAGCAGTACTCGCTGTCCGCGCGGCGGCCGGCCGCAGGCCGATAGCGGTCATGCCGCCTGCTCCTGGAGCCGTTCGATGAGCTGGCCGCCTTCGAAGCGGGCTCCGGCCCGGATGAGGGCGACGAGGCGGGGTGCGTTCACCACCCGCCACCGGGCCTGGGCGGACTCGACGAGCTTGAAGACCATGGCCAGGGCGGCGGTGCGGGAGCCGGCGCCGCGGGTGACCTTGGTCCGCAGCCGGACGGTGCCGCCGTCCTTGAGCCTGCTCATGACGCGCCGTCTGGCCCGGCCACGCCCGCAGCGAGCGTGAACTGGCCCGGCTGCCGCTCGGCCAGCCAGCCGCTGCGCGACCAGGCGTTTCGCCTTCGACCGCAGTGCTTCCACCCGCGCCGGCACCACGTCCATGCCGAACCCTGCGGCCATCTCCTGGCAGGTCAGCGGTCCTCGACCGAGCCGGGCCCGGTCCGCGAGCGCCTTGAGAATGCGCTGGTAGTCCACCGACAGCACCGACCAAGGCAACCCCTCACGCCGCACCGGCACCTGCGACTTCGGCTTCGCCGCATCCCGAGGCTCCAGCTGAGCATCCGCATCCCGCTGATCCGGGGTGATCTCCGTGTCGGCGATTTCGCTGCTGTCCGGAGCCAGCACAGTCCGTGCTAGAGGAGAAAGCACGGATCTCCGATCTGAGCACAGCGAAGGCGCCCTGCTCCGGAGTGGTCCAGGCAGGGCGCTTGGGTTTGGTACGAATGCGGGTATCGGACTTACAGGACGGCTGGCGGGTCAGGCAGCGTAGGGGCGGCTTGCCTCTACCCGTGATTGCGACCGAACCGGCCCTGGAACCGCTTCATTATGGTTCCCCATGGCATACCTTGAGCTTGGGATTTATCTCGCAGCGGTAAGGGCCCGGCTTGTCGGGGGGATCAGGAGGAGGGCGGTGGAAATCCGATGGGCGCGTGGAAAATTCGTAATCCGGAGGGGGGTCGTCCGGCGGCGGGGACAGATGGATACAAAATTGGGGTCCGGCATCTCCTACTGTGCAGTTGTCTCCAACATCAGCTGACGCGGACCCGATGATCGCCGTGAGGCCGACGATGCTCAGTCCCGACGCCAACATGACTCCTATGACTCTCCGCCGCCACGCCAGCAATCTCGCTTTGTCCTCCGCTGGCCGCTTAGTGACATCCAACGATGTCGCGATCTTTCTGGTACTCCTCATCGAATGCTCCGTTTCGGCGCGGAAGAGGTGTGACGGAGTCCAGCAGACAAGACCAGGCAGCTCCGCGTCACGTCGCGAAAACTCGTCACTTGACACGCCGAAGTGGTCTTGGTATTGGCAAGCGCTTGGCCGCAGTGATCCTTTCCCAGTGACGCAGCAAAGCGCCCCGCCCGATCGGGCGGGGCGCTTTCGTCATTCCTTTCTGAGGACTCAGTCGAGTCCCTGACACGAGAAGCCCACCGAGCAGTGGACCAGGCCTTCGACGCGGCGCACCGGAACGTTGTGTTCAATTCTTTCCGATTGATGAGAACCCAAGCCGTCAGAGTTTGAGTTGGGCCGAGCGCGCCCCACGCCGGTACGCCCAAGTAGCGCAGCGAACGGGAGTGGCGGACGGTGGGGCGCCCTGCCCGCACAGTTGGACGCCCCCGGATGGTGAAGCGGCGTGTCGGCCTCACAATGCAGAGCGCTGTCTTGTCGAACCGGTGCGGGCAGATGCGACCGAGGGAGCCAGCGCACCATGAACACCCCATCCGAGCCAGGACACAGCCGGCCCGACCCGAGCCTGAGCCCGCTGGGGACTACCGGCCCGGCCAGTGGTGACAGCGGCACCGCCGACCCGATCACATCCGGAAGGACTCAGGGGAACAACCATGTCCACCGACCTGATCGAGGTCCCCGGCTACGTAGCCGGCACCTGGTCGATCGACCCCACCCATTCCCACGTGGGCTTTGTCATCCGGCACCTGATGGTCAGCAAGATGCGCGGCCACTTCACCCGCTTCGGGGGCTGTATCGTCACCGCCGCGGACCCGTTGGAGTCCGAGGTGACCGCCACCATCGACATGAGCTCGATCGACACTGCCGACTCCCACCAGGACGAGAACCTGCGCAACGCCGACTTCTTCGAGGTCGACAAGTACCCCACGATGGCCTACCGCTCCACCGGCATCAGGTCTGCGGGTGACGGCTTCCTGGTGGAGGGTGAGCTGACGCTCAAGGGCGTCACCCTGCCGGTCCCGCTGAAGCGGGAGGTCGAGGGCGTCGGTGTCGACCCGCTCGCCCCCGACCCGGCCGTAGGCGCCCGCGCTGGGTTCACCGCCACCGGTGAGATCGCACGGGATGGACTTCGGTGTCAGCTACAACGGCCCGATCCCCGGCGGCGGCGTCGCCCTCGGGGAGAAGGTCCAGATCATCCTGGAGATCGAGGCCGTCCTGCAACCTGGGTAGAGCCGTTGTTGCGGCCCCGGGCGGCGTCGGCGGTTCCGGCAAGAGAGTGCTTCCTCAACCCACTCGACAACCCACTCGAGGGTCTGTCAAACGAGCGGTACAGGCTGTCGCTGCTGGAAAGCCGTGCCGTCGAGGATTCTTTGGAGAACGTGGTCGCTGCTGGCTGCGTCGGCGGCGGGGGCATGCTCTGTGATCCCCATGCCGGCGAAGTTGAAGCGCTTGGTCAACGCATGCAGGGCGGCGCGCAGCTGGTCGGGGTGCAGACCCCCGGGCTCCGGGCAGGACAGGCTGGTGAAGTGCTCAGGATCCAGCACGTCCAAGTCCAGGTGGATGTATACGTGCGTGGCTCCTGTGGCTGCCACCGCAGAAACCAGTTGGCCCGGTTCCCGAAGCTCCTGAACGGACAGGGTGCGGATTCCTTCGGAGTCGATGAAGTCCAGCTCGGCAGGATCGAGGGCACGAGCGCCCGCGAGCACGATCTTCCGGGTGGAAAGGCGCTCCTCTGGCCTGGGCAACAGCTGGGACGGCCCCTGGCCGAGGAGGGTGCGCAGCACCATTCCGTGGAAGCCCCCCGTGGGAGACGTGTCGGGGGTGTTGAGGTCCGCGTGGGCGTCGAACCAGACGACTGCCAGGCTGTCGCCGTGGCGCGCGACGACGCGGGCGACAGGGGCGAGCTCGATGCCGCAGTCGCCGCCCACGGCGATGAGCGTGTCATCGCCGCTCTGGCCCAGTGCGGCCCTGGTTGCTTCCAGCGAGTGGGTCAGCATGTCGAGGTGGCGTACGCCGTCCTGGTCCTGTCCGGGGCGGGGGTCGATGTCGACGACCGTGCGTCGCGCTGCGGGGAGCAGCGTGCTCAGCCGGTGTGCACCTTCAGTCAGCCGTTGAGGATTGTGTGCCGCCGACCCTTGCCACTGGGGAATCACGAGAACGGTGTGGGATCCGTTGCTACGGCCGGGCTCGGTCACGTCGTGTAGTCCGCGTTGACGCGGATGTAGTCGGCGGACAGATCGCAGCCGTAGACCGTGGCTTCGGCCTGTCCGAGGCCGAGCGTGATGAAGATGTCGACCTCGTCCTGGCGCATGATGCCGGCGAGTTTGTCGAGGGTGTCGGTCTCGGGCTCTTCGGGGTACACCTCGATGCCGCCGAACCTCACGGTGACGTTGCTCGGCGCGATGTCGGTGTCGTCGGTGTTCTTGCCGATGGCCATCAGTACTCGACCCCAGTTGGGGTCGGCGCCGTGGACGGCGGTCTTGACCAGAGGGGAGTTCACCACGCTCTTGGCGATGCGCTTGGCCTGTCCGTGGTCGCCGGCCTCGGCGACCGTGACGCGGATGAGCTTGGTGGCGCCTTCGCCGTCACGGGCCATCTGCTGGGTCAGGTCCAGGCACAGGTCGGCGAGGGCGCCGGAGAACTCCGCCGGATCGACTGGTCCTGCGGCACCGTTGGCGATGACCGCCACTGTGTCGGAGGTGGAGGTGTCGGTGTCGACGCTCAGGCAGTTGAACGTGCAATCCACCGCTTGGCGCAATGCGCTGTCCAGGTCGGCCGGGGACATGTCTGCATCAGTGAACACGTAGGCCAGCATCGTGGCCATGTTGGGTTCCAGCATGCCGACACCCTTGGCGATGCCCACTATGCGGGCCTGCCCAACGGCCCGTACGGCGGTCTTCGGGCGGGTGTCGGTGGTCATCATCGCGCGCGCCACATCCAGCGGTCCGGCTGTGAACACCGCGAGGCCGCGTTTGGCGGTCTCGTCGAAGTGTGTACGGATGGTGTCCATCGGCAGCGGGCGTCCGATGACGCCGGTGGAGCCGATGAGTACCTCGTCCTCGGGAATGCCCGCAATCCCGGCGGCACGGCGGACGACCTCGGCGGCGTTCTCGTCGCCCTGGCGCCCGGTGGCGACGTTCGCGTTCTGCGCCAGCGTTGTCACGGCACGCAGGTTCTGTCCCGCGGCATGTGCACGGCTGAGGACTACGGCGGGTCCCGCGAAGAGGCTCTGGGTGAACAGCGCGGCGCTGGTGGCCGGCCGGTCCGACGCGACGATTGATATGTCGTCGCCGTGCTCGCGCAGTCCGCCATGGCCTGTGTAGGCCCGGAAGCCTGTCGGCCACGCCAAGGAATCAGAGCCTTGCCCGAATGCATGATCATGCTTCATGCGGCATATGTTTGCATCTTGGGTTCGGGCTGTCCATCCATTTTCGAATGCCCATCCCGAACCCCGCTTCGGCGCGCGGCCAGAAAGCGACCGATCCTTGAGCAAGATCAGTAAGTGGCTACTCACGGCCGACTCGACGTCGGATCATGCGTAAGAAACCGTGTCAAAAAGCCGGCGTGCTCAAGAACTTAAGGGGCGACGATGACACCGTCGATCTCCATGCCGCTGTCCCGGCTCAACGAACCGGCGACCTCGTGGGGTAACGCACGAGTGTCCGCCAAGGGACAGTTGCTCGACCGACAGATTTATGCCCTCACCGAAGCAGGCTGCATCCGGATCTTCGCCGACAAGAAGTCCGGCAAGAACGCGCGGAACTGCGGAAGGCCCTCGACTACCTTCGCGAGGGTGACACCCTCGTTGTCCCGTCGCTGGACCGGCTCGGCCGCTCCATCCAAGGCCTCATCGCGCTCGTGTCCGGCCTGCGCAAGCGAGGCATCGGCTTCACCTCGCTTCACGAGGCGCTCGACACGACCCCTCAGGGCGGGCGCCTCGTGTTCCACGTCTTCGCCGCCGTGGCAGAGTTCATTCGGTCAGAACCCGTCTTTGAACCCCCGAGCGTCCGCGTCTGTCCGTACGCACCGCCGGCGGGGCCGCTTCCTGACGCGCCTTGGAAAAAGTTGCGGGCCGCTGTCGATCCGGCCACGTCCCGTTCGACGTCTTGATGTGCGGCGCCTCGCCACACGATGACGCGACAGGGCCTGACGAGGAAACACGTGGATCAACTGCTGAGAGTCATGAACTTCAACGTCTCGAGTGACGGAATCGGTGCCGGTGAGCACCAGGGTCTCGAGCGGCCGTTCGGCCACGACCATCCCGAGAGGCTGTTCGCCTGGGCCGGAGCCACGGCGAGCTGGCCCATGCGCACGGATCCCGGCGGGAGCCGGGGCCTCGACGACTACTTCACGCGAGACTTCGCACGCAACATCAGTGCCGAGATCATGGGCCGCAACAAGTTCGGGCCCCAGCGCGGTCCCCGGCAGGACCATGAGTGGCGCGGCTGGTGAGGGGAGGAGCCGCCGTTCCGCACGCCGGTGTTCCTCATGACCCACCACAAGCGTCCGTCGTTCACGCTCTCCGACGCCACGTTCCACTTCGTCGACGGCGACCCGGCCACGGTCCTCGAACGGGCGCGGGACGCGGCACAGGGCAAGGACGTCCGGCTCGGCGGCGGGGTCACCACCATCCGGCAGTTCCTCGACGCCGACCTCGTCGACACCATGCATGTGGCGGTCTCGCCGGTAAAGCTCGTGTCCGGACTACGCCTTTGGGGGTCCCCCGATGAGCTGCTCGACCGGTTCCACCTGGAGGTCGTGCCCAGCCCGAGCGGCGTGCCGCACCGCCTGTTCTGGCGAAGGTGACGCCAGGGCCCACTCGGGGCGGCTGAAAAGGCTGGCCAGGCACTCAACGAGGACTAGGAGCGTGGGTCAGTAACGAGCAGGCCGGCAGTTGTTCTGCGGCGAGGACTTCGCCCGGCTACCGTGACGTGTCGCTTGCCTGTCCGGTGGTCGGGTTGCCGTACACCGTCGGCTCCCCCGTGGGGTTGGTCGGGTCCGGGTCGGTGGCCAGGCGGGCGTGCAGGTGCTCGTCGTGGTATGCCCCATCGCCGAAGCGGTGTGAGTCGCGCAGGGTGCCTTCGGGGAGGTAGCCGCAACGGTGGGCCACCCGGCAGGAGGCCTCGTTGCCGACTGCGTGGGCGATCTCGATCCGGCGGGCATCGGCCATCCGGAAGGCCCAGCTGGTGACCGCCCTCGTTGCCCGGGTGGCCACACCCCGTCCGCGGGCAGCCGGCAACGTCCAGTAGCCGATCATCGCCAGGCCGTCCGCACGGTCGACCCAGCGCAGAGTGACGCTGCCCAGCAAAGCGCCGTCGGTGGCGGTCAGCACGGCGAAGGAGGCGCTGGCACCACGGTCCCAGCCTCCCTCGCGAGACTCCAGCCATACCAGGGCATCGCTGCGGTCGGCTGTCGCGAGAGGGTTCCAGAGGGCGATCAGCGGGTCCGCCGCGGCGGCGATCAAGCTGTCCAGCATCGTCTCCGGCTCGGCGACCTCCCGACCCCACGGGTGCAGCAGCACATCGCCCAGGTCGAGCGTGGTGCGGACGAAGGCCCGCCGGTCGGCGGGGTTCCGGGAGGCAGGCAGGCGCGCGGAGGTGCTCATGGCGCCATTCCTACCCGGTCATCAGGCCTGTCGCCACCCTTTTTCGCCGGTCACAGGTCGGGCTGATCCTGGCGGGAGCGTATCCCAGCAGCTGACCCCCTGCATTTCGTGATCATTCATGCGCGATGACACCGGTATGCGTGGTGGGGATGGGCTGTTCGAGATCGAGCCGGTTGAGAAGAGGCAGTCGCAAGGCGGTGGGGCGGCGGTGGACAAGACGTTCAGGGCGTTCGACCCGCACCAGGTCCTGCTGCTGCCCCCGTCGCCGGACGACTGGCTGCCCCAGGACCACCTGGCCCGGTTCGTTGCCGACCTGGCCGACGAGGTGCTGGACCTGGGAGCGGGTCCTGGCGGACTACACCGACAAGCGCGGCTACCCGCCCTACGATCCGCGGCCGATGCTGCGGCTGCTGATATACGGCTACACCACTGGGGTGCGCTCCTCGCGGGCGATCGAGCGCAGGTGCGCCGACGACATCGCGTTCCGATACCTCGCCGGGCCAGGCCCCCGTCTACCGCTCGATCGCTCGGTTCCGCCGCCGTCACCTGGACGCGCTCGCCGACCTGTTCACGCAGTCGCTGCACCTCGCACAGAGGCTCGGCCTGGTCAAGACGGGTCGCGTCGCCCTGGACGGTACCAGGCTGGAGGCCAACGCCTCCAAGCACAAGGCGATGAGCTACGGTCGGCTGATCGACAAGGAAGAGCGAGTCGAAGCCGAGATCGCCGAGTTTGAGGCCAAAGCCGCCGCCCTGCTGGCCGGTGCCGAAGCCACCGACAGCGCCGAGGACCAGCCTTCGGTCCCGACGGCAAGGACACCGACCTGCCCGCCGAGCTGAACCGTCGCAAGAAGCGGCTCGTGCCGCCGACTCGGCGTGACCCGCTCGCGCGGCGCGGTCGGCACCAGCGCGGACAACGCCGCTGCGGAGAGCTTCAACGCGACCTTGAAAAGAGAGACCCTGCAGAGGAAGAAACGCTGGCCAGGGGCGCGTGAGGCCCGTCTCGCAGTGTTCCGGTGGGTCACCCGCTACAACACCAGACGCAGGCACTCGGGGCTTGGCTACATCAGCCCGATCGCCGTCGAACAGCGATCAGTTACGCTGGCCGCTGCCGCATAGCAAATGGTGTCCGCGCTTCAGGGGAAGCCCCCCGCGCGCTCGGGCTGACAGCGGCCACCGGGCTGTCGACCGCGGCCGCGCTGTCCCGCCGACCGGCGGCCACCGGCGCCGAGTTGCGCAGCGCCGTTCCGCTGCCGCCCGCGTACCGCGCGCCGTTGCCGCTTCCTTCGGTGCTGAAGCCGGTGAGTACCGCCGGCGGCGTCGACCGGTATCAGGTGACGCAGCGCGAGACGACGGTGGAGATCCTGCCCGGTACCAGGACACCGATGTGGACGTACGGGGGGACGTTTCCCGGGCCGACGATCGAGGCGCGGCGCGGCCGGCCGATCACCATTACGCACCGCAACGAGCTCCCCGTCCCCACGGTTGTACACCTGCACGGCGGACGGAACACGCCGAGCTCCGACGGGTATCCGACCGATCTGGTCTTACCCGATGGCTGGCGGGGCCCGGCCGGAGGGACATCGGCCGTACATCAGATGCCTGACATGCCCGGGATGAACGGCATGGACTCCCTGGCCGACCCGAGCGTGACCGGCATGGCCGGGATGCGCGACCCGCGAGCGGTGGTGACCAGGCTGACCCGGGACTACACGTTCCCGACGGACCAGCGGCCGACGATGCTCTGGTACCACGACCACCGGATGGACTTCACCGCACCCGCGATCTGGCGGGGGCTGGCAGGGCTGCACTTCGTGCGCGACGACGCGGAAGAGGCGCTCGGCCTGCCCGCCGGTCCGCGTGAGCTGCCGCTTATGATCGCCGACCGCGCGTTCGACGGTTACGGCAACCTTCGCTACCCCGCCATCGACCCCACCCTGCGGGACCGGCCCGGAATCCGCGAGCCCTTCCTCGCCGGAGTCCTCGGCGATGTGATCCTGGTCAACGGTGCCCCCTGGCCCGTGCACGAGGTCGACGCCGTCCGGTACCGGCTGCGCGTCCTGAACGCCTCCAACGCCAGGCACTATGAGCTCGAAGCCGTCACCGACGACGGACGCCGGCTCGACCTCGTCCAGATCGGCGTCGACCAGGGCCTGCTGGCGGCGCCGGTCACCCACCGGTCCCTGCCGATTGCCCCTGCCGTACGCTACGACCTGATCGTCGACTTCGCGCAGGTCCCCGTCGGCGGCCTGGTGCGCCTGCGCAACCGGCTCGGCTCCGGCCGCACCCGCGACGTGATGGCCTTCCGCGTCGTCCGCAAAGCCGCCGACGACAGCCGCGTCCCGCCCGTCCTCGCCCGCGACCTGCCGTCCTTGCGCCGGTCGGATGCGGTCCAGGTACGCGAGTTCGCCTTCCGCGCCGGGCACATGCATGGCCGCCGCGGCTGGCTGATCGGTGGCCGGCCGTTCGACCCGGCCCGTACCGACGTTACCGTCCGCCTGGGCGACATCGAGGTATGGCGGCTGATCGCCGACGTCCACCACCCCGTCCACCTGCACTTGGTCGGCTTCCAGGTGCTCTCCCGCGGCGGGAGGCAACCGCTCGCGCACGACGCGGGCCTGAAGGACACCATCGCGCTGCGGCCCGGCGAATCGGCGGAGATCATCGCCCGCTTCGACGGCTACCGCGGCCGCTACCTCTTCCATTGCCACAACGCGGAACACGAAGACATGGGAATGATGGCCAACCTCGAGATCAGCTGACCCGTCGGCGTCCGCTCGGCGGGAGCTGTAGACCGCTGCTGAGGATGGAGGGCTGGCGTTCTACGGTCCCGTCGATTCCCAGCAGTCGTCGGCGAATCGCCATGAGGTGCGTGTCGACCCGCTGGCCGTCCCAGAACAGCGCCTACCGCTTCGTCCCTTCCTACTGATGAAGACCCCAGCACGCCATCCAGCGAACAGGAGACACCATGACCACCCCGATCCCGACACCGCTGTTCACCGACCCCGCGCCCGCGCAGCGCCTGGAGCGGGCGGCCGCCGCGCTGACGGAACACGGCTTCGCCGTTGAGATTCTCGATGACGTCCCCGCCGCGCGAGCCCGCATCCAAGATGCTGATCCCCGAGGGCGCCGCCGTATTCACCGGGGCCAGCGAGACGCTTCGCCTTTCCGGCATCGATGACGACATCAACACCAGCGAGCGGTACGACTCCGTTAAAGCACGCGGGGTGCGCATGGACCGGGCCACCCAACGGAATGACATCTGGCGGGCGCTGTCGGTCCCCGACTTCATCGTGGGCAGCGTCGCTGCGGTCACCGAAACCGGCTCCCTAGTGGCCGGCTCCGCCAGCGGAAGCCAACTGCCTGGCTACGCCGGCGCCGCCGCCCGCGCGATCTGGGTCGTCGGGGCGCAGAAGATCGTTCCCGACCTGCCCGCCGCGCTGCGCCGCGTCGAAGAGCACTGCCTCCCGCTGGAAAACGAGCGCGCCAAGAAGGCATACGGGAAGCCCAGCGCCCTCAACCGCGTGCTCATCCTCAACGCCGAAACCGAACCCGGGCGCGGCACCGTCCTGCTGCTCCGCGAGGCCATCGGATTCTGAAGCCTCCCGGACAAAACGCAGTCCCCAGCGTCCGGTTCCATGACGGTCCATTAACCTGCCGGAGCCCGCCCGCGCCACCTTCGCCTCCCAATGGAAGCCCGCCTACACAGCGTTGGACCGCTGGAGCCCCAGGAATCCCGCCCTGTAGCCCCGCAACGCCAGGACGCGCCCTACCGGCCCGGCCGCCCAGCGCGGCCGGGCCTTCCGCGCTCTCCACCCCATCCGCGTCCGCCAGTCGGCGTTCGCGTCAATGAACTCCTTCATGTCTGCGGTCAGGTGAAGGCGGACCGGTACATCCAGGGCTGAGACGCGCAGTCTGAACCGGCGCCTGCTCCGCGCCCGCGACGCGATGGACCGCGCCTACGCCGAGCCGCTCGACGTTCGCGCTATCGCGTCGGTGGCCCATATCTCACCGGCGCACTTCAGCCGCTGCTTCCGCACCGTTTTCGGAGAGACGCCACACCGCTACCACGCTGCGGTCGGTCTCCCGCATTAGGAACATCGAACGCTCGACCCGCCGCCGCTGCAGGTCGGGCAGGACTCCGCCGACACACCCCGACGGAGTCGACACGCGGGGCGGTCCTTGGCCGCACCGCCCGGGCCGCCCGGTTACTTCGAACGACGCTGGGACACCCTCAACCGACACACCGAAGCACGACAATTGACATCCTCGCCCCGGTGAACGGGGACGATTCCATTTCCCGCCTACTGCGGCCCTCTTGGGGTCCGCGAGCTGATCACGAAGGGCGCCCTGGGCGGCCTCGTCCTCAACACGGACGATGCCCGGGGGCTGTACGAGACCCTCAAGGCGCGCGGCGTCACCGATTTCACCCAGGAGCCCACCGACCACTTCTATGGCACCGACATGAGCCTGCGGGAAGCCGCCCAGGCGGTGGCTTATCCAAAACTGCTCGATGGTGTCACCGTGTTCCAACTGCCGGCCTACGCACCCGACCTTCCGCCCCGGCGGCGTCAGCGCCGGGGAACCACATCTGCGTGACCAACCGCGCGTGTGACGGTTATGCCGGTTATGCATGCTTCCAGTTCGGGCAGACCGGCTGCCGTAGGCGCCGTCATGTCACTTCTCCTTCTCCTCGTCACGGTCCTCACCGGCCCCGCAGCCGCCGCCGGCAGCCACACGCCGCCCGCTGCGGACCCCGCCGCGATCCGTGCATGGAACACGATCGCCACCGAGACCATCGGCACCAACCTCGGCGCGACCCGCCCCTCGGGCCAGGTGGCCATCTGGCACGGGTTCGTCTCGGCTGCCGTCTACAACGCCGTGGTGGGCATCCGGGGCGACTACGCCCCTTACAAGTGGCAGGCGCGCGGCCCCTTTGCCGCCTCGCCCGAGGCGGCCGCCGTGGCCGCGGCCCACCGCGTGCTGGTCACCTACTTCCCCGCCTCCCAGACCCCGCTCGATGCCGCCTACGCCGAATCCCTCGCCAAAATCCCCGAGGGCAGCGCCAAGACGCAGGGCGTGGCCTTCGGGGAACGGGCCGCCAAGCACCTCATCGACCTGCGCGAAGGCGACGGCCGGAACGCACCGGTTGAGTTCACCGCCCCGCCCGCGCCCGGCGTCTGGCGACCCACCCCACCCGACCACCAGCCCTTCATCGACCCCTGGCTCGGCAGACTGCGCCCGATGCTGCTCACCTCCCCGGCCCAGTTCCGTCCCCCGGCCCCGCCCGCGCTGTCCTCGGCCCGCTACGCCCGGGACGTGAATGAGGTGCGGACCATGGGGGCGAAGACCGGGTCGCCCCGCACCGCGTTCCAGACCGAGACCGCCCTGTTCTTCGGGGGCAATCTGGCGGAGCAGATCCAAGCGGCGCTCCGGGACTACACCGCTCGGCACCACCTGGGCATCACTGAGACGGCACGGCTGTTCGCCGCGGCGAACACCTCGGCCACCGACGCCGTCGTCGCCTCCTGGAACGCCAAATTCCACTACGGACGCTGGCGGCCGATCACTGCCATCCAGCTGGCCGACACCGACGGCAACCCCGCGACCGCGGCCGACCCGCAGTGGCAGCCGCTGCTCGTCACGCCACCGCACCCCGACTACATCAGCGGCCATACCGCGGTCGCCGGCGCCGTGACCCGGACCCTGAGCGGACTCCTCGGCACCACACGCCTCGACCTCACCCTCTTCTCCGAGGCCACCGGCACCACACGGCACTACGAATACGCCGACCGGCTCAACGAGGACATGATCAACGCCCGCGTCTGGGCCGGGATCCACTTCCGCTCCGCGGATGTGGCCGGGTGCCAGGCCGGCAGCCGAATCGCCGTCTGGGCGGTCACCCACTACTTCCGGCCGCTGCGTTCATCGCACGCCCAGGCCTCGCCGACGGCACGGCCCACGTGCCCACAGACCGGCACGCGCTGATGCCCTGAGCTTGGCGTTTAACCTCGCCTGTCACTCGACCTGCTGATCTGCGGTTCTTCCCGGGACAGCGGACGCGGCCGTTCTCCACGCTTCGAGATGTCGAGTCACGAAGCTCAAGAGAACGGCCGCTGCGTATGAGTCTCCCCGCCCCAGGGCCCGTAAGCGAGGCGTTGGACGTC
>NZ_JBIAXG010000069.1:0-33901 GCF_042896465.1 Streptomyces sp. NPDC001292
GCGCGCGGTCTGCTCCGCAGACACGACGCGCCGCCGCTACGCGGCGGCAACTCCCTTGCTTCGCAAGGGAGTTGATGCACCGCCACTCCGTGACGGTGCCTGAATTGCTCCGCAATTCAGCACAGGAATTCGCTCCGCGAATTCCCTCGAAAGGCGCAGCTGGGCGGGTGGCGGGGCCGGATCGGCAAGTTTCCGAGAGGAACTGATAAATCATCAGAAATGAGCCTGATTAGGTCCGAATTCTTGGAGTCTTCCGGGGTTCATGAATTCTTGAACTGACCTCGACTCAATTCCCCCATCTACAATCCCGATAGAGCCGAGAATACGCCCGCGCCAACGTTCCCGACAACCCACGGCCACAAACCACGCCGAGCGTGGACGGCCCCGCCGCTAGGGGCCCCGCCAGCAGCTCCCCCACGCCCCCACACGTCCGGGCTCCAGCCCGGACCCTCCCCCAGCCCAGCGCGGCGGCGGAGCCGACGCGCAGCCAACCCACAGACCGCCCCTGATCCCCGAGGCAGCCGCCCGACCACGCCCCCGCCCCCATTCCTCACTCATCCTTCAACCGGCGCGGCAAAAGTGGCAGCAGAGGGGATGTCAGACCCCCGACCATGCGCGGGAACCTTGGTTGACCTGCGGATACGCCGACCCTCCCGAAGAGGCTCGCGCAAGAGATGTCGCAAGAGATGTCGCAGGAGTAGCCGCAAGAGAAGGCGCAAGAGATGTCGCAAGGTTCGGCGTTTCGGGTGTCACCCGAGGTCGAACAGTGTATTATTGATTTCTCAGTCGGGCGGCAACCTGGCTCAGTCTCAATCACCAACACGAGGAGCCCCCTTGAACACGGAAGCGGAAACCTTTGAGGCGGTAAGCCGACTCACGATCCACATTGCGGGGGAGCACGAGACCGACGCCTCTATCGGTCTGACGCTCATCCCCCTTCTGAAGATCCCCACGGCCATCATCGAATTCCGGCACCCTACCGGCGCGCGCGTTTGGTGGGAAGGCTGGTGCGAGGCCGCCGCAATGCTCGACAGGATCTTTCCCGAGCAGGTAGACGCGGGAGAATTGCGCGAACCCGAATTGACCATCAATTCGTTCGTGATCCTGGACGACGCGCCCCGACGCGCCAAGGTCCGGGCCCGCAGCGCGGCAGTGAGCCCCGACGGAATCGGCGCACTGTCGGTCACCGTCGGGGGTCTGACGATCGCGTGCGCGTCCCGCGCGGCTGTCGAGTGCCAGGTGCGCGGGTGGCGCGAGGCGTACGAAGTACTGGCCCTTGACGGGGGGTTCGGACTGCCGTCCGCCGACGAGGTGGCCGCGCGCGTACGGGCCGACCACGCCCGCCATGGGGTCAACGAGCTGTTGACGGCCGCCGAGGAGCAGCGGGCAGCTCGGACGAAGTGACGCGCCCAGGGTGGGGCGGCCACCGGTCGCCCCACCCTCCCGGAGCCACAGCCACCAGAAAGAGGACAGCATGACCGCCACAGGACCGATCAGCCGGGGGCAGCGGGTACGCATCGAGCGCAACCCCACCCGGAGTCTGGCCGCCCACGCCCGCCCGAGGACCGCGAACCAGCCCGCTCCGTGGCCCGAGGTCTGGGAAGGCACCGTGTTGCAAGTGGCGTACGACGAGGACGAGTTGACCGGCGTCGAGATCTACGGCAAGCGCGAGAGTACCGGCGAGACGAAGCGCGTGACGTTCAGCCTCAGCCGCAACCCGTTCTTTCGTACGAGCGTGACGCCGGTGGAGTCGCCGTAACTCACCAGGTCCGGGGGGTGATTGAGGGTTGACGACGATCACCACCTTGATTCTGCGGGTGAGCGGCAACTCACCCGCCGCCAACTCAACCACCCAAGGCAGGGGAACGATGAGCGAGTACCAGGACCACGTACGGCAGAGCCTCGAAGGGCAGAACGTCGACCCGGGTGAGGATCTCGGTATTGACGCGATGCGGTGGACGCCCGACCCCGTCAGCGAGGACGTGACGGACGAGGCGACGCAGACCGCCGCCGACACGGCGCACGCGTTGCTCGACCGCGCCGCCGACGCGTACCTGTCCCTTCTGAATGCCGTTCTCGGCGACGGGACGCACCACATGGTGGCGAGCGCCAGCACGCCGCACGGTGACCTCATCGAAGGCCAGGAACTCACCGTCATCAGTGACGCCCTGATCATCAACGAGGCCGCATCCATGCGTGTCTGCGCAGTGATCGCGGCAGGCATGGTCGGGTGCGGCACCGGTGGACTGGTCGTGCGCACCTTCGGCCCCGACGGGTCGGAGTTCGTACGCGGCTGGAGGGTCCGGAATTTCTGGCTTCGGCCGCTCACCGCGCAGGAGATCCGGGAGGCGTACACCGTCATCCCGGAGACCGGCGAGCCGGTGGCCCCGGAACCGGGCGTTGAGTACCGGCAGGCCGAGCGGGTGCCCCGCCCGGACCAGGCCCCGAGGCACTGCGCGAGCGCCAGCCACACCGCGCCCCGGGACAACCGGCCCCCGAACCGCCGCAACTGAGGGCCACCCGCCGGGGCCGGTCGCCCGACCGGCCCCGGCGGGAACGCCCCTGCCTCCCCCTGCCTTGCCTCCCGGTGTGAGCGGCAACTCACCCGGCACCAACTCGACCAGGAGTGACCCGACATGACCGCGACCACGCGCCCCGCCAGCAGCACGAGCGCCCCCGCCCAGGCGCCGGCCCCGACCTCTGCCGAAGTGCCGGCGCCCACCGCCCCGCCCGCCGAGGAGCCCCACACGGCGGACGCCCGAGGGGTGGCCCTCCCCCGCAACCTGGCCCGCCTCACCGCCCAGGCCGAGGAGGCCGGATGGACGGCCACCGTCCAGACGCAGCCCGGACACTGCGCGCTGCTGCTCACCGCCCGCCAGGAGGCCGGGGAAACCGTCCTGCGCTGCGTGTGGCGGCTCACCGCCTGGGGACACCGCTGGGACGGCGCCACCCTCACCCGCTGCGGCCAGACGGCCGCCCAGGGCATCACATGGCGCGCCGTCGCGGATCTGGTGACCGCCGAGGCGCCCACCGCCCGCACACAGCCGACCGCGCCGGACCGGGCGGAGGCTCCGGCGCCCGGTCCGGCCGAGACCGCGGCGGAGACTTCGGCTCCCCGGAAGCGTGCCCGTAAGGCGCCGTCCGTGACGGAAGTCGAGCGCGCGCGTAGGGCGGCGGAGGAGTGGCCGGAAGCGATGGAAGCGCGGTCGCTGGGCGACCGTTACGAGGGGGAGTTCCGGCGCTCCGACCTGCTGTCGGAACTGTCCGTGTGCGGTGAGCGATTCCCGTTCCGCTTCCATTTCAAGTCGGGCGGCGGACACACCGTGACCCTTCCGACGGGGGACGTGCGCGGTACGTGGGGTGAGGTCACGGGGGCCGCTATCGCGTACGTGATCGCGGAGCGTCCGGCAGCGGTGCTGCGCGCGACGGCCGAGACGGCGCGCGTGTACGGCATCCAGGCGGAGAGGGCGGCGCAGAAGGCGGAGGAGAACGCACAGACGGCCGTATCGGTCGGCATGGCGCGCGCTACCCTGGACACGGTCCGTGCGTTCGCTCAGCGCATCGATTGGGACGGGCTGACGGACGAGCAGTACGACAGCGCCCGGGGTGCAGTCCGTGAGGCCGAAGAGTGCGCAGAGGGGGCAGAGTCCGCGTACGGATGGGGCGACGTCGACACGACCCGTTGGGAAGCGCGTGACGCTCTCGCCGTCGCACGCTGGTTCGGACTTGACGCGCCGTCGGCTCAGGAGTGCGCGGAGCGCGCGCCGGCACCGCGCGCGGTTGCTGGGCGGGTGCGGCCGGAAGCGTCGGCGTTCCTGCTGCGCATCACCCGCCCGGGGTGGGAGGGGCTGGCCGAAACGGCCGAGGGTCCGGCCGGTGACGCTCCGGCCGGTAGCGGCGTGACACCGGCCGTTCCGGCGGAGGAGAACGAGGCCAAGAAGACCCCGGCGGTGTTGCCCGACGTCGTGCCGGACCCCGGCGGGGTGGACGGGTGGGAGACCGACGGGGGCGCGGTTGAGGTGCTGCCGGTGATCTGCAACGGCAACGGGGGTGGGGTGTTCCCGGTGGCGTTCCGTGGCTCGTACGAGGGCACAGTGCGGGTGTCGCGGGCGTGGCTGACGGAGCGTGCGCGCCATGAGCTGACCGTGGCGCGTGAGCGGCTGACGGTGGCGGAGGAGCACGCGGAGACGTGCGCGGCGTGGCGGCGGGATGCGTACGACCTTCACCAGGAGGTACGCCGGTCGGCTGGTGTGCTGGGTGAGCGGGTGGTGGTGCATTACGAGACGTCCGGCGGGTGGTCGGAGCGTGCCCGTGAGGCCTCCTTGGCGGCGGACATGCGGCGGATGCATGCGCGGGATGCGGTCCGGCGGTGTGAGCGTGAGCTGTCCGGCCTGGAGGCGGAGGCGGCGGAACCGGGGCGCCGGTCGAAGTCCGCGCGTGCGTTCCTGGCGCGTGCCGTGTCTGGGGATGTTCCGGCCGGCCGCGGGGCGTGGGTGTCTGCTGACGGCGGTACGGCGGTGATGTTCGAGCTTCCCGCAGACATCGACGTGAACCCGGACGTGAGGCACGGGGAAGCGAACGAGCAGCGTCGGGCATTCGTTGACCTGTTGGCCGATGCCGTGGCCGCGCGGGATGAAGGCCGCGCGCTGATCGGCCGTGACCTCCCGTCGAAGAAGACGCACGGACGTACGGCCGGTGTCGAGAAGGGCCAGGCGTCCGCCTCGGTCAAGGGCCTGGACGTCAAGCCGTGGAAGGCTCCGAAGGTTCCGGCGGAGGGCTCGCCGCTGGATACCGAGACGCTCGCCACGTGGGACACAGTGGGGGACGTCACGGCGGAGACTGAGACGGCCCCCTGGGTGTGGCTGCCCATGGCTGCCGTGTCGTTCGCGGAAACGGCCATGGCCAACGGGTGGACGGTGGCCATGCAGCGCAGCACTGACGGGGGCATGGTGACGGTGCGCGTCGCCGGTGTCGCGGTCAAGAACGGTGCGCCGCTCGCCTATGAGTTGCTCGCGGTGTGGGACGGCGGGGTGTTCCGTGAGGACCGTTCGGCGGTGTGGGTTACCGGTCGGCGGGTGACGGGCAAGCGCACCCCGTTGTGGTCGGCGCCGGTCCGGGTGGGCCGGTCGGGCAAGCACCAAGATCCGTCGATGTTGTCGACGGTGCAGCATGCGGCGGAGCCGGGCACGCTCGCACGGGTCTCGCTGGGCAGCTCGGCGCCTGCCCCCGAGGGTGTGAGCGACCCCAGCGGCATGGACGGATGGGAGGGCGAGGGCGGAGCGCTCGCGCGGGATGATGGCGGAGAGCTCCCCCCGCCGGCAACCCGTGACGACGTGTCCGCGCGGGCGGCTGACGTGGTGTCCGACCCGTCCGGGGCGGACGTGTGGGATGCAGAGGGCGGCACGGTGCCGGGCGCCGAAACCCCGGCCCCCGTCGCGGCGGCTGTGGCGGTTATGCCGATCGACTGGGCGAAGCCTGCCGGGCGCGGTGACTGCGCGGCGGCGAACACGTGTGGCGGGTTCGGGGTGCTGCTGTGGGACGTGCCCGGCTGTGCTCCGCGCTGCGCCGAGTGCGCCGCACGGGTCATGGGGCACTCTCCGGCGGCGCTGCGCGCGCTCACCCTGCCCGGAGACATTGTGGAAGCGGAGGAGGGGGCCGAGGCGGCGGATATCGTCATCCGGCACACCCACGAGGACGGCACCACCGTGGAGGGTTCCTCCAAGGGTGACGGGGTGTGGGAAGCGTTGCGCCCGCTGGGCTGGACCTACCGGCGTACCCCGGGAATCTTCATCCGTGGCAGCCGCTACAAGGGCGCCGACCGGTGGAAGATCAACCGGGCTGCGGACGCGGTGCGCGCACTCGGCCTGTCATGCGCTGTGGTGATCGACGAAGCCATGTCGTTCGCCGAGCGGGAGGCCGCCCGCGTGGACGCGGCCGAGGACCGGGCGCAGCGGTACGCGCACCGGTCCGGACGTGCGGCGGCATCGTCGCAGGCTGCGCGGGATGCCTCGGACCGGATCGGCGAACGGTTCTGGATGGGTCAGCCGATCTTGGTGGGCCACCATTCGGAAGGGCGCGCCCGCAGGGACCAGGAGCGCATGCACAACGCCATGCGCAAGAGCATCGCCGAGGGCGAGCGGGCCGGTTACTGGGCCAACCGCGCCCAGGCGGCAGAGGCTTACGAGCGGTATCGGAAGAACCCGGGGCGCACGCTGCGCCGTATCGAGAAGCTGGAGGCGGAGCGGCGCGGCGTTCTGCGGGAGCGTGACGGCGTTGACGACAAGGGCCGTAAGGCTGATGTGTGGCGACGCGAGCCGTCCGAGGCGCGCCGGGAGGAGCTGACGCGGCCGAGTACGACGAAGAGCTGACGTACTGGGCGGAGACGATCAAGGAGGCGGAGCGGCGCGGCTTCAAGGTGTGGGGACGGGGCGACTTCGTGAAGGGCGATTTCGTGCAGTGGCGGGGGTCCTGGTACGAGGTGACCCGGGTCAACGCCAAGACGGTGACCGTGCCGCACATCCACGCCGCGTTTGATGGCGGCACCGTCGGCGCCGTCGGCGATTGCCGCGTGGTCACCCGCGCGGCAACGGCGGAGACCCGGCACAAGGGCAGCACGTACACGCTCCCCTACAACGAGGTGAGCGGGCGCATGTCGGCCGAGCAGATGCGGGCCGCCCTGGCGGGCGAGGTGATCCCCGCCGACCCTCGCGACATCACCCCGGAGCCCGCCCCGACACCGGGTTCATTGCCGCCGTCGCCGCCGGCCTGACCGTCACCACGCCGCCCCCACCGCCTGACCACCCCATGGCCGGGCGCCCACGGCGCCGGCCGCCTCCCAGGATTCCTCAGAGGAAGCACAGCTATGCGACTGAGCAAGCGCGGAGCGACCACCCTGAACCGACGCGCGCGGTTTCTGCACCAGCACCGGAAGCAGCGGGGCACGTTGCCGTGCCTGGAGACCGGCGGGACCCAGGTCTACGCCTACTGGAGCTGCGGTGAAGGCCTGGTGGTGTCCGTCCATCTGGACACCGGCGAGGTACCCGGCGGCCTGATCAGCCCGGATGGAACGATCCTGATCCGGATCACGGTCAACGGTGAATGTGTCTTCAGTGCCGACTGATACGGCGGAAGCGTTGAACCTCCCCCCCTAAGCGCGTATTATTGATTTCAGGGATGAGCGGCAACTCACCCACCACCAACCCAACTCGCAGCAGAGGGACAGGGCATGGACTACATCGACACCAAGGACGTGGCCGCCGAACTCCGGAACCGCCTGAAGGGCGCGTTCCCCGGCGTGAAGTTCAGCGTGCGCAAGGGCACCGGTACCGCCGCCGCGTGGATCTCCGTCTACTGGACCGACGGCCCCTGCACGGCCGATGTCGAAGAGCACACCCGCCCCATGCAAGGCGCGCAGTTCAACGGCATGGAGGACCGCTACGAGTCCACCGACAACACGGTCACCGTCACCGTCAAGGGTCGGAAGGTCACCGGTAAGCCGCTGGTCGACGGCATCAACACCCACCGGGACGTCTCCGATGACGCACTGAAGGCCGCCGCCGCCCTGTGGTCCGAGGCCCACGACGGCACCGAGCCGCCCACGAGCGGCATGCTCGACGCCTGCGTCATCGACGGCCACGTCATCAAGGAGAACTGGGCCCCGCAGCAGATGTGGCAGATCGCCAGTGACGTCGTCCTCCCCCAGCGCTGGGCCGCCGCCAAGGAGCAGGCCGCCGCCCAGGCCGCCCGTCCGGCGCACGCCCAGGAGGAGGGCGAGGACGGCACGGAGGGACTCACCCTCCAGCACACGGACGGGGACGGGACGACGGTCACCGGTACGCGTCTGGGCGACGGCGCCGCCGACGTGCTCAAGGGCCACGGCTTCAAGTGGCACCGCAAGAACCAGTACTGGTACGCCCCCGGCAGCCGCGACCAGCAGGCCGACACCGAGTTCATGGCCGCCGTCGCCGCCGACCTGCGCGCCGAGAACCTGACCGTCACCACGGCACAGCCCGAGGCGACCCCCACCGCCTGAACCGACACCCGACCGGCCGGGCGCCCCCGGCGCCCGGCCCACCGAGCGGAGCCCCCATGTCCACGCACCTCCCGTCTCAGCTCACCGGCGATCGCCCGCACCCGGTCGCCCCCATCACCGACCCAGGCGCCGTCGAGGCGTGGGAGACGGACGGCGGAGCCGGCCCCAGGGTCGAGCCGACCGGCGGCACCCCTGCGGCCCGTCCCGCCGCACCGTCCGCCGCCGAGGTCGCCGAGCTGCCCAAGCGGGCGCGCACGCTGGTCGAGGCAGCGACGGCGAACGGTTGGGACGTGACCGTCACCTCTCAGGGCATCGTGGAAGGTGCCCACGTACGCACGGTCACCCTGGCCGGTGCGTTCCCGACGCCGTCCACGGCCGCTGAACTCACCGCCCGGTGTGTGTGGTACGGCTCCAGCTACTGGGGAGAGGTGTCCGAGCGCAACGGCCGCTATGCCGGCGGTTTCGGCGAATTCCTCGCGTGGGTGCGTGAGGCTCCCGCCGTGTGCCGAGCGGGCAAGGAAGCGGGATGGATCCAGCCCGGCAGTCCACTGCCGGGTACAGAGCTGGAGACTGTGCCGCTGCCGCAGTGGTACGAAGGCGCGCCCCGCGAACGCATCCTCGTCCGCGACGCGCGCATGTACGCGCGCTACACGCAGACCATCCACCAGAACGACACCGGCATTCCCGTGCGGGAGGCCCCCGGATACGGTCGGCCCCACCTCAGCGGCGACGCGGTACGCGCGTTTCTCGGCGGATCGCTCGGATTCTGGCTGTCCAGCCAGGCCACCATCTCCGACGACGAAACGATCATCTACCGCCAGACCAACGGGCATTCAGCCATCACATTCACGCCGGATCGGGACTCCGGTGTCATCATCACCCACCCGGAGCGGTACATCACGGCTGACGCGTACGGCGTCACCGGACACGGTCGCCTTCCGCAGGTCTGGACGCAAGCAGCCGTCCGTGAGGCAGTTTCCGAAGCCACGCGCCCTGGCCCGATCGACTGGCCGGACGGCTGGGAGCTGCTCATGCCCGACGAGTCCGTGAGGTTCGCCCCGCGAGGCTTCCCCTGGAAGTCCGCGGAGGTGTACATCGCCGAGCCCACCGCCCCACCCCAGGTATGGGGGCCACGGTGCAGGACGTGCGGTTGGTACGTGGCGGAGCACGACCCCGCGCGCGGGTGGGGACGCCGGTGCAGCACCTCCCAGCCGCCGACCGACAGCTAACGAACGCCTCCTGATGGCGCGCAGCACGGACGCCGTAGCCATCGCTCCCCCTCGGACACAGGACCGCCCTGGAGCGGTCCGGACAACCCGCGTCAGAACCTCTCCCCCTCACCACCGCGAAAGGCGGCATCCCATGGCCGGAAAGCTCAGCAAGGAACAGACCAAGCAGCACCACCGGGCGTGCGAACTGGTCGACATGGAACGGGACTTGACCGAGGAGGAGCGGGAATTCGTTCTCGACCACTTCCACGAGTCCGCGAACATGGGCCGCACCCTGGACGGCGCGTTCTTCACACCGGCCGAGCTCGCCGGCGAACTCCACCACGTGATCCCGGGTGACCGCATCATCGACCTGTGCGCGGGCATCGGACGCCTGGCCTGGCACGCCCGCGACTACTGGAACCGGCGCTGGGAGCGTCTACCGCCGCGCGAGATCGTGTGTGTGGAGAAGGACCCGGAGTATGTGCGGGTCGGGCGGCGCGTCCTGCCGGAGGCGACGTGGATCTGTGCTGACGTGCTCGACGTTCCGGGCCTGAACCTCGGTCCGTTCGACTGCGCGATCAGCAACCCGCCGTTCGGGCGGATCAAGCGCAGCGGCAACGCCCCCGGGTACCGAGGGCCGCTATTCGAGTTCCACGTGATCGCGGTCGCCGAGACGCTCGCCCGGCGGGGGGCGTTCATCATCCCGAGGGAGTCAGCCCCGTTCCGCACCGAGACCGGATTCGTCTCGCAGGACTCGCCCGCGTACGAGCGCTTCCACCGCGAGACCGGGATCAAGCTCCGCCCCAACCCCGGCATCCCCACGGACGAGTACCGCGACCAGTGGCGCGACGCCTCACCGGCCGTTGAAATCGTGGTGCACAACCGCGACGAGGACGAGTTGGAGGCCCAGGCGGAGCAGGCCGCCGCCCGCGCGGCGCAGGAAGCCGTGGCCAGCCGCCCGCAGAAGCCGAAGGCCGAGCACGCCCGTGTGGCACCCAGGGCCGCGCAGCCGGCCGGGTTCGGCGACGGCGGCGGGGACACCTTGTTCTGAAAAGGGGATTGATCAACCCCCTTGAAGGTGTATTATTGATTTTACAGGTGAGCGGCAACTCACCGGCCACCGACCGACCCACACCGAGCAGACAGGGAGCCGCACATGGGCGCCTACGGACACGACATCACCGCCGGAATGCTGGTCTTCGACCGGGAGGACTTCACCGCCTACCGGCCCGGCTCGAAGCCGGTCTGGCTGGTCGAGAAGGTGGGCCGGACACGAGGAGCGCAGCCCTGGCGGCACCACCGTCTACAGCACGTACGCGCACGTGCGGAACGCCGAGGTTCACGGCAGGGACACCACCCCGTCGAATTCCGGCTGGACCGGCACCAAGCCCGTGGGGCGGCTGGTCGAGGCCGCCGACGAAGACGACCACACCAAGCCGGGCACCTTCCGCATGGACCGCGCCATGGTGGCCTTCCTGCGGGCCACCCGCTTCCGGGGGTCCACCTCCGACGACTACCCGACCGTGCGCGACCTGGTGAACGCCGCCCCCTACGACCGGAACGAGTTCCTGGTGGGCGCGCGCACGGTCACCCTGCACGGCCTGCGCTGGAAGCGGTCGGCGACGGTGATGCGCAGGCCCGGCCTGTGCCTTTGCTGGCCGGCTAGAGGTCGAGGACGACTTCGGTGGTCGGCGCGCTGCAGCAGACGAGGATGGTGCCGGCTTCGGGGAGTTCGAGGGGTGGGGTGGTGTAGGTGATGTCGCCTGACACAAGGTGGGTGATGCAGGTGTGGCAGACGCCCGTGCGGCAGGACCAGCGGGTGGGGATGTCACAGGCTTCGGCGAGATCGAGGAGGGACGCGTGGGCGGGTGACCACGGGGTCGTGATGCCGCTGCGGGCGAAGGTGATGAGGGGGCCGGTGCCCGGTGGACCGGATGGTTGGTGCGGCCGCACCACGGCGGTGGGGGTGACGCCGGGGTTGATGGCCGGGAGGGCGCTGAACTGTTCCGTATGGATCCGCTCGGGGCGCAGACCATGATCGCGCAGGAAGCCACCGACGTCGTCCATGAAGGCGGGTGGTCCGCACAGGTAGGCGTCGGCGTCGGTGGGGATGCCCATGGCCGTGAGTGATCGTGCGGTCGGGCGGCCCTGGGTGATGTAGAGCTCGCCGGGATGCGGGGTTTCGGAGGTGTAGTAGATGTGCTCGTGGGCGTTGGGGAGTTGCGCCAGAAGGGCGTGGCTCTCCTCCGCGAAAGGGTGGTGGGCGCGGTCGTGGGCGGTGTGGATCCACCAGACAGGGCGTGCGTCTGTTGTGGCGGCGAGTCGGTGGAGCATGGCGAGCACGGGGGTGGCACCGATCCCTGCGGAGATCAGGAGGATCGGGCGGCTGCTTTCTTGGAGTACGAATGTTCCGCGGGGGCTGGCGATGTCCACGAGGTCCCCGGGGCGGAGCGTGGCATGGATGTAGCTGCTGACTTTCCCGTGGGGCTCGTGCTTGACGCTGATGCGGTAGGTGTCGGCTGTGCGTGCGGAGGAGAGTGAGTAGCTGCGCACTGCGGGGGCGGCATCGCCGACGGCGAGGCGGATGGACAGGTACTGGCCCGGACGGGCTTCGGGCAAGGGTGTGCCATCAGTGGCGGCGAGGTAGATCGACGAGACGGTGGGGGTCTCAGGGACGATGCGGGCGACGCGCATGGTCTTGAACCCCGGCCATTGCGGCTCTTGTCTGGGCTGCTGGCAGCTGGCGCGTTCGCTCGGCCATCCCGGTTCCTGTTTAGGCTGCTGGGCGGCGGCGAGTTCGCGGAAGGACTGCTGCCATCCGGGGCTGAGAGCGGGGATGTTCAGTGCTTTACGCAGCTTCGCGGGGTCGCGACCGGGGAGGTAGAGCAGCGCGTCGATCTCGGCAACGCTGAGTTGTTCGGGACCTTTGCGGATGAGGCTGATCTCATCGCCGGCTTCGACGCGCCCCTCGGTGAGGACGCGCAGGTAAAAGCCGGGTCGGTGGTGGGCGACCAGCAAGGAGGCCATGGTCGGTTCGCCCAGGCGCATGCCGACCCGGTAGCAGGTGACGCGCGGCTGGGTGACTTCGAATTCGGCTTCGCCGATGCGGTACCGGTCGCCGATGGACACTTCGTCGTCGGGCAGACCGTCGACAGTGAAGTTCTCCCCGAAGATCCCGAAGGTCAGGTCGTCGCGACCGAGTTGCTTTTGCCAGTACTGATAGGACTGCAACTGGTAGACGAGAACGGCTCGAATTTCGCCGCCATGCCCGGCCAGATCTCCTTGACCGTCTCCATCGACGTTCAGCCGCCGGACCATGCGGGGGCCCTGGACGGGGGCCTTCCAGGCTCCGGTGTGGACAGTCCTTCCCTGCCAGGGGACGTCTCTGGGCATGCCTACGTTCACGGACAGCAGCGTCGCCATTGCGGACCTCCTGCGGGCTGGCCGGCCGGGTCAGCCCCTCACAGCGCCGTGATCTGTGCGCTGGGGCCGATCCTAGTTCCCGTGCCGGTGCCGCCGCGATTCCGTGATCATGAATCGTTTGGTGCATTCGCTGAGATTCGAACGGAGGGACAGGGGGACCGACCGCATGGCGTCGTCGCTGACGTCGGGGTCGTCGGTGACGGCCGCGTCGTGCAGAACCGCATCGGTGCGGGAGAGCCTGTCGCTGCTCACCCGCTCTTCTCGCAGCGAGCCGGGGCGCTGCCGGGCGGGCTCCTGCTCCTGCTCCTGCTCCTGCTCCTGCGGGGAACTGCGGCCGGTGCGGGGCCGGTGGGCGACTGGGCGGCGTCCTCCTCGGCCACCATCGCCGCGTGCACCTCGAGCACCGTCCCCAGGGCCGCAACCCTCCCGGAGTCTCCGGCGGTCACGGCCTCGGCCCACTCCTGCTCGAACGCGTCCCGGATCTGCTCGTGGCTGTAGCCCTGGGCGAGCTTCACGCGGACGGTCTTTCCCTCGAGATCGACCGCCAGGGCTGGCAGATGACCGGGCAGGCGGTCACGGCCCAGCACACCGGATGCCCGCGTGCGCCGGGCGAGCGTGCAAGCCGCGCTACGGTCCTGCGCGCTGGCCGGTCCGGCGGCCTGGTGCACGTGCCCAGAGCCGGGCGCGGCGGTGGGAGCCGCGGAAACCTCGGGGGCCGGCGCACCGCCCGCCGGGGCGGCGGGGGCCTCGGCGGTCAGTTCGTAGAACCGGTTGGAGTGAACGTGGACCGTCCACTTCTGCCCGGGGGTGTCCTCGGTGAGCCGGGCGCGCGGCGTGCGACGCGGACGAGTTCATCCACGTCTACACCCGCGCCCGGGCCCTGGCAGACGGCCTGGTCGCCGCCGACGCCGAGTTGGCCCGGGAGGCCGGCTTCCGGGTTCCGGTCGCCCTCACCAGCGCCGTGTGGGAAGGCTGCGTGGCGTGGAACGAGGGGGACAGCGAGCGGCAGGTGCCGCAGGACGAGCGCGGCCGCCTGTGGGACGTGCTGACCATGACACGCCACACGATCCGGCGCAGCGGCGGGGGCGGCGGGCAGGTCACCGTCGGCCTGCGGCGGGTGCCGCGCGACGGCCGCACCCGGCAGGCCCGCCCGGTCCAGCTCGTCTGCGCGATCGGGCCCGGCGACCACGGCGAGCCCGTGATCACCATCATGCAGCCCGACGAGGACTGACCCCCGCCGCCCGGGGGCGGACATCGTCCGCCCCCTCAGTCCTGGCCGACCACGCCGCAGTCTCCCGGATGAGCGGCAACCCATCCGGCACCGACCCGTCGAGAGGGCGAACCATCATGCCGTCCATCACCTACCAACTCGCTGCCGAAGCGGCGCCGTTGATGCCCGGCGGCGGCTGGACAGCCCGTCCGTCCGCCGCATCCGGCAAGGAGGGTGCCGTTCTGGAACACCCCGACGGGCGGCGCATCGAGATCAGCCCCGCACAGCGTGAGGGGTACGTCCGGGCGAGGGTCGCCTACCCGGACACGTCGTACAGCCTGATGCAACGGCACCGCCCCCGTACGGAGATGCGCGCCGACCGGGGCGGCAGGGCGCTGGAACAGGCTGTCCGTACCAAGCTGCTGCCGGTCTACGACGAGACCTACCCGAAGGTGCTCGCGGCCAACGAGGAGTCCCGCAAACACGCCGAGGCCCGGGCCGCCGTGGCGGATCACCTCGTGGCACTGGTCCCCGGAGCCGAGGTCACCCGGTCCGAACCGTCCCTGATCGTCGAGTACCGCAAGCGCGGGACCATCGAGCGCGTGACCGCGCAGGTTCTCGGCGACGGCCTCAACATCGTCACCTTCCGCTATGTCGGCGACGAGGCGACCGAGGCCGTCATGAAGGCCTACGGCGAGGTGACCCGGCGCACCGCAGCGGCCCCGGACGACCGTTCCGGCGACGCCGACGAGGCCGCACGATGAGCACGCCGACCGCCCGCCACCGCTGCCCCTACCGGCCGGGGGCACCGTCCTGGTACGTACGCGCCACCCGCCGCGCCCTGCCCCCGAGCCGGTTCCCCGCCTTCCAGCGCCAGCAGCTCACCGCAGAGCAGGTGGCCGTGTCCGTCGGCCACTCAGGCGAGGACGGCACCGCCCACGTGACGCTGTTCATCGGCCGCCATCTCGGGAAGCCGCCAAGGCCCGGAGCGGCCCGCGACACCTGGCTGCGCCTACGTGCCCACATCGCCGCCCACCTCCACAAGGCCGGGTTCGCCACCGTGCTGACCAAGGGCGGCCCGCCCCGGCCTGAGCCGGTCGCCGTCCACCTGGAGCACGGCGACGTGTTCCGTGACGGGCTCGACGCCTTGACGGGCTCGACGCCTTGGGCCGCTACCGCATCTGGTGCCCTGAGCACCCCCATCTGGCCGGCCGCCTGCAGAACGCTCACGGCCTGGGACCGCAGGTGTTCACCTACGTCTACGCGACCCAGAAGGCCCGGCATCCGATCTGGCCGACCGGATTTCGCACCCTGCACGACGCCGCCGAAGCATGGGCCGCCCACATGGGCCTGCCCCCGGTGACGGTGACCGAGACCTGACCGCCCCGACGCCCGCCCGAAGGGCGCCCCTGACCAGCACGGTTCCCCCAGCACTCCCCGGAAAAAAAATCGAATGGCGTATAATTGATTTCATGAGCAAGCGGCAACTTGCTCAACACCAACCGAGCGCACGAGGAGCAATCCGTGAGCGACACCGCAACGACCACACCGATGCAGCGGGTCACGCTGCAGCTCGGCCAGATCCGCGTCAACGAGAACAACGTCCGCCAGGACCTCAACCTGGACGAGAAGTTCCTCAAGTCCGTCGCGGCCAACGGCGTGAAGGTCCCCGTCGTGGTCCTCCCGCTCGGCGAGGACACCTACGAGCTGAAGATGGGCCACCGGCGCTACTTCGCCGCGCGGGCCACCAAGGAGACCGAGGCGGAGCAGGACGCGATCGAGGTCCCCGCGTACGTGCTCGACCCCTCCCTGCGCGAGGCGGGCGAGGACTTCATCGACCAGCTCATCGAGAACGACGACGACTACCGCCGGGGCCTGACCGAGCTGGAGCAGGCCGACGCCCTGTTCGGCGCGGTCGGCGCGGGCATGAAGCAGGCCAGGGTCGCCGAACTCACCGGCCGCTCCCGCAGGGACGTGTCCCAGGCGGTGAAGACCGCCAAGTCGGTCGGCGAGCGGACCCGTTCGGCACTCGCCGAAGCCGGTACGTACGACCTCGACCTCGAAGTCCTCGGAGTGCTGGGCGAGTTCGACGACGACCCCGCCGCCGTAGACCGGCTGCTGGACGCCTACGCCAAGGGCCGCTTCGAGTTCCAGGTGCAGTGGGAGCGCGACGACCGCGAGGAGCAGCGCGCCCGCGCCGAGGTCCGCCCGCAGCTGACGGCGGCGGGTGTGCGGCTGGCCGAGGACGGCGACACGCTTCCGGCCACCGTCGAGCCGCTCAGCGAGCTGGACGGCCCGGACGGCGAGCCCATGACCGCCGAGGCGCACGCCGAGTGCCCCGGCCACGTGGCGACCTGGGCCGAGAATCCCCGCGAGCCCGGCGAGGTCGAGTACTTCTGCACCGACCCGGAGCGCTTCGGTCACTACCCGCCCCAGGAGGACGCCCCCGAGACGGACGGCGACCAGGCCGAGGAGCGGCCGCAGGCGACGGGTGAGGCCAAGTCGTCGGAGCCGTCGCGCGAGTACGTCAAGGCGGGCAACAAGGCCTACCGCGCCGCCGAGAAGGCCCGGCAGGCGTGGCTGAAGGACCTGATCGGCCGCAAGACCGCACCGAAGCCGCTCGCCGCGTTCATCACCGGGCAGCTCCTTGCCTGCCCCAAGCCGGTGGCTCAGTGGGTGGGCGACGCGGGCCGCCGGGACCTGGTCAAGGAGCTGACCGGCTACGACGCCCCCGCCGAGCGCGCCGCCACGGCGACCCCGGCCAAGCTCACCCTGCTGAACTTCGCGGTGCTGGCCGCGACGTTCGAGAAGCGGATGGGCGAGGTCCGGACCTGGCGCACCGACAGCACCGCCCGCTCGGCCGTGTACGAGCTGCGGGAGATCCGCGAGGACGCCCGCACGTGGCTGAAGTTCCTCGCCGAGATCGGCTACCCGCTCTCCAGCGTCGAACAGGCCATCGTCGACGACGAGCCCTACCAGGAGGGCGAGCCGGACACGGCCGACGCCGACGGACAGGCCGACGAGGACTCCCCGGACGACCCGGACGCCGTGAGCGTCGAGGACTCCGAGGACGCGTCCTGACCTGCTGCCCGGGCCGGACCTGACAGTCCGGCCCGGGCCCCCTCCCCCTTCCCTCCATGCGCGCCGCCCGCCCGGAAGGCCTCGCCATGCTCCGGCTCCGAACTCCGCCTGAACGCCTCTCTGTTCGTCGCCCAGGCCGCCGTCAGCAACCACACGGGCCTGATCGCCCGGGCCGGGCTCGCCATGCCGGCCGCACCGTTCGGCTCCCCCGCCTGGCAGCTGCCCGCCCTTCTCTCCTACCTTCACCGCCTCCACCAGGACGAGGAGGGCCCCTCCCCCGAACTGTGGCGCGCGCACACCGAGCGCCAGACGGGCCCGGTGCCCCGGCCGCACATCCGCTACCAGGCTGACGGCCTGCACGATGCGGACGCGGTGTGCGTGCTCGACATCCAGCTCGGCCCGCGCGGCGAGGCCACCGGCTGGCCCGCCGCCGACCTTGCCGTCATCGAGCAGGAGGAAGGCGCCTGCCCCTTCGGACGCGTCACCCGCCGCCACGGCGTGGAAGCGATCGCCGCGTACACCGCCCAGGAGCTGACCGCCGAGCACGCGGCGCTGATGGACCGCGCCCGCCAGCACCAGGACGCCTACTTCGTGCGCCTCGCCGGACTGGCCCAGCGCGCCGCCGAGTGGGCCGACAAGGTCCGCGCCGCCGCGCACGCCGATGCCGTCCACGTCCAGGCCGACCGCGCCGGGCCCGCATCACCCGCTGACCACCCCCGCACACCCGCGCCGACTGCCGCCTGTGGAGGCCTGCGCCATGTACGAGTTCGAGCCCGCCTCTCCGACCTACGCCATCTCCGACACCATCGTCGAACACCACCTGCACGGACGTGACCGCACCCGCGCCGACCTGCCCGGCGGCTACCGGCTGACCCTGCGCACCCGCGAGCGGCACGGCCAGCTTGAGGCCGCCCTGGCCGCACCGTCGCCCACCGGCCCCGCCCGGATCTGCACCGCGCGCATCAGCGCGCACACCCCGACCCCCGTCACGTCGCGCATTCTCGACGCGGTCACCCGCTACGCCCCGGCCCTGCCCGACGCCCGCGACGCCCGCCCGCCCCTGGAGGCCGTTGCCCGCCTGCTCACCACCGGGGCCCCGTTCCAACGGCCCGGCGAGACGGGGCTGTTCGTCCGGTTCGGGCATGCGGAAGCCTGGCTGGAAGGCAGGCGGCTCAGCGTCACCCTGGGCAGCCCCGGCAGCGGACTCAGCCTGACCCTGGGCGGCCCGTGGGACGCGCCGTCCACCGCCCGCCTCACCGCCGCCGTCCTGCGTGAGCTGACCGATGCCGAGCAGCTCGCCGGCCAGGTCGCCTCGCTGCTGCCGCCCGGACCGTGGCAGGTCCTGTCCGACCAGTGGCACCCGGACGCCGCCCTCGTCCTGCCCGCAACCCGCCGCCTGGACCCGGAAGACCCGCTCGGCCGCCGCATCTCCCGGGCGCTGCGCGAGGTGGAACACAGCCTGGGCGCGGACCAGCCGGACTGGGACTTCCAGGCACTGATCGCCGCCGAGGGCTCGGCCGTGGCCCTGCGCGTCACCCCACGCGAGCGCGCCGTCCCCCGCATGGTCCGCAAGGCGGTGATGCTCGATGGCTTCGTCCCGGACGAGGTGGGCAACACCCGCACGACGTTCACCCCTGCCGACCTGCCCGCGCCTCCCGACTTCGCTCCGGCCCCACCTCCACACGAAGTCCCGTCCCTGGACCTCCACGTCGCGCCGAAGGACGAGCGCTACTCGTACGGCGTGAAGCTGGAACTCGGCGACTGGGCGTACGCCTTGGAACCTCGAGCCGTCTTCTACGGGCCCGGCTGGTACCCCTTCCACGAGCACGTGACGCGCCGGGAGAAGGACCCCACCGCCCCGCTCAACGACCGGGAAGTGCCCACCGGGCGCACGGTGCCCGCCCGGGTGCGGATATCCCCTGACGTCGAACACCGCTCATGGGGCAACGAGTACGTACAGCTCACCCCCGTCGACCACCGGGTCGAGGCGCGGCTGCACCTGTACGTCAGCCAGGAGCGGGGCTCCACCCTGGTGCGCACCGTCACGCTGGAGATCGACCTACGGGCGAAGCGGGTGATGCTCCCCGTCCAGATGCCCGCAGAGCTGCGCCACCAGGCGGAGGTCAAAGGCCGGCGGATCCTCGATCTGCTGCTGGCCGCACGACGCGAACGCCGACGAGGGGCGAGCGAGCCGCGGGCCGTCCTCGCTCCCTGGAACCGCGGCGACCCGCCCAGCGCGGACACCTGACGCGGTTCACCGACCGCGACAGCCACACCCGCTCGCCGTTTTGCCCCACCCCTCTCTGACAGCCTTGGCTGAGACGCCCGCTTTGTCGGGTTAGGCTGAGTGAGAAAGGGCTGGCCGGCCTCGATGAGCATCAGGTCCGCCGCTACCCCTCCTGGATCCGCTGGGTCACCCTCGCGATGCTCGCCCATGCCTTCCTGGCAGCGGTCCGCGCCGACGAGCACGCCCGCAGGCCCACCCCAGACGGACTGGTCCCGCTGTCCTGCAACGAGATCCAGCGCCTGTTCAACACCCTCGTCGTCCGGCCTCTCCACCATGCGGCCCACCGGCTCGGCTGGTCCGACTGGCGCCGCCGTCATCAGGAGCGATCACGCACCAGCCATTACCGGCGACAAGCCGAGGCCCGGACATGAAGACCACGATGTGCCGGCGGGGTGCTAACCGCCCCAGCCGGTGGCGGCTACCACCTCACGGGCGATGTCCACGACGGGCCGCCCGTCCGTCACCACCCGCACAGTGTCAGCAGCTACCCGCTCGTCCAAGAGCCGTGCCTTGCGGGCGCTCGCCTTCAGCTCCTGCTCCAGTTCCGAGCCGAGCTCCCGGCCCGCCAACCGCTCGCCGGCGGTGGTGTCGGATGCGGTGAGCAGAACCCGCACGATCCGCACGCCTGCCCCCATGGCACGCTCGAACATGCCCGTCGTCTCGGGCAGCACACTCAGGGTGTTCGTATAGATCAGGCGGCGGTAACCGCGCTGGGCGAAGTTCCCCCATACGGCAGTCAGATTGCACTCCGTGATCTCCGAGCGGTGCGGATCCCCGTCTGGGGCCGGATGCACCTGCCCCATGAAGTCACCCTCGATGACTGCGTGAGAGACCGCCACGGCTCGCAGCCGTGCCGAAACCTCCCAGGCCACCGTCGTCTTGCCGACACCGGCACGCCCTCCGATGAGCAGTACCTCCGCGTGATCCATGAAGGCAGCTTGCCAGCTCGCGACCACGTCACGGGATCCGAATCCGATATCGCTCTATGCCTATGGCCGCAGCCCTACCCCACCAGCAAGATCACGATCTAACAGCTGGAGTACTAGTGTCCTGAGTCTTGGAAGCGATGCATAACTAAGAAGTCATCTCATTTGGTGAGTCTGCGGTAGCAGATGAGGGTGCAGGCGATGCTCGTGAAGGCGAGGAAGTGCTCGGCCTTGCGTTCGTAGCGGCGGTGGAGGCGGCGGCAGCCGGCGAGCCAGGCCATGGTGCGTTCGATGGTCCAGCGGTGCCGCCCCAGCCGCTGCGAGGTCTCGACGCCCTTGCGGGCGATGCGGTGCCGGATGCCCCGCTGGGACAGCCAGCGCCGCAGGTGAGCGTAGTCGTAGCCCTTGTCGGCGTGGAGCTTGCCGGGCCGGCGCCGACGGGGCCCCCGGCGGGAGCGGACGGGGTCGGTGATCGACTGGTGCCTGGCCCAGCAGCGGGGGGAGGGATGCCCTTCACGAGCGGGATCAGGGCCTGGCTGTCGTGGACGTTGGCACCGGAGATTCCGACAGACAGCGGCAGACCGGTCCGCTCGGTGATCAGATGGATCTTCGACCCGTACTTGCCCCGGTCGACAGGATTCGGACCTGTCAGTTCCCCCTTTTCAAGGCCCGCATGTTCACCGAGTCGATCGCGCACCGGGACCAGTCCAGCTCACCGCGGGACCCGAGCTCGTCCAGGACCAGGCGGTGCAGCTTGGCCCACACCCGGGCCTTCGTCCACTCGGTGAACCGGCGGTGAGCCGTCGCGCCGGACGGCCCGAACGACTCCGCCGGCAACTGCTGCCACGTGCAGCCGGAGGTCGCGACGAACACGATCGCGGCCAGCACCTCGCGGTCGCCGTGCCGCCGCCGGCCGCCGCCCTGAGGCCGCGTCGGCGCCTCCGGCACCACCCGCTGGAACAGCTCCCACAACTCATCCGGCACCAGCCGCTCAACAATCCCCACCACGGCCGACAGCCTACCCAGCCAAATGAGATGACCTCTAAGGCTTGGATTCCGGCAGGCGGTTGAGGTAGCCGGCGAGGCGTTCGAAGATCTCGTCGGCGGACTTGGTCCAGGTGAATGGTTTGGGGTCCTCGTTCCAGCGGGCGATCCAGTCGCGGATGTCCTTCTCGAGTGCCTGGACGTTCTTGTGGACGCCGCGTCGTATCTGCTTGTCCGTCAGCAGGGCGAACCAGCGCTCCACCTGGTTGAGCCAGGACGAGCTGGTGGGCGTGAAGTGCATGTGGAAGCGCGGGTGCGCCCGCAGCCACTTCTGGATGGCCGGGGTCTTGTGCGTGGCGTAGATGCCCCTATGTTTCGTCAAGCGGCGGGGTCGGGAAGTGGGAGGGCCGTGACCGGCTGGATGTGGCGGAAGACCTCGCGGGCGACATAGCGTTTGAGGCAGCGGACGATCTCACGCTTGGACATGCCCTGCTTGGTGCGTCGCTCCAGGTAGGAACGGGTGCGCTCGTCCCAGCGTATGCGTGTCATGACGATGCGGTAGAGGGCGGCGTTGGCCTGTCGGTTGCCGCCCCGGTTGAGGCGTCGGCGCTGGGTCTTTCCAGAGGACTGCTCGACCGGGCTGGCGCCGCACAGAGCGGCGAAGGAGGCCTCGCTGACCACCCGTTCGGGGTTGTCGCCGGCGGCAATGAGCAGGGCTGCAGCGCTGTCGGGTCCGATCCCGACGACCTCCAGCAGCTGCGGGCGGTGTATGCGGACGGCCCGGGTGACCTGGCGGGTGAGCTCTTTTACCTCGGCGGTCAGGTGCTGGACCCGCCGGGCCAGCAGCCGGAGCGTGAACGCGGCCGCGTCACCGGTGTCGTCGAGGTCCGCGCATCGGTCGATCAGGGCCGGGTTCCGGAGTCCGGACAACGACTCGCGCAGTACGGGATCAACGCCCAGGAGCACGGCCTTGAGCTGGTTCATGGCCTGGGTGCGGGCCTTGACGGCCGATTCCTTGGCCAGTCTCAGGACCCGCATGTCGGCGGCCGGGCCGTCACCGGTCTTGGGTGTGGCGGTGGCGCGTCCCGACAGGACGGCGCGGGCCGCGGCATCTGCGTCGACGGCATCGGTCTTGCCGCGCTTGCGCCGGGTGGCACGGTCGGGCTGGTTGACCTCGATGACCTGGATGTTCTCCTGGCGCAGGGCTCTGACGAGCCCGGCCCCGTAGGAGCCGGTGCACTCCACGCCGGCGCGGTGCAGAGTTCCGAAGGAACGGGCCCAGACAAGCAGCTGTCGGTAGCCGGCCGCGGTGGCGGGAAACTCCTGGTGGGCCAGGAGCGCGCCGAGGACGGTGATGACGGCGGCGACGTGCACGTCCTGGTGCGTGTCGACACCGAGCACAATGTCTTCGTCCGCGCGGGGGCCGGGCTGCACGGGCAGGGTCGGCTGGGGCATGCTGGTGACGGTCACGCGGCTCCTTCATCGGCTGGGGCTTGATGGCCGACGCCGGGCCGGGTGGGCGGTCAGAACTGTGACGGTGCCTTGTAGGGCAAGGCCCCTATCGGGACACGCCCGCCGGTCCGGCGGCAGCACGCACCACCGGGGACCGGAAGCCGACAGATCTACTCCAAGGCAGCTGAGGCCAGTTGTCGCACGGGTCAGGCTCCGGCCCCCGGCAGCACCCCATGATCCTCACAGTTGTCACAGATCAGGTGGACATCGAGCTCGGCGGGGACCTCCTTGTCGAGCTTGGCGAGGAACTTCTTGAACTCCGCGGCGCGGTGGCGGCGATGGAGGGATCCGATGACCTCACCGGTGGCGGTGTTGAGCGCCGCGAACAAGGTGGTGACGCCGCCGCGCAGGTAGTCGTGGGTGCGGCGCTCGGGCATGCCGGGCATCATCGGCAGCACTGGGGCCGAGCGGTCCAACGCCTGGATCTGGCTCTTCTCGTCGACGCAGAGCACGATGGTGCGCTCGGGCGGGTCCGTGCCCACCGCCCCGGCCTGGAACGGGACCGGCCGCAAGCCCGCCCTGCGCTACCGCACGAAAGCGTTCTCGTTGAAGGACCTGGCTGCCGAAACCAGCCTCAAGGCCTACCGGCAGGCGACCTGGCGCACTGGGTCCAAGGGGCCGATGCGCTCGAGATTCCAGGTGCGGATCGTGCGTCCGGCCGGTGTCGCGGCCCGCAGACACGCGATGGCCCAGGCGGGCGGCTCCACCGCCTGGGACGGCGTTCTGCCCCCGGCGACACTGCTGAGTGAATGGCCCGCCGGCGAGAAGGCACCCACCGAGTACTGGCTGACCAGCCTGCCCGCCGACACCCCCCTGCGGCACCTGGCTCGCCTGGCGAAGATGCGCTGGCGGATCGAGCACGACTACCGCGAGATGAAGCACGGCCTGGGCCTGGACCACTTCGAAGGCCGCACCTGGCGCGGCTGGCACCACCACACCACCCTCGTCACCGCGGCCCACGCCTTCCTCACCCTCCGCCGTCTCGACCCAAAAGCAACAGCGCCGGCCTGACCTTCTACCAGGTCCTCGACACGCTCCAGGACCTCATACGCGCATGGACCGGCACATGCCCCACCTGCCACCGCGGCATCCCCGCTTCAGCTCCGCCAGAACACCACCCACGCCAGCCAACCTAACGAAGTACTACTAGTGTCCTGCGCCGGAAGTTCCTAGGTAGTTCGCACTGAG
The DNA here is from genome assembly GCF_042896465.1 of Streptomyces sp. NPDC001292. Taxonomy (NCBI): domain Bacteria; kingdom Bacillati; phylum Actinomycetota; class Actinomycetes; order Kitasatosporales; family Streptomycetaceae; genus Streptomyces; species Streptomyces sp. NPDC001292. Next base: position 23,855 of record NZ_JBIAXG010000069.1, read on the forward strand.
CCTCAGGCGGTCAACACGCCTGGTTGCTGGACCGGACCCAAACGCCGGTGCGAGACAGGATCTACCAACGGATTACTGGCGCAGGACACTAACAGACACATGCGCGTTCACGCCGCACGGCCGGTTCGATCCCGGGCGGCGTTCGTCCATCAGGTCCCCGCGGGCCATCACAACAGCTCTCCACGAACTTGATCAAGATTTGGCACGGTGCCCTAACCTGTTGGCATGGGTACAGGGGGAGACCTGGTGGACGGGCGGTTCCGGCTGGTCGAACAGCTCGGAAGCGGCGGGATGGGCACGGTGTGGCGGGCGAGGGACACAGTGCTGCACCGGGAGGTCGCGCTCAAGGCCGTGCGGTCGGACGCGGAGGTGTCGGACGTCTCGCGTGAGCGCGTGCTGCGCGAAGCGCGGGCGCTGGCCCGGCTCAATCACCCGAACGTCGTGACCATCCATCACATCGTCGATGTCGATGCGGATCCGCATCCGTGGCTGGTGATGGAGCTGGTGTCCGGGCCCTCCCTCCAGGAGCGGCTCTCGGCCGGCCCGATGACGCCCGTGGAGGCGGCCGGCCTGGGACGTCAGGTGCTGTCCGCGCTGCGGGCCGCCCACGCGGTGGGCGTTCACCACCGGGACGTCAAACCCGCCAACGTGCTGCTGCGCGCGGACGGAACGGCCGTGCTCACCGACTTCGGCATCGCGGGGCTGCGGGGGGCCACCTCGCTGACGGCGACCGGTGAACTCGTCGGCTCGCCCGAGTACATCGCTCCCGAGCGCATCCGCGGCCTCGACGACGACCCCGCGTCCGACCTGTGGTCGCTCGGCCTGCTGCTGTACGTGAGCGTCGAGGGCGTCAGCCCGCTGCGGCGGGCCACGGCACTGGCCACCCTCGCCGCGGTGCTCGACGAACCCGTGCCGCCGCCGGTGCGCTCCGGCGCCCTTGCCCCCGTACTCCAGGCGCTGCTGGTACGCGACCCGGCGGCCCGTCCGGACGCCGAGCAGCTGGACGCGATGCTCGTGCGGGTGGAGTCCGGCTCGGCGCCCCGCTGGGAGCAGTCGACACTCGCTGCGCCGGTGCCGCCGCCTCCGGCTCTTCCTCCCGGGTATCCGCCCACCCAGGTGGACACCCCGAAGTCCGCCCTCGCGCCGGGCCTTCCGCGGAACCGGAAGCCGGCCGTCATCGCGGTGACCGCGGCGGTGCTGGCGGCCGCTACGGCGACGACCGTGCTGGTGCTCACACTTCGCGGTCCAGGCAACGACGAGGCGAGCAGTGCGGTGGGCACCTCGCCGAGCACGGCGTCCGCACAGCCGGCGACCACCGCGGCGAGTTTCCCGCCCGGGCGAACTGCCGAGGCATCGGCGGCTCCGACAAAGGACGCAACATCGGGCGCGACGACGGATCCGACGGGACAGCCAACCGCTGAAGCGACGCAGTCGGCCGCCGCCCCGGTCGAACAGCCTCCCCTGTCTGACGGCCGCTGGATCGCCCAGCTCTACTCCGAGCCCGTCAGCGCGGGCATCGCCGCGCGTGACAAACGGCTCGCCACGATTCGGCAGTCGGTGCCCGAAGCGGAGGTGCTCCGCAGCGACGACTATGCGTCGTTGCGCCCGGGCTACTGGGTGATCCACGCCCCGGGCCCCTTTCCCGACGGACGCTCCGCACTGGCCTTCTGCGCCGCGCGCGGCAGAACCACGGCCAACTCCTGCATCGGCCGCTACCTGAGCACGAGCGCGTCCGATTTCCCCCTCCAGTGCCGCCCCCCGGCCGACCACCCGACCGGCCGCTGCACCCGCCCCTGACCCAAAGCGTTGCAGAGACCGGCGTCTTCTGACCGGCACACCGGTTCTGCCACGCACACCAAGGAGCCCCGTTCCCTGCCGGAACGGGGCTCCCGTGCGCAGGCTTCCGGCCGGTCGATCCGGCCGGTGCGCCGCGGTTACGACGCCAGGCGGTACGCGCGCAGGACGGTCTGTTCCACGGTGCCGCCGTCGGTGCCCTGTGCCGTCGCCTTCAGGGAGACGAAGGGGCCGGCGCCGGCGGGCGGGTCGACGGTGACGCGGTACTCGCCGCCGTCGGCCGCGGATACCTTGGCGTTCTGCCAGGTCGTGCCGTCGTCGAAGGAGACCCGCACCGTGAGGCGTTCCGTCCCGGCCGCGGGTGCGCCCGGCTGCCGGTCCACGTGGGTGACCAGGGTGTGCCGGGTGCGGGGCACCGTGTTGGTGACATCGACGGGGGCGGTGAAGCGCACCACCGAGAGCGGCAGCGCGGCGGTGCGCGTCGTGCCGCCCGGGCCCGGCTTCAGCAGCGGAGCGGAACGTCCAGGCCGTCTCCACCGTGGTGGACAGCGGCGCCCACGGTTCGTCACGGGTGGCCCGCGCCGTCAGGCGGTAGGCGGCCTCGCCGTCGGGTACGACGAACGCGGCCTGCGTCCAGTCACTCGACCCGACCTTCTGCCCGTCCCGCGACAGGGTGATGCGCACCGTGTCCTGCAGCCGGTGCGGCCACGGGTTTCCGTAGTGGTTGGGGGCCGCGTCGCTGAACAACTGCGGTTCCACGCTCATCGTGCCGTCGCTGCTGCGGCCCATCGGCGGCACGCCGCCCCTGAGCGGCACCAGCGCCGGGCCGATGACGGCCGCGTTCCAGCGGTCCACGCAGGTGCGGCCGGCCGCGCAGGTGACGACGCCGGTCTGGGCAATGTACTTGTGAGCGTATTCGCCACCCGTATCTTCTCCCATGCCGAAGGACGCCTCCCGGTACTGGCCGCGCACCGTCACGTATTCGGTGCGTGTCGCGGGCAGGGCGAAGTCCGACTCCTCGATGCTGAATGTCCCCACACCGGCCTCGGTGGCGTAGCTGTCCGCCTCACCCACCGTACCGGGGCCCTGCGCGTGGTACACGTTCTTGATCACGGCGAGGTCCTTGCGGGCCACGCGGAAGGAGGGGTCGGGAAGAGAGCCCGTCGTGCGGACCAGCAGGTCGTAGTGGCCGGGCAGTTGTCCCTTCGTGGCCGTTGTGCCGTTCTGGGTACTGCGGACGACGAAGTCCAGCACGCCGTGGGACACATGGCCGCCCGGCAGGACAAAGAGCCTCCCGGGCCAGCTCGTCATGTGACGCTCCTCCGTACACTCCCCTCCCGCTGCGGCGCGGTAGCAGTAGACGGCGGACAGGGAGTACGGCTGTGCCCCGGAGCCGGGGACGACGACACCGATCTCCTCGCCGTCCCGGGCGTCGACCGTGCGCTCGGTGTCCTGACGGATGTCCAGTTCCGGCTGGAGGAACATGGTCGCTGTCGCCGGAGCCCCGGCGGTCGCTGGGGTGACCACGGTGCCGCCGAGGTTGTAGCGGCCTTCGGGCACGCGGGCCATGGCCGTGCCGTCGGTGAAGGTGAGGTCGAAGTCCTCACCGGTCGACAGGTTCGTCAGCGACACCGAGGCCGAGTGCAGGTCCTCGCGGGAAGGGGGCTGGAGCGGTGCTCCGTTGCGGTCGACGGCCTTGACCACGACCTGGTGGTGCACGGCCTCCTTCGTGACGGCGAACGCGGGGCCGGTCACCGCGACGCCGCCCTCGGCGGTCGCGGTCAGCCGTCCGTTGAAAAAGGTGCCGGCCGCCGCGGTGCCGGGGTCGACGGAGACGGTCGTCCGTGCCGTTCCCCCGGCCGGGACGGTCACGGTGTCCGGCGACACGGTGAACAGCCCGGCCGGTGCCGGAGCCCCCGACCGGTCGGGGGCGGTGGGGGTCACGGTGAGCACGACATCGGCCGTACCGGCGTTGTGGTACGTGACGGTACGGGTGACCGGCGTCGCGGCCTCGGGGTCGGCGAAGTACACCCCGGTGTCCTCGGCGGTTGCCCACACGTTCTGGGAGACGGCACGGGCCACGTCCAGACGTCCGGCACCCTGCTCGTAGGCGCCCTGCCCGGCGACCGGCTTCGCCGAGGACATCAGCGCCGCCTTGAGCTGCGCTCCGTCCCAGTCGCGGTGCGCCTGGGCGAGCAGTGCAGCGGCGCCCGCAACGTGCGGCGCGGCCATCGACGTGCCGGACAGGGCGGTGTAACGCTCCCCGGCCGGAGTGCCGATGGAGGTGCCGGCGGCGCGCGCCGCGACGATGTTCACCCCCGGGGCGGTCACATCGGGCTTCACCGCGTGACCGCCCTCCCGGGGGCCCTGGCTCGAGAAGTCGGCGAGCGTGTCGTCACGTCCGACAGCGCCCACGGTCAGCGCGGCATCGGCCGTACCGGGCGTACCCACCGTACCGGCGCCCCCGTCATTGCCCGCCGACGCCACGAACAGCGTGCCGTAGCGGGCAGAAAGGCTGTCGACGGCCTGCGACAGCGGGTCCGTTCCGTCGCTCGGCCCACCGCCCAGACTCATGTTGACGACGGTGGCCCGCGCCGCTGCCCACTCCATGCCCTGCAGCACCCACGACTCCTGGCCCTCGCCGTCGTCGTCCAGCACCTTGCCCACGAGGAGTTCGGCATCGGGCGCCACGCCCCGGAAACGGCCGCCGGCTCCGGCGCCGTCCCCGGCGATCGTGGAGGCCACGTGCGTGCCGTGGCCGACTCTGTCCGGAGCGCTGCCACCGATGACACCACTGTCCGCCGTGAAGTCGGACGACTCACCGAGCGAGCCGGCGAAATCCGGGTGCGTGGCGTCGATCCCGGTGTCCAGCACCGCGACCTTCACGCCCTTTCCCGTCCAGCCGGACTTCCACGCCTGAGGCGCACCGATCTGGGCCGTGCTGCGGTCCAGACCGGCCCTGACCCTGCCGTCGAGCCACACCTTGGCCACACCGGGAGCCAGTGCCGCCGTCTTCCCGCGCTCACCCGCGTTGGCGGGACCCAGCTCCCGCCACACGCGGGAAAGGCGCTTCTTGTCCGCCCGCAGCGCGGCCCCGTGAACGCTCTTCAGCCCCCGCACCGTACGGGCCCCCTCCGGTGGCGCGGGAACGGAGCTCTTGCCGGCGGACCTGTCGTAGGTGACGATCAGCGGCAGTTGGGCGCTGTGCGTGTCGTCGTATCTCTGCGACACGAGCTCCTTGATGTCGAACAGTCGCTTGTCCAGCCGTCCCGACCGCAGCGGACCCACCGCGTCCTGCGGCACCAGGGACACCGACCCCCCGGAGCCCCGCTGGAAGAACATCATGTCCTCGCGCCCCGGGCCGGGCCGCACCGACATCACGGACACCGCGTTCCCCGCGCCGACCCGGACCGTGACCTGATCCCCCGTAATGAGCGTGACCTTCACCACGCGTCCTGTCCCGACCGCCGTGGCCGCCGCCGGCGTGACCCCGCCGGGCAGCGGCGCACCGGCGGGTGGGGCGAGCGTCGTGCCGACCACCAGAGCGCCCAGCACGGCGGCGCTCAAGGGGCCCGACGCACGTATGCCTCGCATACGCATCCTCTCGATGACGCGGTCCCCGCAGCGCTCCGCCATGCGTCGGCAACCAACGAGCGGGGGCGCGGGGCCGCTTGCTCACATGCCTTCGACCGGACGACGGCGGCATGAGGCCGTGAGGACGTCACCGGACGCCGGACGCCGGGGAATTCCCGCGAAAAGTTTCCGGCGCCCCGTGACATCCCTCCGGCCGGTCCGCTCCGTCGATGTGGTCAGAGACGAAAGGAGGGCCTGTGTTGCGTACCGGGGACCTGGAGGATTTCCGTGGTTTCGCCGAGGAGCGGCTGCCGCATCTGCGGCGCACCGCCTACCTGATGTGCGGGGACTGGCACCACGCCGAGGACATCACACAGACGGCGTTGACCAAGCTCTACTCCGTGTGGGGACGGCGCCGGCGGATACGGAACCTGGAGGCGTACGCCCACCGCGTACTGACCCGGGCCTGCATCGACCACACACGGCGACGCTGGCGGCGGGAGCACCCCGCCCGGGAACTTCCCGACCATGCCGAGCCCGCCGCGGACCTGGCACTCGAGCTCCAGGTACGCGCGGCACTGGACGACCTGCCGGTGCGCCAGCGCGCCGCGGTGGTCCTGCGCTACTGGGCCGACCTGGACATCGCCGCGACGGCCGCGGCCATGGGCTGCTCCACCAGCACCGTGAAGAGCCACACCGCGCGGGCACTGACCCGTCTGCGGGCCCTCCTGGGCAACGACCACAGTCCCGACACCCTCGGGACGCTCGCCCAGTCCACCCACCACACCCGAGAGAAGGTCACTCTGTCATGAGCAACCAGGACGTCAGGAACCTGCTGGAGGCCGGGATCGGCGAGGAACCACCGGTACGGACCACCGTGGACGCCGTGGTCGCGGCCGGACGGCACGTCAGGACCCGGCGACGTCTCGCGCTCACCGGCGCGGGCGTCACCTCCGCGGCCGCGGTTGCCGCACTGGTCCTGGTCGCACCCGGTGCCGGTCCGGCCACGAGTGCATCCGCCGCCGACCCGCTCCTCGGCCCGCTGGTGCCAGCCGGTGTCGGCACCGACACTCCTCGCCCGGTACGGCCCGACAGCGTCAATTGGGGGGTCGAGCATACGACACGCTGGAGCAGCAAGCGGCTTGCCGACACCCTCGTCGCACTGCTCCCCGAGGGCCGGACGACCACTAAGGACGGTGACATCAAGGGCCGGACCTTCCAGGTGACCTGGGACAACGGCGGCGAAGAGGTCACGTTCATCGGTAGCGTGGGGTACACGGCCAAGGAGCCGAACCTGCCGTTCTGCGCGGAGTTCCCGGAGCCGAAGATCACGCCCAGGCCCGGTGCTGTGTACAACCACGCGGAGACAAGCCACTGCGAGACGGTCGAACTAGCCGACGGGGCACGGGCGGAATCGTCGACACTGCGGTTCTCCGCCGACGGCAGTGAGTCCCAGTACGTACTGGTGCACCGCAAGGACGGCCGGAGCGTGGCCCTTCAGCAGATGACGGATCGGCCGACGAAGCAGGTGCCGCTGGACGCCGACGCGCTGCTGGACATCGCGAACAGCCCGTCCTGGCAGTTCTGACCGGCATCGTCACATCCGCCGCCCCGGTGAAATCGGAGCCGTTGCGGCACATCGCCGTCCGGGGCGCCGAGGTGAACACCCGGTAGCAGCGGGCCCGCTGCTACCGGGCTCTCTTGAAAATGACCTGAGCCTGCGCGCGTTGGCTGATCAAGCCCCGACGGCCATGGAAGACGCTGTCCGACGTCGAGCTCGCCACCGCCGAGTACGTCGACTGGTACAACCACCGACGCCTCCACGGTGAGATAGGCCATGTCCCGCCCGTCGAATACGAGAACAACCACTACCTCGCAACCACGAAACCCCAGGTCACAACCAACATCTGAGATCTCTACCGAACCCGGAGCGGTTCAGTCGAAACAGCCCAGACTTGCAGGAGCCACTCCTCAACACCTTCGTAGTACAACTCGTGTCCGACGAGCGCTTCGGCCTCTGCCCGACCGCGGCAATAGGCCCTCAGCCGGTAGGAACCTGGCTCGCCAACCGGCAACGGGTGCCCAACTGGGCCGCCGTCCCACTCGCGGAGGCACACAGTCCCGGTGCCGGTGCGAAAGTCCGCTTCTTCGACTGCTTCCCACAAGTCCTGCGGGTCTGGCTCTGCCAGCCATGCTTCGAGGCGCACCAATGGGTAGAAGTCGTTGCCGCCAGTGCGGAGGAGCGCGCCCGGGCCTGCCGGTATGACGATTCGGGATGAGCGCGCCCATCCCTGAGGGAGTTGGAGGTTGTCTTCCTGGTCGACCAGTTGGAACTGGCGGTATTCGATGCGGGGCTTTGCCCCGTCGATGGCGGCACGAGGCTGGGGGGCGGACATGAGCCTTCCTTCCGAGCTTGTCTATCGCTCTCCCCGGCCCGGATTGAGTTTCGGGCCGGGGAGTGTCGTTGCTACGGCGCGGCTGCGCTACCGTCGGCGAGGAGGCCCTACTGGATCACGATGACGTAGAAGGGGTCCGAGTCGAGCACTCGCTGGCGGTCGTAGAACTTTCCCAGAAGGCGTCCGGCCGCCTGGTTGTCATCTGAGTCCAGGGCGCGGGCCGAGTACCGGTTGTCTCCTGCGGCTGCTCCTTGGATGGTTGATTGGAAGGGGTACTCGTCACAGTCGAGGCCGCGTGTCGAGTAGTCGGTGCCGAAGAACTGCCGACAGGTCCGGACGGCTTGGGCGTGGTTGTTGTCGCGGAGGCGAGTGTCATGGTAAATGCGGTTCAGTGGCAGGCCGCTGTAGATTGACCCGGGCACCGTTTTACCCAGCCACATGGGGAATGTGACTTCGGGCTGTTCCTGCGCATCGATGATGTGCTGCGCGGTCTCGTTCACATCAGGGTCAGCGATATACAGGTCGTACCAGAGTTCCTCTGTCTGGTCGAAGACGCAGCCTTGGGATGGGACGTAGGTGGCTGAGTCGCACCGGAACCCGTTTGCGCCGGTGGTGACCGTATTGCCGCCGGTGATGGTTGCGGTCCCCCAGAAGTCGTACCAGCTGAGCAGGTCTGTTCCCACAGCGTTGGTCTCAGGGGATGAGAACTTGAAGAACATGCTGGGGACTCTGATCCACTGCTGGATCGTCTGAGTCATCTTGTTGCCCAGCGGGTAGTCGATGCACGCGGACCCCTTGGACACGGAACACTTCATCTCGAAGGTCAGCGGGGTTGCAAGGAGTTCTGAGGCGACTCCCGAGAGTCGGAAGTTGTCGGGATACCCGACGAATGAGATTTCACGGGAACCGACCTCGCCAACGCCGAGGAGTGAGAGCCGGAACCCGACCCGGGCCTTGGGGGTGCACCCTTTGCTCGTGCATTCATCAAGAGTGATGAGGTATGTACCGAATTGGCACCATGTGAAGTGGTCGATGACCAGACCTTGGGCGACCTGGGCGCTTGGTGCGTCCTGGCACTCGACTGCGCTGCCGGGGAGGTCGGCGGCTCGGGCCAGGGTGCTGCTTTCGCGTAGGTCCTGGAACTTCTGGGCGAGTTGCACTCGTTCCTTGAGCTGGGCTGGCGACTGCTGGGGGATGTTCCGCTTGGGCCGGCCGTCCTGGGCGGAGAGGCTAGGCGGCGCAGATGACGGGGCGTCTAACAGCTTACTGTCAGTGGCCGGGGTGTCAGGGGAGCGTTCCGCCTCGATGGTGACGACCTTGCGGACATTTGGCTGTGCGGATGCGGCGGCTACGGGAGATGCGCCGCCGACGACCATCAGCAGTAAAGCGGCGAGCGGGGTGGCGAGCGCTGCTCGTATGGATCTCATGAATCCTTCTTGTAGTTGATCGCTGACAGGGCGTGACGGCTGTTGATCTTACGAGTCGACCAGCGCCAACTCATGGTCAAGATTTGCTATTTGGCTTAATCATTTTGCAAAGTGACTTGTTGTGCGGCCTGGTTCACCAGGCCGAAAACGGGCGCTCGCTGGAGCCGGCGCCCGCATGTCACGCCGTTCCTGGCCTAATCGACGGCAACGCATAAATTTCGGCTGATTACCGAATTTGAAAGTGTGGTGTCGCAGCGATCGTGAGGGCGCCGAGGAGACAGGTGGCCAGCGTCGATCATCTGGACGAGATCGACCACGTCATCAGGGACGTCCGTTCCTTCTCCGCCTACCCGAGTCGACCGAGACGGAGGGCGTCCCTGATTTCGCTGAGCTTCGCGGTCGTCGCTGGGGTCCGCTCCTTCGCCTGCTCACCGAGACGGAGGGCATCCTCAATCTCGCTGAGCTTCGCGGAGGACAGGATGCCCGCTTGTTCGATCAGGTCGTCCCGAGACACTGTGGTCAGCCACGTGCAAGGGGTAAAGCCTGGACGAGGGAACGCGATCCGCAGCACGCCTTCAAAGGGCAGTCCTTCCACGGCTCCTACTGCCACTTCGATGCCCAGACCGCTGATGTCGACGCCCGCTGGAGCGACGACCTGCATCACCCGGATCCCGGACGCGTCGTCTCCCGACAGCAGTACGACCGGCCGCCGCTCGTCGAACGCGGCCCACCAGACCTCGCCACGTTGCACATGTCCTCCTGAGAAGCCGTTATCAAAGCGATCTTGCAGCTTGAAGATCGGACGGGAGTGCGGGTCTCGCTCCCGTTTGGATGATCACGGACTGGTCAGCGCATGA
>NZ_JBIAXG010000070.1:0-3929 GCF_042896465.1 Streptomyces sp. NPDC001292
AGCAGGCCGAGCGGTTCGGAGGCGGTGACCAGGTCCCGCAGCGGATGGCGGGCGAGGACCGCGTCCACCTCCGGCGTCAACGCCGCCGCCAGCCGGGCCGCGGCCGGCCGGTTCTCGTCCCGCAGCGCCGCCACGGCGGCCAGGACGACGTCCCGGCCACCGCCGTCCCCGGGCACTCCGGCAGCGGCGCGCTCGTACAGGCGCGCGCCCTCCTCCAGGACCAGGTCGGTGTCCAGACCCGCGGGGATCTTGATCTGCGCGTGGTGCCGCCAGGTGGTGACCGGATCCGCCCAGGCCTCGACCGTGTACGTCCAGTGGCCGGGGTCGCCGGCGGTCACGGTGGCGCCCCAGCGGTCGGTGCCGGGGGCCAGCTCGCGCATCGGCGTCCACGGGCCGGGCCGGCCCTCCGGATCGCGCAGGACGACGTTCGCGGCCACGGCGTCGTGACCCTCACGGAAGACGGTGGCCGAGATCTCGAACGATTCTCCGGTCACCGCCTTGGCGGGCCTGCGGCCGTGCTGGACGACCGGGCGGACGTCGAGGACCGGAATCCGGCCGACGGCCGTGGCACCGTCCGGGGAGGACCGTTCCGGGGCCGGCGGGGTCCGCCGGGCGGTGTCCTGGTGGCGTTTTGGTGGCGCGTCGGCGCCGGGCCGGCCGGAGGCGCCGCCGGTGCTGCTCTTGCTGGTTGTCCTTGCTGCTGCCGAGTGGTGCGAGGCGGGCATGACCGCTCCTGTCCGCGTCAACGAGGGTGTGGGCGGATGTGTGTGGGGAGGTGGGTCCTGCGTGGTCGTGCTGTCGGTGTACCGGAGGAGCCTTCCCACCCTATTCGGGTGAGCAATCCGGCTCTTTGTTAACTACTCGCGCGTATGTCCACACACAAGACCAGTCCACTCCGGACACGGACGCAAAAAGGGGCGAACCATTCCATTCAGGTCCATGTCGGACGCTGTCCGAACCCAGCGGTGCCCGCACTCGGACCGGTACGGTTTTGTGTGACGGGGCGCACAGCGCAGTGCGTCCATCCAGCGAACGCGCCGAGGTGGCATGTGAAGGCGATCCGTCGGTTCACCGTCCGTCCCGTTCTCCCCGAGCCCCTGCGCCCGCTCAGCGAGCTGGCCCGCAACCTGCGCTGGTCCTGGCACGCCGAGACCCGTGATCTCTTCCAGTCCGTCGACCCCGAGCGCTGGGCCTCCTCGGGCGGCGACCCCGTGCGCCTGCTCGGCAGCGTGCGTCCCGCACGGCTGACCGAGCTGGCCGGCGACCGCCGCTTCCTGCGCCGGCTGACCGCCGCCGCCGACGACCTGCACGACTACCTGACCGGCGACCGCTGGTACCAGGCCCGGTCCGAGGGCCTGCCCGCCGCGGTCGCCTACTTCTCGCCCGAGTTCGGCATCACGGCCGCGCTGCCGCAGTACTCCGGCGGCCTCGGCATCCTCGCCGGCGACCATCTGAAGGCGGCCAGCGACCTCGGCGTACCGCTGATCGGGGTGGGGCTGCTGTACCGGCACGGCTACTTCCGGCAGACCCTGTCCCGGGACGGCTGGCAGCAGGAGCACTACCCGGTCCTGGACCCCAACGAGCTGCCCGTCACCCTGCTGAAGGAGGCCGACGGAGCCACGGCGCGGGTCTCACTGGCGCTGCCCGGCGGCAAAGCCCTGCACGCCCGGATCTGGGTCGCCCAGGTCGGCCGGATTCCGCTGCTGATGCTGGACTCCGACGTCGAGGAGAACGACCTCGGCGAGCGCGGGGTGACCGACCGGCTCTACGGCGGCGGCAGCGAGCACCGGCTCCTCCAGGAGATGCTGCTGGGCATAGGAGGGGTGCGGGCGGTGCGGACGTACTGCCGGCTCACCGGCCACCCCGAACCGGAGGTGTTCCACACCAACGAGGGCCACGCGGGCTTCCTCGGCCTGGAGCGCATCGCCGAGCTGTGCGACCGGGGGCTGGACTTCGACGCGGGCCTGGAGGCGGTGCGCGCGGGGACCGTCTTCACCACCCACACACCCGTCCCGGCCGGAATCGACCGCTTCGACCGGGAGCTGGTCGCCCGCCACTTCGGGCCCGACGCCGAGCTGCCCGGCATCGACGTCGAACGGATCCTGCGGCTGGGCATGGAGACGTACCCCGGCGGGGAGCCGAACCTGTTCAACATGGCCGTGATGGGGCTCCGGCTGGCCCAGCGCGCCAACGGTGTCTCGCTGCTGCACGGGAGGGTCAGCCGGGAGATGTTCGCCGGGCTGTGGCCGGGATTCGGCCCCGAGGAGGTGCCGATCACCTCGGTGACCAACGGGGTGCACGCCCCGACCTGGGTGGCCCCGGAGGTGTTCCGGCTCGGTGCCCGGCAGGTCGGCGCCCAGCGCACCGAGGACGCCCTGACCGTGGGCGGCTCCGACCGCTGGGACGGCGTCGCCGACATCTCCGACCTGGAGATCTGGGAGTTGCGCCGCGAACTGCGCGAGCAACTGGTGACGGAGGTGCGCGGCCGGCTGCGGGCCTCCTGGCGGCAGCGCGGCGCCGGGACCGCCGAGCTGGGCTGGATCGACGGCGTCCTCGACCCGGAGGTGCTGACGATCGGCTTCGCGCGCCGGGTCCCGTCGTACAAGCGGCTGACGCTGATGCTGCGCGACCGGGACCGGCTGATGGACCTGCTGCTGCACCCCGAGCGGCCGGTGCAGATCGTGGTCGCGGGCAAGGCGCACCCGGCGGACGACGGCGGCAAACGGCTCATCCAGGAGCTGGTCCGCTTCGCCGACGACCCGCGCGTGCGCCACCGGATCGTGTTCCTGCCGGACTACGGCATGGCGATGGCCCAGAAGCTCTACCACGGCTGCGACGTCTGGCTGAACAATCCGCTGCGGCCGCTGGAGGCGTGCGGGACCTCCGGGATGAAGGCCGCGCTCAACGGCTGTCTGAACCTGTCCGTGCTGGACGGCTGGTGGGACGAGTGGTTCCAGCCGGACTTCGGCTGGGCCATCCCCACCGCGGACGGAGTGGGCACCGACCCGGAGCACCGCGACGACGTCGAGGCCGCCGCGCTGTACGACCTGCTGGAGCAGCGGGTCGCGCCCCGCTTCTACGAGCGCGGCCGGGACGGGCTGCCCGAGCGGTGGATCGAGATGGTCCGCCGGACCCTGTCCCTGCTCGGTCCGAAGGTGCTGGCGGGCCGCATGGTCCGCGAGTACGTGGAGCGGCTGTACGCTCCCGCCGCCCACGCCCACCGCGCCCTCGGCCCGGACGCGGCGCGTGAGCTCGCGGCGTGGAAGGCGCGGGTGCGTGCGGCCTGGCACGAGGTGACCGTGGACCACGTGGAGACGTCGGCCAGTACGGCCACCGCCGAGCTCGGTGCCACCCTCGGCCTGCGGGTGCGTGTGGGGCTGGGCAGCCTCGGCCCGGACGACGTGGAGGTGCAGGCCGTCTCGGGCCGGGTGGACGAGGAGGACCGCATCGCCGACGCCACCGCCGTCCCGCTGAAACCCGCGGGCGCCCCCGACCCCGACGGCCGCTGGGTCTACGAGGGCCCCCTGTCCCTGGACCGCACCGGCCCCTACGGCTACACGGTGCGCATCCTCCCCACCCACCGCTTCCTGGCCTCCCCCGCGGAACTGGGCCTGGTAACGGTCCCACCGGAGGAGTCCGGCGAAAAGGCGGGGCTACTCCTGCGCTGACCGTTTCGCCAGGTTCCGGGCCCGCCGGGTTCCGGGCCCGCCAGGGGCCCGGGCTCCTGGCTCGGGCCCCTGGCCCCTGGCCCCTGGTTTCTCGGGGCGGCGGACTGTCCGGGGCCACGGCCGCCGGCCGGGGCGCCGGACAGGCGGCCCCGGTTCGGCCGCCTACGCGGAGCTGCGCCCGCATGCGCCGCGACCGCGACGGCGGGACTCCGTCGCCCGGGCCGCACGGGCCGTGTCGGCACCACGCCACGGCGGGACTCA
>NZ_JBIAXG010000070.1:4027-30524 GCF_042896465.1 Streptomyces sp. NPDC001292
CCGGGCCGCACGGGCCGTGTCGGCACCACGCCACGGCGGGACTCCGCCGCGTGGGTCAGCGGTCCGCCGCGCAGGCCGGGCGCTGCCGCGCGTGTCAGGGGCCTTGTCTGAGTCGGGCGCGTGCCGGGTGGCGCGGACCCGCCGTGCGTCGGCCGGGCGTGGTGCCTGGGCCAGGGGCTCGGGCTCCGGTCGGTGCCCGTCGAGCGTTGTCGCGTGGGTTCGGGGCCCGTTGCGCTGCCGGGCGCGATGCCGGGGGTGCGGGTGCGTTTGTTGTGTCGGCCGGGCGCGGTGTCCGAGTCAGGGGCCCGCGGCGCGGTCGGGGTTCGCCGCGCGGGTCAGCCGGTGTCTCCGCGAGCCGGGGTCCGTCGTGCCGGTCCGGTCCGCTGGGCGGGCTGGTAGTGCCGCCCGGGGCCGGCTGCCGTGTGCCGGGTCACGGCTCCGGGATGTCGGCGCACAGTTTGCGTAGGACCGTGCCGCAGCGGCGGGCGTAGGCGTGTTGGAAGCCTCGGGCGGCTGGGCCGGCCGCTCGGGCGTACCACTTGGCCGGGCGGCTGAACGCGGTGACCGTGAGCCAGACGGTGCCGTCGCCCGTGCGGTCCACCAGGAAGGCCTCCTCACCGCACTCCGGATGGCCGGGCAGGGTGCCGTAGGCCCAGCCGGCGAGGCGGGGCTCCGCCGCCGTCCAGACCACGCGGCAGGGGGCCCTGACCACGCCGGCGAGGGTGACGGTGACGTCGACGCCGGGCGCGGCCCGGTCGGCGCTCGCCTCGATGCCGACGCCGAGGGCACGGTGCATCTCCCACGTCATCACGGCCTCGGCGGCCCGCCGGAACACCTCCCCGCCCTCGCCTATGCGGGTGCGCACGTGCAGAGGGTGGAAGCCGGGCGGGCAGTGACCCTGCTCGCGGGTCGCGCCGACCTCCTCGTAGGTGAAATGTGCCGTCGACATGTGACCCAAGCGTAGGGCGGCCCCCGGGAGGGGTCCTCCCGGGGGCCGCCGCCGTTCAACGAGCCGGAGATCAGGTCACGTTGACCGCGGTCCAGGCCGCCGCGACCGTGTTGTACTCGGTGCTGCCGGAGCCGTACAGCGCCGCCGCCGCGTTCAGGGTCGCCGTGCGGGCGCCCTTGTAGTTGGTGGTCGACGTCATGTACGTGGTCAGCGCCTTGTACCAGATCTGCAGCGCCTTGGCGCGGCCGATGCCGGTGACCGTGGCGCCGTTGTACGTCGGCGAGTTGTAGCTGACGCCGTTGATCGTCTTCGCGCCGCTGCCCTCCGCGAGGAGGTAGAAGAAGTGATTTCCGACGCCGGACGAGTAGTGCACGTCCTTGCTGCCCAGGCTGGAGGACCAGTAGTCGGCGGAGGCGCCGTCCTTGCTGGGCTTGTCCATGTAGCGCAGCGGGGTGCCGTTGCCGCGGATGTCGATCTTCTCGCCGATGAGGTAGTCACCGGGGTCGGACGCGTTGTTCGCGTAGAACTCCACGCCCGTGCCGAAGATGTCGGAGGTGGCCTCGTTCAGGCCGCCGGACTCGCCCGAGTAGTTCAGGCGTGCGGTGTTGGAGGTGACGCCGTGGCTCATTTCGTGGCCGGCGACGTCCATCGAGGTCAGCGGCTTGAGGTTGTTCGCGCCGTCGCCGTACGTCATGCAGAAGCAGGTGTCCTGCCAGAAGGCGTTGACGTAGGCGTTGCCGTAGTGGACCCGCGAGTAGGCGGCCACGCCGTTGTTCTTGATGCCGTTGCGGCCGAAGGTGTTCTTGTAGAAGTCCCAGGTGACCTGGGCGCCGTAGGTGGCGTCGGCGGCTGCCGTCTGGTCGGTGCTGGAGCTGGAGGCGGTGCCGGTCCCCCAGATGTCGTCCGCGTCGGTGAACAGCGTGCCGGTGCCGGAGGTGGCCCGGGCCAGGTTGTTCGTCTTGTGACCGCCGCGGGTGGTGTCGTACAGCTGGTACGTCGACCCCGACAGGGTGGTGGAGAGGCTGACGGTGCCGGAGTAGAGGGTCTTGCCGGTGCCGGTGTGGACGCCCTGGTACTCATGGAGCTTCTCGCCGGTGGCCGCGTCGGTGATGACGTGCAGCTCGTTCGGGGTGCCGTCGTCCTGGAAGCCGCCGACGACCGTCTCGTAGGCGAGGACCGGCGTGCCGTCGCCCGCCCAGACGACCTTGCGCGGGGCCTGGTCGGCGGTGGTCTTCTCCGAGCCGGCGGCCTGGGCCACGCTCAGCGCCTGCTTCTCGGCCTTGGCGGCGGTGATCTTCGGCGTGAGCGAGGCCACCTTGACGGTGGCCTCGGTGGCCTTGGTCACGCCCTGGGTCTTGCCGGCCTCGGAGGTGTGGACGACCAGGTCGCCGCCGAGGACGGGCAGGCCGGCGTAGGTGCGCTCGTAGCGGGTGTGCACCGTGCCGTCGACGTCCTTGACGACGTCCCTGACGACCAGCTTCTCCTGGGCGCCGAGGCCTATCTCCTGGGCGGTCCCGGAGGCGTCGGCCTGCGCCTGCTGGATCAGGGAGGCGCGGGCCGCGTTGGTCAGGAAGGTGGGGGCGGCGGCGAGGTTGGCCGCGCCGGGGGAGTCGGCCGTGGTCTGGGCCGAGGCACTGGTGGTCAGACCGGTGCTGAGGAGGGCTCCGGCGGCGACAGCGGTGGCGACGGCCAGAGTGATGCGCTTGTGACGCGCGTAGCGGGGAGTCACACAAGCTCCTTATGTGGGGGTGACCGGTCCGGCGTGGTGATGCCGGTCCGGAACAGGGGTGAGGGTGCTGTGCTCGTGCGGCGGGTGGAGGAAGAGTGGCACCATGGGCGCGTACATGTCAGTGTCTCGAAGTGATGTTGGCCGAAAAATGACTGCCCGGTAAATGTTGCGGCGTCATGAACGGATCCGAGCAGGCAGCTTGGACCTCGGATGCGGCATCCGAGGTCCTGGGCCCCGGACGGGCTGCGGGAGGGGCGGATTTCAGCCGTCGGGGCGGCCGGATCGATACGGAGGTCACCCCGGCGGGAGGGCGCGATGTCGACCGAAACCCGAGGGTCCGACGGTCCGTCAGGCGACCGCGGGCACCCCGCGGTGGCCGCTACGAGACCGCGCCGCCGCCCTCGCCCGACGGCGTCGCGCCGTTGCCGTGCCAGGTGTGCCACAGGGCCGCGTACGCCCCGCCGGAGGCGACCAGGTCCTCGTGGGTGCCCAGTTCGGTCAGGTGGCCGTCCTCCATGACGGCGACCCGGTCGGCGTCGTGGGCGGTGTGGAGGCGGTGGGCGATGGCGATGACCGTGCGGCCCTGGAGGACGGCGGCGAGGGCCCGTTCGGTGTGGCGGGCCGTGGCCGGGTCGAGCAACGCCGTGGCCTCGTCCAGGATCAGGGTGTGCGGGTCGGCCAGCACCACACGGGCGAGGGCGAGTTGCTGGGCCTGCGAGCCGTCGGTGCGGTGACCGGCCGTACCCAGCGCGGTGTCCAGGCCCTCCGGCAGCTCCCGCACCCAGGTGTCGGCCCCCACGGCCGCGAGGGCCGACCACAACTGCTCGTCCGTGGCGGCGGGTTCGGCGATCCGCAGGTTGTCCCGGACCGTGCCGAGGAACACGTGGTGCTCCTGGGTGACCAGGACGACCTGGCGGCGCAGCCGCTCCGGCTCCAGACCGGCGACGGGCACCCCGCCCACCGTGACGGAGCCCGCGGTCGGCGCGTCGACGCCGGCCAGCAGCCTGCTCAGCGTGGTCTTGCCCGCGCCGGACGGTCCGACCACGGCCAGCCGCTCCCCGGGACGCACCGTCAGGTCGACCCCACGCAGCACCTCGCCGCCGCGCTCGTAGGCATAGCGCGCCCCGGTCACGTCGATGCGGTCGTCCGCCGGTTCCGGCGAACCGCCCGGCACGGCCTCCGGGGCCCTGGCCAGGCCCTCCACCCGGGCGAACGAGGCACCGCTGCTCTGCAGTTGCTCCACGCGCATCAGGATCTGGTCGAGGGGCTCGGTGAACTGCCGCAGATACAGCGCGGCGGCCACCACCGCGCCCAGGCTCATCGCCCCCCGTCCGTGCAGCACACCGCCCACCAGCAGCACCCCGGCCACCGGCAGGATGTACGACACCTCCACCACCGGGAAGAACACGCTGCGCAGGAACAGTGTGTACAGGCGGGTGCGCCGGGCCGTCTCCAGCGCGTCCCGGCTCGCCGCGACCCGCCGCCCGGCCAGCCGGAACGCCTCGACCGTACGGGCCCCGGAGGCGGTCGCCGCCAGCACCTCGGCCACCTCGGAGGTGGCCGCGCCCTCCGCGAGATAGCCGTCCCGCGCCCGGCGCAGGTACCAGCGCAGCGCGAACCAGATCGGGGTCAGCGCCAGCACTCCGACGACGCCCAGCAGCGGGTCGAGCACGAACACCGCGACCAGCACGAACAGCGCCTCCATACCGCACACCAGCAGCTCGGGCCCCACATCCCGCAGGGTCGTGCCCACCGTGGCCACGTCTGCGGTGCCACGCGTGGTCAGGTCGCCCGTTCCGGCCCGCTCCACCACAGACGCGGGCAGGCCCAGCGCCCGGCCGACGAACTCCTCGCGCACCCGGCCCAGCGTGCGTTCGCCGAAGCGGTGCCCCACGTACCGGGCCCAGCGAGCCAGCAGCAACTGGGCCAGCGCGCACACCAGGATGGCGAGCGCCATCCGGTCCACGGCGCCGACCCCGCCCCCGGCCCGGACGTGGTCCACGATCCGGCCGAGCAGCCAGGGCCCGGCGAGTCCGGCGACGGCGGCCAGCGCGTTCAGCGCCAGAACGGCCGCGAAGGCCCGCCGGTCCGCCCGGATCAGCCGCAGCGCCGCCCGTCGAACGTCCGCCGGTTCGGCGACCGGCAGCCGCCCCGGAGCCCGAGCCGTCACCGTGCGGCCTCCTGTGCGGTCAGGGCGTCGCCGTCCCCGGTGTCGCGTGCCACCAGCGCCCGGTAACCCGGCTCCGAGTCGAGCAGTTCACGGTGGCCGCCGCTGGCGGCGACCTTGCCGTCGACCAGGTAGTGGACGGTGTCGGCGCGGTCCAGCACCAGCGGTGAGGTGGTCGTGACGACGGTGGTACGGCCCTCGCGGGCCCCGCGCAGCCGGTCCGCGACCGCGGCCTCGGTGTGCGCGTCGAGCGCCGAGGTGGGCTCCACCGCCAGCAGCACCTCCGGATCGGCCAGCAGCGCCCGCACCAGCCGGACCCGCTGCCGCTGACCGCCGGAGAGGCTGCGGCCCTGGGCGGTCACGGCCGAGTCGAGCCCGTCCGGCAGCCCCTGCACGATGTCCTCGGCGACGGCCGCGCGCACCGCCCGTGCCACCTCGGCGTCCTCGCGCTCCCGGCGCCCGCACACCAGCTCCCGCAGGGTCCCGGCGAACAGGTCGGCCTCGTTGTCGGCGACCAGGATCCGCTCCCGGACCCGGGGCAGCCCGATCGCGTCCAGCCGGAGCTCGCCCCACACGGCCGCCGACGGCTCGTACCGGCCCAGACGGTCCACCACGGCCGCCGCGTCGGCCGGCCGGGCCCCGGCCAGCGCGGTCAGCCGCCCCGGCGGCACCCGGACCCCGGAGACCGGGTCGTACAGCACCGCCGGTTCGGCCGGCCCGTCGTGCGCCGCGGTGTCCTCCTCCGGTCGCACCCGCAACAGCCGTGCCACCCGGTGGGCGGCGACCACGCCCCGGCTGAGCTGGTAGCCCAGGTCGACGAAGAACGCCACGGGCCCCACCAGCACCGCCACATAGCCGTACACCGACACCAGCTCGCCCACCGTGATCCGCCCCTGGGCGGCCAGCCGGGCCGCCAGCCAGGTCACCACGGCCAGGAACAGGGTCGGCAGGCCCACCCCGAGGGCCTGCATCCAGCTGGTCACCGCGCCCACCTTGTAGCCCTGCGCCCGCAGCCGCTGCGAGTCCCGGCGGAAGGCGTCCGCGAACAGCCCCTTGCCGCCGAGGCCGTTGAGCACCCGCAGCCCGCCCGCGAGGTCGCCGATCCGCGCGGTCAGCACGCGCTGCCGCTCCCGGTACTCGCCCTCCGCGCCCTGCAACCGCCGCATCAGCGGCCCCACGAGCACGGCGATCAGCGGCACCCCCAGCAGGACGACGGCCGCCAGCTGCGCAGAGACCGACAGCAGCAGCCCGGCCACGACCGCGTAGACCACGACCGAGCCCACCCCCGGGCCGACCACGGTCAGGCACGAGCTGATCGTCTGGACGTCGCCGACGCCGATCGTGACGACCTCCCCGGCCCCGACCCGGCGCGGCAGCGCGGCGCCCAGCCGGACCACATGGTCGACGACGACCTTGACGGTGCGGAAGTTGGCGTCCATTCGCACCCGGGTCATCGTGCGGTGCCGCATGACGCTCAGCCAGGCGTTGAACACCCCGACCACGAAGAGCAGTCCGGTCCAGCCGGCCAGCGCGGCCGTGTTCCCCGGCTGGAGCCCGTCGTCGATCGCCCTGGACATCAGGTACGGCGTCGCCGCCAGCAGCACCATCCACACGCTGGCCAGCACCGCCCCGGCCGCCGACCGGCCCGGCTGACGCAGCACCAGCCACCACAGGTACCGCCAGCCGCCCCGGCAGTCGGGTGTCCCGGGATCCTCGTAGGCGTCGATCACGGCTTCCCCCGGTCCTCTCCGCTCAGGCCAGGCTGTCGCGCCAGGCGCGGTGCAGGTCCGCGAAGCGGCCCGTGCCCGCGACGAGTTCGGCCGGGGCGCCGTCCTCCACGATCCGGCCGTGCTCCATCACCAGCACCCGGTCGGCGATCTCCACGGTGGACAGCCGGTGGGCGATCACCACCGCCGTACGCCCCCGCAGCACCGTGGCCATCGCCGTCTGCACCGCCCGCTCGCCCGGGATGTCCAGTGAGCTGGTCGCCTCGTCGAGGATGAGCACCGCCGGATCGGCGAGCAACGCCCGTGCGAAGGAGACCAGTTGCCGCTGGCCCGCGGAGATGCGACCGCCCCGCTTGCGTACGTCCGTGTCGTAGCCGTCGGGCAGGGCGCTGATGAAGTCGTGCGCGCCGATCGCCTTCGCCGCCTGCTCGATCTCCTCACGGGTGGCGTCCGGGCGGCCGATCGCGATGTTCTCCGCGACCGTGCCGGAGAACAGGAAGGCCTCCTGCGTCACCATGACCACCCCGCGCCGCAGTTCGGTCACGGCGAGGTCGCGCAGGTCCACCCCGTGGAGCAGCACGCGCCCGTCGGAGGGGTCGTAGAAGCGGGCCAGCAGCTTGGCCAGAGTCGACTTGCCCGCGCCGGTGGAGCCGACCACGGCGACGGTCTGCCCGGCCGGCACGACCAGCTCGAAGCGGGGCAGCACCTCGCCGCCCGTGCGGTAGCCGAAGCTGACCCCGTCGAAGACCACCTCGCGGCCGGGCAGGTCCGACCTCGGCGCCGGGAGCGGCCGGGGCGCCGGGGGTTCGGGCACGGACGGCGTCTGCGCCAGCAGACCCGCGATCTTCTCCAGCGAGGCGGCCGCCGACTCGTAGGAGTTGAGGAACATGCCGAGCCGGTCGATCGGGTCGTACAGCCGGCGCAGGTACAGCACCGCCGCCGCCAGCACCCCCAGCTCCAGAGAGCCGTCCGCCACCCGGTAGGCGCCCCACAGCACGATCACCGCAACCGCCGTGTTGGCCACCAGCCGGGAGCCGACGACATAGCGGGCCATCTCCAGCAGGGCGTCGCCGTTGGTGCGCTCGTGGCGCCGGTTCAGGACGCGGAAGCCGGCGTCGTTGGCGGCCTCGCGGCGGAACGCGCGCACCGGCCGGATGCCGTTCATCGTCTCCACGAACTTCACGATGACCGCGGCGATCGCGGTCGACCGCTCCTGGAACACCCGCCCCGCGCGCCGCCGGTACGCCCGGATCAGCAGGTGCAGCGGCACGAAGGACGCCACCGCCACCGCGCCGAGCCCCAGATCCAGCCACAGCAGCATCGCTGAGATGCAGACGAAGGACAGCACGACCGTGACGAGCTCCTGAAGTCCCTCGCTGAGCAGTTCGCGCAGCGACTCCACGTCCGTGGTGGAGCGGGAGATCAGCCGGCCCGAGGTGTAGCGCTCGTGGAAGTCGACGCTGAGCGCCTGCCCATGGCGGAAGATCCGGCCGCGCAGATCCAGCAGCACGTCCTGGTTGACCCGGGCCGAGGCGACGATGAACGCCCACTGGAGTGCGCCGGAGGCGAGCGCGCACAGCAGATACCCGACGGCCACCGCGACCAGCGGGCCGCGGTCGTGGTCGCGGAACGCCGGTACGGCGGTGTCGATCGCGTACGCCACCAGCAGCGGGCCCGCCTGGACGGCCGCCTGCTGGAGCAGCAGCAGGAGCGTGGTGCCGGCGACCCGGGCCTTCATGGGCGTGAGCAGGGAGCGCAGCAGGGCGGCCTTGGCGCCGGGGGGAGTGGGCAGGACGTCGCGGTCGAAGGGGTCGCCGGTGTCCTCGGGGCGCGGCGGCTCCTGCTCGTCCGCGGTGGCCGGGACGGGTTTCGTGGGGGCCGTCATCGCTCGTCGTCCTCCTCTTCCGGCGAGCGTCCGCCCGACATCAGGTGGGCGTACTCGGCGTTGGTGCGCAGCAGTTCGTGGTGGGTGCCCACGGCGGTGATCCGGCCGCCGGAGAGCAGGGCGACCCGGTCGGCGAGCAGGACCGTGGAGGGGCGGTGAGCCACGATCAGGGCGGTGGTGTCGGCCAGGACCTGGCGCAGGGCCGCTTCCACGGCCGCCTCGGTGTGCACGTCCAGGGCGGACAGCGGGTCGTCCAGGATCAGGAACCGGGGCCGCCCGACGACGGCACGGGCCAGCGCGAGGCGCTGCCGCTGGCCGCCGGAGAGGCTGAGGCCCTGCTCGCCCACCTGCGTCGCGGTGCCCTGGGGGAGGGCGTGCGCGAAGTCGGCCTGGGCGACGGACAACGCGCGGTCCAGCTCGGCGTCCCCGGCGCTGCCGTCGGCGCCCATCAGGACGTTGTCGCCGACGCTCGCGGAGAACAGGGTCGGCTCCTCGAAGGCCACCGCGACCATCGAGCGCAGTTCCTCGCGGGACATCGCGGTGATGTCCTCGCCGTCCAGCGTGATCCGCCCCGAGGTCACCTCGTGGAGGCGGGGGACGAGTGCCGTCAGGGTCGTCTTGCCGCTTCCGGTCGCACCGACCAGGGCCATCGACTCACCGGGGCGGACGTGCAGGTCGATACGGTCCAGGAGGGGCGGCGAGCCGGGCGGGGCGTCGGGGTAGCGGAAGCGGACGTTGTCGAAGCGGAGCCCTTCGTGGGCCGGGCCCGGCAGCGCCGGGCCGTCCGGGCCACCGCCCGGCACCGGCGTACGCGCGCCGCGCACGGCCGGCTCCCCGGACTCCGGTTCCTCGTCCATCACTTCGAAGTACCGCTCGGTCGCCGTCGCCGCCTCCTGGCTCATCGCCAGCAGGAAGCCGATCGACTCCACGGGCCAGCGCAGGGCGAGTGCCGTGGACAGGAAGGCGACCAGCGTCCCCGCCGAGAGACCGCCGGAGGCGACCTGCACCGCGCCGACCACCAGCGTGGCCCCGATGGCCACCTCCGGCAGGGTCATGATGACCGCCCAGATGGCCGCCAGCAGACGGGCCTTGTGCAGCTCCGTGCCCCGCAGGGTCCGCGACAGGTCGCGGAACGCCCGCGCCTGACTGCGGTGTCGGCCGAACCCCTTGATGACGCGGATGCCGAGCACGCTCTCCTCGACCACCGTCGTCAGGTCCCCGACCTGGTCCTGCGCCAGCCGCGCCACGTGCGCGTACCGCTTCTCGAAGAACGCGCTGAAGGCGACCAGCGGCACGGCGGGCGCCAGCATCACCAGCCCCAGCGTCCAGTCCTGCATCAGCATGATGACCACGCCCACGAGGATGGTGACCCCGTTGACCAGCAGGAACGTCAAGGGGAAGGCGAGGAACATGCGCAGCAGCATCAGATCCGTCGTGCCCCGGGACAGCAACTGCCCGGACGCCCACCGGTCGTGGAAGGCGACCGGCAGCCGTTGCAGACGCCGGTACAGGTCCGCCCGCATCTCCGCCTCGACGTGCGACAGCGGCCGTGCCACCAGCCACCGCCGCAGTCCGAACAACAGCGCCTCGCCGACCCCGAGCAGCAGCAGGTACAGCGCGCCGAGCCACACGCCGCGCGGGTCCCGGTCGGCGATCGGCCCGTCCACCATCCACTTCAGGACGAGCGGGATCACCAGCCCTACGCAGGAGGCGACGATCGCGATGAACGCGGCGGTGAACAGCCGTACGCGGACCGGCCGCACGTACGGCCACACGCGCAGCAGGGTGCGGACGGCCGAACGGCCGGTCGGACCGGAGGGATCGGTACGGTCCTCGGGGGTCTCAGGTGTCGTGGGCATCACGGGCGAGCCTACGGACCGGCGCCGACGTCGCCCACCGAGTTTTGGCCGGACCGGACTCCGCCGATGGTCCTACGCACGCCGGACGAGACCGCGTACCGTTGGTGCGCCATGACCGATGACGTGCCCCGACACCCGGCGATCTCGCTCCTCATCGTCGACGACCACCCCGTCGTACGGAACGGCCTGCGCGGCATGTTCGAGTCCGCGCCCGGATTCACCGTGCTCGGCGAGGCCTCGGGCGGTGTGGAGGCTCTGGAGCGGGCCAGGGCGCTCGACCCGGACGTGATCCTGATGGACCTGCGCATGCCGGGCGGCTCCGGCGTGGACGCCATCCGGGAGCTGGCCCGCCGCGGCGCGCGCGCCAAGGTGCTGGTCCTGACGACGTACGACACCGACTCCGACACCCTGCCGGCGATCGAGGCGGGCGCGACCGGCTACCTGCTCAAGGACGCCCCGCGCGACGAGCTGTTCACCGCCGTCCGCGCCGCCGCCGAGGGCCGTACGGTCCTCTCCCCGGCCGTGGCCTCCCGGCTGGTCTCCGCGGTCCGCGCGCCCGCGCCCGGCAACGAGCCGCTCTCGGCCCGCGAGCGCGAGGTGCTGGCCCTGGTCGCCAAGGGCACCTCCAACCGGGAGATCGCCCGCGAGCTGTTCATCAGCGAGGCCACCGTGAAGACCCACCTCACCCACCTGTACGCCAAGCTCGGTGCCAAGGACCGCGCGGCGGCGGTCGCGGTCGCCTACGACCGGGGCATCCTCGGCTAGGGCCTTTCGTTTGGATCACGCCGGGCTCGCGGGGTCTGGCACCGCTCCCGCAAGCTCCTCGAGCAGTGGGGGATCCTCAGCCGTGTTGCCGTCGGTCGGCGGGGCTCCGCCCTGCCGACCTCCTCCGCCTCGCGGTGCTCCCCCCTGCCTGAAGGGCGTTGGAGCGCCCCATCACCAGACCCCGCTCCCTGATCCGGCCCGATCCGAACGACAGGCCCTAGTCCACGACCTCGAGCAGCAGTACGGACCTCGCCGGCACCGTGATCGCCGCGCCCGAGGCGTGCGCCACGCCCGGCGCCTGGGCCTGCTCCTCCCGCGAGGTGTCGACGACCACCTCGTACCGCCGCGCCCACGGCGGCCCCGGCAGGACGAAGCTCACCGGGCGGTCCCCGGCGTGCAGCACCGCCAGGAAGCTCTCGTCGAGGATCGGGGCACCGCGCTCGTCGCGGCCCGGGATGTCCCGGCCGGACAGGTACATCCCCAGCGTGGCCGCGGGGGCGTACCAGTCCTGCTCCGTCATCTCCGTGCCGCGCGGGGTGAACCAGGCCAGGTCCCGCAGCCCGTCCGCCGAGTGCGCGCGCCCCGAGAAGAACGCGCGGCGGCGCAGCACCGGGTGCCGGTGGCGCAGCGCGATCAGACGGGCGGTCAGCTCCGACAGCTCCCGCCAGCCGGGGTACTCCAGCAGGCTCCAGTCCAGCCATCCGGTCTCGTTGTCCTGGCAGTAGGCGTTGTTGTTGCCGCCCTGGGTGCGCCCCAGCTCGTCGCCCGCGACCAGCATCGGCACACCCGTCGACAGCAGCAGGGTGGTCACGAGGTTGCGCAGCTGCCTGCGCCGCAGCGCCCGCACCCGCTCGTCGTCCGTCTCGCCCTCCACCCCGCAGTTCCAGGAGCGGTTGTCGTCGGTGCCGTCCCGGTTGCCCTCGCCGTTGGCCTCGTTGTGCTTGCGCTCGTAGGACACCAGGTCGCGCAGGGTGAAACCGTCATGGGAAGTGACGAAGTTGACGGAGGCGTAGGGGCGGCGGCCGCCCCAGGCGTACAGGTCGCTGGAGCCGGACAGCCGGTAGCCCATCTCCCGCACGTCCGGCAGCGCGTGCCGCCAGAAGTCCCGCACCGTGTCGCGGTAGCGGTCGTTCCACTCCGTCCACAGCGGCGGGAAGGCCCCCACCTGGTAGCCGCCCGAGCCGACGTCCCACGGCTCGGCGATCAGCTTGACCCGGCGCAGCACCGGGTCCTGCGCGATGACCGCGAGGAACGGCGAGAGCATGTCGACGTCGTGCATGGCGCGGGCCAGCGCGGCGGCGAGGTCGAAGCGGAAGCCGTCCACGCCCATCTCCGTCACCCAGTACCGCAGCGAGTCGGTGATCAGGCGCAGCACGTTCGGCTGGACCACGTGCAGGGTGTTGCCGCAGCCGGTGTAGTCGGCGTACCTGCGGGCGTCCGGCTGGAGGCGGTAGTAGCGCTGGTTGTCGACGCCCTTCAGGGACAGCGTCGGGCCGTACTCGCCGGCCTCCGCCGTGTGGTTGTAGACCACGTCGAGGATCACCTCGATCCCGGCCGCGTGCAGCGCGCGCACCATCCGCTTGAACTCGCCCACCTGCGGGCCCGCGGTGCCGGCAGAGGCGTAGCCGGCGTGCGGGGCGAAGTAGCCGATCGAGTTGTAGCCCCAGTAGTTGCGCAGGCCGCGGCGCAGCAGGTGGTCCTCGTGCGCGAACTGGTGCACCGGCAGCAGCTCCACCGCGGTCACGCCCAGTTTCACCAGGTGCTCGATCGCCGCCGGGTGGGCGAGACCGGCGTACGTCCCCCGCAGCTCCTCGGGAATCCCCGGGTGCAGCTTGGTGAAGCCGCGCACATGCAGTTCGTAGATCACCGAGTCCGCCCACGGCGTGCCGGGGCGGCGGTCGTCGGACCAGTCGTCGTCATCGTGGACCACCACACCCTTGGGCACGTAGGGCGCCGAGTCCCGCTCGTCGCGCACGGTGTCCGCGACCTGCTGGTCCGGCCAGTCGCGTACGTGTCCGTAGACCTCCGGCGGCAGCCGGAACTCGCCGTCCACCGCGCGCGCGTACGGGTCGAGCAGCAGCTTCGCCGGGTTCCACCGGGCGCCCGTCCACGGGTCCCAGCGGCCGTGCACCCGGTAGCCGTAGCGCTGCCCCGGCATCACGCCGGGCACGAAACCGTGCCAGATCTCGTGGGTCAGCTCGGTCAGCCGGACCTTCGTCTCCTCCGCATCCGGGCCCGGCGCGTCGAACAGGCACAGTTCGACCGCCTCCGCCCCGCCCGCCCACAGCGCGAAGCCGGTGCCCGCCGCCGCGTTCTGGCCGGCCTGGAAACGGGCGCCCAGCGGCGTCGGCGCACCCGGCCACACGGGCACGCCGGGTGGCGGCGCGGCCCGGTGCGTGCCGTTCACGGCGGCGGACGGCCGCCCCTCCTCGGTGGCGCGCCCGCCCGCCACCGCCTCCTGTTCGGCTGCGCTGGACACCAGGGCGGCCCCTTTTTTTCGGCTCTGTGCGGCTCTGTGCGGCTCTTCCGGCTCGTGTCCGCCTCCGGCCCGCCCCCTGCGGCTGACCCCCGGTCGCGGCTCCCCGTCGCGCGGTCCTCCCCACTGTTCTGCCCAGAGCGTGCCTCGCACTCACGTTTCCCGGAGGCGGGCCGGTCGTTGGGCAGCCCGTGAGGCACGTAACCGGGCGCGCACGGCGCATGGTGGCCGCGCTGGCCGCCGTACTGACATGGGCAGGACTGCTGGCCGGAGCCGCCGGCTGCACCTCGGGCGGCGCGGGCGGGTTCGACCGGCTCTACGGCGGACCCCCGCGCCCCGAGGACGTCGTCGAGGTCTCGCCGGACGACGGGCGCAAGGGCGTACGCCCCGGAGAGAAGCTGCGGGTGCGGGCCGCGGACGGGCACCTGGAGTCCGTCAAGGTCGTCAAGTCCCAGGACGCGCTGGACACCCCGGTGCCCGGACACCTCTCACGCGACGGCCGCACCTGGCAGCCCGACGACGACCGGATCGCCCTCGCCGCCACGTACACCGTCGACGCGGTGGCCGTCGACAGCCGCGGCCACCGCTCCGCCCGGCACACCACCTTCACCACCCTCGTCCCCGCGGAACGCCTCATCGGCTACGTCACCCCGGAGAACCGCTCCGTCGTGGGCACCGGAATGATCGTCTCCCTGGCCTTCAGCCGGGACGTCACCGACCGCGCTGCCGTCGAGCGGGCCGTCCGCGTCACCGCGAGGCCCGCCGTCGAGATCCGCCCGCACTGGTTCGGCAGGTCCCGACTCGACTTCCGTCCCCGTGAGTTCTGGACGCCGGGCACCCAAGTCACCGTCGAACTGCGCCTGAAGGACGTAGAGGGGGCGCCCGGTCTCTACGGACAGCAGGACAAGACCGTCTCCTTCACCATCGGCCGCAGCCAGTCCTCCCTGGTCGACGTGGCCGCGCACACCATGCAGGTCCGCCGCGGCGGCGCACTGCTCGCCACCGTCCCCGTCACCGCCGGGTCGGCCCAACACAGCACGTACAACGGGAAGATGGTGGTGATGGACATGCAGGAGACCACCCGCATGAACAGCCGCACGGTCGGCCTGGGCGGCGAGTACGACATCCCCGACGTCCCGCACGCCATGCGGCTGACCGACTCCGGCACCTTCCTGCACGGCAACTACTGGTCGCTCCCGGACACGTTCGGCCACGCCAATGTCAGCCACGGCTGCGTCGGGTTGAGGGACGTCAAGGGCGGTGGCTCCCGGACCCCGGCGAGCTGGTTCTTCGACCGCAGCCTCGTCGGCGACGTCGTCGAGATCGTCAACAGCGCCGACAAGACGGTCTCCGCCGACAACGGCCTGGGCGGGTGGAACATGGGCTGGGAGGAATGGAAGAAGGGCAACGCGGTCAAGTAACCATGTAGGGGTGGGCGTCGAGGCGTGAGGGGCGTTTCCGGGAGCCGCCGAACTTGGGACGGAACAGTGACAATCGCCTGACAACTTGCCTCTGACCTTGTGGTTAATATGCGCCAGAGCGCGTACGGCGCGCTGGGGCACGGGTCTGACCGGCCCGGGGAGGGGAGTACAAGGTGAACGTGCGGCCGATATCGGGGTCGTCGGTGGGCGCGCGGGAACGACGGGGGAGCAGGGGGCTGCTGGCGCTGGCCTCCGGCGTGCTGCTTCTCGCCGTCACCGCGTGCGGGGGAGGCGGCGCCCAGGGTCCGGCGTCGAGTGGGGGGAAGGGCAAGGACGCCGGCACCGCCCGCAGTGAGCAGTCGCAGGCGGTCGTGACCATCGCGCCCAGGAACGGCGCGAAGTCCGTCGACACCAGCGGCGCCCTCAAGGTCGGTGCGAGCAAGGGCAAGCTCACCCAGGTCGTCGTCAAGGACAGCAAGGGCGCCGCGATATCGGGGCGGATATCCGCCGACGGCACCTCGTGGACCCCGGATATCCATCTGGCCGCATCCACCAGGTACACGGTGCACGCCGTCGCCAAGGACTCCGCGGGCCGTGAGGCGGCCGAGGACTCCAGCTTCACCACACTGACGCCGCAGAACACCTTCGTCGGCTACTTCACTCCCGAGGACGGCTCGACCGTGGGCGTCGGAATGCCGTTCTCCCTCCGCTTCACCCGGGGTATCAAGGCCCCGAAGGCCGTCGAGAAGGCGATCGAGATCAAGACCGAGCCGGCCGTCGAGGTCGCCGGCCACTGGTTCGGCAACGACCGCCTCGACTTCCGGCCCGAGCACTACTGGAAGGCCGGCACCAAGGTCACCGTCAAGCTCAACTTCGACGGCGTCGAGGGCCGCCCCGGCGTCTACGGCAAGCAGACCAAGACCGTCTCCTTCACCATCGGCCGCAACCAGGTCTCCGTGGTCGACGCCAAGAAGCACACGATGAAGGTCATGCGGGAGGGCAAGGTCATCAGGACCATCCCCATCACCGCCGGCCGGCCGGGCAACGACACCTGGAACGGCCAGATGGTCATCACCGAGAAGCTCACGGTGACCCGCATGAACGGTGAGACGGTCGGCTTCGGCGGCGAGTACGACATCAAGGACGTACCGCACGCCATGCGCCTGACCACCTCCGGCACCTTCATCCACGGCAACTACTGGGGCGGCGGCGCGTTCGGCAGCTACAACGCGAGCCACGGCTGCATCGGTCTGCGCGACGTGCGCGGCGGCTACGACAGCGGGGTGCCGGCCGCCTGGTTCTTCAACCGCTCGATGATCGGCGACGTGGTCGTGGTGAAGAACTCCCAGGACCGGACCGTCGCCCCGGACAACGGGATGAACGGCTGGAACATGTCCTGGGACGAGTGGAAGGCCTGACCGTCCCCCGACAGCTCTGCCCGGTGTGATCGACCGCACCGGGCAAGTTGCCGTTGGCGCCGGTGCTGTGCCTGCCCGGGGGCGACCCCCGGACTCCCGGTCATGTGTGATCGACCGCACCGGGCAAGTTGCCGTTGGCGCCGGTGCTGTGCCTGCCCGGGGGGCGACCCCCGGACTCCCGGTCATGTGTGATCGACCGCACCCGGCAAGTTGCCGTTAGCGCCGGTTAACCTGCACTCATGACCGTATCTCTGGAAGTCGCCGAGGGCGTCGGCACGCTGCGCCTGGACCGCCCGCCCATGAACGCGCTCGACGTCGCGACGCAGGACCGGATCAAGGAGCTCGCCGAGGAGGCCACCCGCCGCGAGGACGTGCGCGCCGTGGTGATCTACGGCGGCGAGAAGGTGTTCGCGGCCGGCGCGGACATCAAGGAGATGCAGGTGATGGACCACGCGGCGATGGTCGTGCGGGCCCGCGCCCTGCAGGAATCCTTCACCGCCGTGGCCCGCATCCCCAAGCCGGTGGTCGCCGCGGTCACGGGCTACGCGCTGGGCGGCGGCTGCGAACTCGCGCTCTGCGCGGACTACCGCATCGCCGCCGACAACGCCAAACTCGGCCAGCCGGAGATCCTGCTCGGCCTCATCCCCGGCGCGGGCGGCACCCAGCGGCTGTCCCGGCTGATCGGCCCCTCCAGGGCCAAGGACCTCATCTTCACGGGCCGTCAGGTCAAGGCCGACGAGGCCCTCGCGCTGGGCCTGGTGGACCGCGTGGTCCCGGCCGGCGAAGTGTACGAGGCGGCGCACGCCTGGGCCGCCAGGCTCGCCCAGGGACCGGCGATCGCGCTGCGGGCGGCCAAGGAGTCGATCGACGCCGGCCTGGAGACGGATCTGGAGACCGGGCTCGCCATCGAGCGCAACTGGTTCGCGGGCCTGTTCGCCACGGAGGACCGCGAACGCGGCATGCGCAGCTTCGTCGAGGAGGGCCCCGGCAAGGCGAAGTTCCTGTGATTCTCCGCCCGTGGCCTTGCAATTGACGTGACGTCTGATTCCGGCCCCTCGGCGGTTGGTTTGTGGCAGCCTTGACGCAGCCTTGAGCCTGCCTTGCCGAGGGAGCCGGTCGATTGCCTCCAACCGATCCGTCCGCCCAGGTCAACGGGGCTGTCGACGTCCCCGAAGTGCCACCGGCATATGCCGTTCGAACCCCGCGCACAGAGGGCACCCAGGGGGCGTATTCCACCGGAACGGCCACGCGGAAGGCCGCGGACGGCCATGATGGGGGCATGGCGGGGCTGGAAGGCATCGAACAGCCGCGGGGACAGTCACGTGCGACCGCGGCGCGCTGGTCGCCCGCGGTCGAGGACGAACGGGCGCTCAAAGCACTGGAGTTGCACGGCAACCCGACGGAGGCGGAGGTTCCGCTCCCGTCCCGTCCCGAGTCCGCCGCCACCGCTCGCAGGCTCGCCCAGGTCGTCGTCCTGCGCCAGTGGGGACTGTCCCCGAAACTGGCCGAGGACACCGTCCTGCTCGTCTCCGAACTCGTGGGAAACGCGGTGCGGCACACCGGCGCACGCGTCTTCGGTCTGCGGATGCGCCGCCGGCGCGGCTGGCTTCGCGTCGAGGTCCGCGACCCCTCCCGGGGGCTGCCCTGCCTGATGCCCGTGCAGGAGCTGGACGTCAGCGGGCGCGGCCTGTTCCTCGTCGACAAGCTGTCCGACCGCTGGGGGGTCGACCTGCTGCCGCGGGGCAAGACGACGTGGTTCGAGATGCGCGTGGCCGACCGCTGACCGCGAGATTCACGTGGCTGACTGACGCTCATCTCATATCAGTCCGTGTGAATCGCCCGTTTTCTTCCCCTCTCCCTCTTAAATGGTCCGGTGACCACGACCGACCGCCGCGGCGTGCTGTGGACCGGTGCCGGGCTCGTCGCCGGTGCCGGGCTCGCCGCCGGGTGCTCCGCCACCGGCGCCGCCCCGCACGCCACCGCGTCCTCCGCCTCGTTCGCCGCGTCCTCGGCTTCCTCCGCCGAGTCCCCGCCCGCCGCCACCCCGCGGGCCGCGCCCGCGCCGCGCCCCTTTCCCCGGCAGCCCGCGCAGATCACCCACGGCCCGCGCGACCGGCCCCGCGTCGCCCTCACCTTCCACGGCCAGGGCGACCCCGAGATCGCCCGCAGCCTGCTCACCGAGGCCGAGAAGCGCGGCGCCCGCCTCACCGTGCTCGCCGTCGGCACCTGGCTCGACCAGCATCCGCAGTTGGCCCGCCGGATCCTCGATGGCGGCCACGACCTCGGCAACCACACCCAGCACCACGTGGCCGTCAACGAGGTGGCGGAGGCCGACGCCCGCGCGGAGATCACCGGCTGTGCGGACCGGCTGAAGCGGCTCACCGGCTCGATCGGCACCTGGTTCCGGCCCTCGCGCGCCCCGACCGCCTCCGCGCTGGTCCAGCGGCTGGCCCGCGCGGCCGGATACCCGCACGTGCTGTCCTACGACGTCGACTCCCTCGACTACACCCGGCCCGGTGCCCCGGCCGTGACCCGCAAGGTCCTGGCGGAGGTCCGCAACGGATCCGTGGTGAGCCTGCATTTCGGGTATCCGGACACGGTCACCGCCCTCCCCGACGTACTCAAAGAACTCGACCGCCGCGGCCTCCACGCGGTCACCACCACGGAGCTGCTGAGCTGATGCCACCCACTTCCATCGCCCGGGCCCTGATCGCCGGCGCCGCCTGCCTCGCGCTCACCGCGCTGTCCGCCTGCACCGGCGGGGGCTCGAAGAACCACGCCGACGAAGCCATCGGCAGCAAGGAGCCCGTCCGGCCCGAGCAGCAGCATGTCGCCGACGTGCTGCCCGGCATGCCACCGGTCCTCGACCCGACCGACGTCTACGCCGCCGACCGCCCGGGCAAACTCTCCCCGGTCGTCAAGGACTTCCCGTCCCGTGTCTACGTCCCCAACACCAACTCCAACACCGTCACGGTCATCGACCCCGAGACGTTCAAGGTCATCGAGACCATCCCGGTGGGCCACCAGCCGCAGCACGTCGTGCCGTCCTGGGACCTGAAGACGCTGTGGGTCAACAACGACCTCGGCAACTCCCTGACCCCCATCGACCCGAGGACCGGCAAGGCGGGCAAGCCGGTCGACGTGCACGACCCGTACAACCTCTACTTCACGCCCGACGGCAAGTACGCCGTCGTCATGGCCTCCAAGGACCACCAGCTCGTGTTCCGCGACGCGCACACCATGAAGACGGCCAAGGCCGTCCCGGTCACCTGCTCCGGCGTCAACCACGCCGACTTCTCCCTGGACGGCCGCTACTTCATCGTCTCCTGCGAGTTCAGCGCCGAACTGCTCAAGGTCGACACCGCGAAAATGGAGGTCGTCGGTCAGCAGAAGCTGGACTTCCGCGGCGCCATGCCGCAGGACGTGAAGGTCTCGCCCGACGGCAAGAAGTTCTACGTCGCCGACATGGTGGCCAACGGGCTGTGGATCCTGAACGGCGACACCTTCGGCAAGCCGAGCTTCCTCCCCACCGGCAAGGGCGCCCACGGTCTGTACGTCAGCCGCGACTCCCGGGAGATGTACATCTCCAACCGCGGCGAGGGCACCGTCTCCGTCTTCGACTTCGCCCAGGGCAAGTTGACCAAGAAGTGGCGCCTGCCGAACGGCGGAAGCCCCGACATGGGCGGCGTCTCCGCCGACGGCAAGGTGCTGTGGCTGTCGGGCCGTTACAACTCCGAGGTGTACGCCATCGACACCCGCACCGGCGCCCAGCTCGCCCGCATCAAGGTCGGCAGCGGTCCGCACGGCCTCGCGGTCTACCCCCAGCCGGGCCGCTACTCGCTGGGTCACACGGGCATCTTCCGCTGACCCGCGGCGGGCTGGCACCGGTCGGACACGGCTCGGACACGCCACGACCGGGTGACGATCCGCCTTCCGCCGCCCCGGAACCGGGATCGTGCTGCGCATGATCACCAATCGCCCGCGGCGGCGGACCACCGCCGCCCTGCTGTCCGTGTCCGCCGTCCTCGCCACCACGGCCGCGACCGCCCCCACGACCGCGGCCCCGGTACGGACGGCGGCGGGGGCCGCCGCCCCCGCCTGCCCCCAGTTCGACGACAGGATCAAGGCAGCGACCGACCGCGGCGTCGACCTCGGCCGCATCACGCCCGCCCCGGTCTGGCGCACGACGTGCGGCACCCTGTGGCGCAACGACAACCGGGCCCCGGCGGCCATCTTCCAGGAGGGCTTCCACCCGCGGGACGTGATCGGCGGCCAGTACGACATCGAGCAGTACGTCCTGGTCAACCAGCCCTCGCCGTACGTCTCGACGACGTACGACCATGACCTCTACAAGACCTGGAAGTCGGCGTACAACTACTACATCGACGCCCCGGGCGGCATCGACGTGAACAAGACCATCGGCGACACCCACAAATGGGCCGACCAGGTCGAGGTCGCCTTCCCCGGCGGCATCGCCCGGCAGTACATCGTCGGCGCGTGCCCCGTGGACAAGGCGACGAAGACGGAGGCCCTGAGCGGCTGCGAGAGCAACCCGTACTACCGGCCCTGGCACTGATCCCCGCCACCGCCCACCGCTCGCCTTGAGTCTCCAGCCGCTGGAAGGTCCACACTCGCCGACATGACCGAAGACGGCACCGGCCTATTCACCATCGGCGAGCTGGCCCGGGGCACCGGACTGACCGTACGCACCATCCGCTACTGGTCGGACGAGGGCGCCCTGCCCCCGGTGGCCCGCTCCACGGGCGGCTACCGCCTCTACGACGCGGCCTCGGTCGCCCGCCTGGAGCTGATCCGCACCCTGCGCGAGCTGGGCCTCGGCCTGGCCGACGTGCGCAGGGTGCTGGCGGGGGAGCGGACGGTCGCGGAGGTCGCGGCAGCCCACGTGGCCGCGCTGGACGCGCAGATCCGCTCGCTGAAGGTGACCCGGGCGGTGCTGTCGACCGTGGCCCGACGCGGCTCGAGTGCGGAGGAGACGACCCTGATGAACAAACTGGCGCGGCTGTCGGCGGCCGAACGCAGGCGGATCATGGAGGAGTTCGTGGAGGAGATGTTCCACGGGCTCGACACCGCCGACCCGGAGATCCGTGAACGCATGCGGCGCACGGCGATGGACCTGCCCGAGGACCCGACACCCGAGCAGGTCGACGCGTGGGTGGAGCTGGCCGAGCTGGTGCAGGACCCGGAGTTCCGGGCACAGATGCGCAGGGCGGCCGAGTTCAACGCCTCCGACCGCGGCCACGAGACGCCCGCCGGGGCATCCATGTGGTTCGTCAAGCGGCTCGTCCAACTGGTCGGGCAGGCCCTCGAACGCGGCCTCGCACCGGAGGCCGCCGAAGCCGACGAGGTGCTGGACGACCTGCTCGGCAACGCCGACCGCGCCGCCGTCCTCGAACGCTTGCAGGCGTCCCACAACATCAGGCTCGCCCGCTACCGCCAACTGCTGGCGACCTTGAAGGGCACATCCGCACCGACGCACCAGCCGGAGTTCGCGTGGGTGATCGCCGCCCTGCGCGCCCGCGTGAACGACTGACCTCGAGGGCCGTGCGGGCCCGGCGGCGGTGCGGGGCGGCGCCGGGCCCGACGGGGTGGTGCGGCTCCTGGCTCGGTGGGGCGGGCTCGGCCGGGGGTTCGGACACGGCCGGATCGGTGGTCGTGTCGTCGCCGGCCGGGGTCTCCGCCGGAGGGGAGTCGGCCGGTTGGCGTCCTCGAGGTCGGGTGACCCGGACGGATCGTCGGTCGTGTCGACCTGGAAGGCCGCCGGTTCCATCGCTCCGGTGCCACTCGCGGCGCCGGTGGCGCCCTTGCCCGGATCGATCACGTCCAAACGCGACCCGGCCGGCAGGCGGCCGGACGTACGTCCGCCCGCGGTGACCCGCACCTCCACTCCGTCGGAGGGGCCCGCCCAGTACCGCCGCGCTCGGCGGCCGCCTCACCCTGACCACCGCTGCCGTCCAGCCGCAGCCGGTTCGACCGCTGACCGGATCCCGCCGCACGGGTGCGGGCCC
The DNA here is from genome assembly GCF_042896465.1 of Streptomyces sp. NPDC001292. Classification (NCBI taxonomy): domain Bacteria; kingdom Bacillati; phylum Actinomycetota; class Actinomycetes; order Kitasatosporales; family Streptomycetaceae; genus Streptomyces; species Streptomyces sp. NPDC001292. Next base: position 26,450 of record NZ_JBIAXG010000070.1, read on the forward strand.
CGATCGTGCCCTCGACCCGCGCCGAGGGGCCGCTCCAGGGGATGCCTTCCTTCGTGAGGAGCGAGAAGAGTGGAAACGTCGAGCCCCGGGAGCACTCGGCCGCGCCCGGCCGGAATAGCCGGAGCCGTCCCGGGGTTCCATCTGACCTGCGGAAGCTGTGCCGGACACCGACCCACGGAAAGGCAAGGCGAGCAGGACATGAAGATCGGCATCATCGGCGCGGGCAACATCGGCGGCAACCTCACCCGGCGGCTCACCGCCCTGGGGCACGACGTCTGCGTGGCGAACTCCCGTGGCCCGCAGACGCTCACGGCGCTGGCCGAGGAGACCGGTGCGACGCCCGTACACGCACAGGTGGCGGCGCGCGGCGCCGAGGTCGTCGTGGTCACCGTCCCCGTCAAGGCGGTTTTGAACCTGCCGCCCGGGCTGCTCGACGGGGCGGCCGAGGGCGTGGCGGTGATCGACACCGGCAACTACTACCCGCGGGAGCGGGACGGCAGGATCGCGGGGATCGAGGACGAGGGGCTCGCCGAGAGCCGCTGGACCGAACGCCAGATCGGCCACCCGGTGATCAAGGCGTTCAACGGCACCTACGCCCAGGACCTCCTCGAGCGCCCCCGGCCGGCCGGTGCCCCCGACCGTATGGCGCTCCCGGTGGCGGGCGACGACGAGGCGGCCAAGGCGAAGGTGCGGGCGCTCATCGACCAGCTCGGCTTCGACACCGTGGACGCCGGCGGCATCGACGACTCCTGGCGCCAGCAGCCCGGCACTCCCGTCTACGGCCTCCGGGCAGGCGCCGACACCGTCGCGAAGGCCCTGGCCGAGGCGTCCCCCGAGCGGACGGCGGACTTCAGGGGGTAGTGCCTCCGGCTCCCCCGGTCCACGGCGTCGCCCGGATCAGACGGCCACCCACTGCCGCAGCGCCGTCTTGCTGCCGAAGTTCGCCACGTCCTTGTCCAGCGGGTCGTCGGCGTACTGGTGGAAGAGCCACTTCGCCTTGATCCGGGGGTGCCCGGCGGCGACGTAGTCGGCGATCCACAGGCCGTCGCCCGCGTAGGAGGTCGTGTCGATGTTCAGCCAGAAGTTCCGGTTTGTGTAGAGCACGACCCGGTTGTGTGGGCGCAGGGCCTTGACCTTCCGGATGAACGCGTCCTTCTCCGCGTTGCTCGCGTGCGTGCCCTCGCCCGTCGTCTCCCAGTCGACGGCGAGGATGTCGCCCGCCTTCTCGGGGGCGTGGGAGACGAAGTACTCCGCCTGCGCGGTGATGTTGCCAGGCCACAGCAAGTGGTAGAAGCCGACCACCAGTCCGGCGTCGCGGCCGTGCTTGGTCTGGGCGTTGAGCTTGGAATTGACGTACGAACGGCCCTCCGTCGCCTTGATGAAGACGAAGGAGAGGCCGCTCGTGCCGTAGGTGGAGGACTGGTAGGCGCTCACGTCGATGCCGTGCAGCATGCACACTCCCTGAAGGTGCCGTGGGGGAGGAGTAGTTGGTTGGGTTCTGCCCCGTCCTGGTACGGCCGATCCCTTCACGGCGTTCGAACATCAGCTCCGGGGGACCACCGAACCCAGTACGAGGCCGACTTGGCCGACCAGTCCGAAGTGATCACGCTGGCGTGATGTCCGGCCAGGAGGGACAGACGGGCGGTCACCTCCGCGTCCGTGGGGTCGGTCGAGGAGATCGACGGGGCCACGCCGGCCGCGTCCGTCCCTGCCCCACTGGACGTACGACGCGGCCACCGTCTCCAGCTACCGGGGCCGGCGCGGTGAGTACTACTACGAGACCGTGACGCGCACCGTCACCGAGAACGGCGAGACCCGACCGTGACCGAGCGGGTGCGGCACACCCGCTGGTACCCGGCCTCCGGAACGGTGTCCCGGGACTTCGACGACGTCCCGGTGCCCGGCACCGGCCATGTCACCGCCAAGCAGCTGGACAAGCTCACGCCGTGGCCGCTGGACGAGGCCAGGCCCTACCAGGAGGAGTGCCTGGCGGGCTTTCAGACGGTGCGCTACGACATCGAGCCCGAGGTCGGCCTGGAGACCGCCAAGCAGCGGATGACCGAGGTCATCGAGGGCGACTGCCGCGGCGACATCGGGGGCGACGAGCAGCGGGTCGAATCGGTCGACACCCACTACTCCGACGTCACCTTCAAGCTGATGCTGCTCCCGGTGTGGTTCCTCATCTACCTCCACGCCGGGCGGACCTGGCAGGTCACGGTGAACGCCCGCACCGGCGAGGTGGTCGGCGAACGCCAGTGCTGGCAAGATCGTCGCCGCCTCGCTCGTGGCGCTCGCGGTCGTCGCGCTGATCGTCTGGCTGAGCGTCCGGAGGTAGCGGCCCGTGCGGCGGCCCGGGCCGGACCTCCTCAGCACTCGATGATGTTCACCGCGAGCCCGCCCCGGGCCGTCTCCTTGTACTTCACCGACATGTCCGCGCCGGTCTCCTTCATGGTCTTGATGACCTTGTCGAGGGAGACCTTGTGGGAGCCGTCGCCGCGCATGGCCATGCGGGCGGCGGTGACGGCCTTGACCGCGGCCATGCCGTTGCGTTCGATGCAGGGGATCTGGACCAGGCCGCCCACGGGGTCGCAGGTGAGGCCGAGGTTGTGCTCCATGCCGATCTCGGCGGCGTTCTCGACCTGTTCGGGCGTGCCGCCCAGGACCTCGGCGAGGGCGCCCGCCGCCATCGAGCAGGCGGAGCCGACCTCGCCCTGGCAGCCGACCTCGGCGCCGGAGATGGAGGCGTTCTCCTTGAAGAGCATGCCGATCGCGCCGGCGGCGAGCAGGAAGCGGACCACGCCGTCCTCGTCCGCGCCGGGGATGAAGTTGATGTAGTAGTGCAGGACCGCCGGGATGATGCCGGCCGCGCCGTTGGTCGGGGCGGTGACCACCCGGCCGCCGGCCGCGTTCTCCTCGTTCACCGCCATCGCGTAGAGGGTGATCCATTCCATCGCGCGGGCCGTCGCGTCGCCCTCGGCGCGCAGCTGGCGGGCGGTGACGGCCGCGCGGCGGCGCACCTTCAGACCTCCCGGCAGGATGCCCTCGCGGGACAGGCCGCGCCGCACGCACGCCTGCATCACCCGCCAGATCTCCAGCAGGCCCTCGCGGATCTCCTCCTCGGTGCGCCAGGCCCGCTCGTTCTCCAGCATCAGGGAGGAGATCGACAGGCCGGTCTCCTTCGTCAGGCGCAGCAGCTCGTCGCCCGAGCGGAAGGGGTACTTCAGCACCGTGTCGTCCAGCTTGATGCGGTCCGCGCCCACCGCCTCCTCGTCCACGACGAAGCCGCCGCCCACCGAGTAGTACGTCTTGGCCAGCAGCTCGGCGCCGGAGGCGTCGTACGCCCACAGGGTCATGCCGTTGGCGTGGTAGGGGAGCGCCTTGCGGCGGTGCAGGACCATGTCGTCGTCGTAGGAGAACGCGATCTCGTGTTCGCCGAGCAGGCTCAGCCGGCCGGAGGTCCTGATGGTCTCCACCCGCTCGTCGGCCGTTTCCACGTCCACCGTGCGCGGCGAGGCGCCCTCCAGGCCGAGCAGCACCGCCTTCGGCGTGCCGTGGCCGTGGCCCGTCGCTCCGAGGGAGCCGTACAGCTCGGCGCGGACCGACGCGGCGCGCTCCAGCAGGCCCTCGTTGCGCAGCCGGCGGGCGAACATGCGGGCCGCCCGCATCGGGCCGACCGTGTGGGAGCTCGACGGGCCTATGCCGATCGAGAACAGGTCGAAGACCGAGATGGCCACGGTGACTCCTCAAGACGGGGTGCTGCTGGGGGTGCCAGGGGCGGGGCGCCGCGCACGGATCGGGGTCTCCGGCCCGCACGCGGCACTCCTCGGAACGGGACTTACTTGTTCAGACCCGGGTACAGCGGGTGCTTGTCGGCCAGGGCGCGCACCCGGGCCTTGAGGGCCTGGGCGTCGTAGGACGGCTTCAGGGCCTCGGCGATCACGTCCGCGACCTCGGTGAAGTCCTCGGTCGTGAAACCGCGGGTGGCCAGGGCCGGCGTGCCGATCCTGAGGCCCGAGGTGACCATCGGCGGGCGCGGGTCGTTCGGGATCGCGTTGCGGTTGACGGTGATCCCGAT
>NZ_JBIAXG010000071.1:0-29996 GCF_042896465.1 Streptomyces sp. NPDC001292
GCCTTGCGATGCTCCCCCACTGCCTGAAGGGCGTGGGAGGTGCCCCCGGCACCGGACGCCGCGAGCTTCCCGGCAAACCTTCCCGGTCACAGCACTAGCTAGCCGGCCGGGACCGGTTCCGGCAGACCGATCGGCCAGGTGTGGACCGGCTCGCCGAACTTCGTCAGCTCGCGGTAGCGCCGGGTGGTGGCGGCCAGGGCGGCCTCCCGGCCCAGCCCGTGCTCCAGTGCCCGGTGGAAGGTGGCGGCCTGCCACTCCGCGCCGTTGGTCCGGCGCCGGCACCGCTCCTCGATCACGCCCAGATACAGGTCCCGGTCGGCGCGCTCCACAGCCCACGCGGTCAGTCCGGCCTCCGCGAGCGGAAGCAGTTCGTCACGGACCAGGGTGACGGCGTCGACCTCGGCCGTGCCGGAGTGCCGCCCGCGCCGGGGCCAGGTGAACCGGGCGTCGATGCCGTGCCGGCAGGCTGCATCGAAGTTGGCGGCCGCGGCCTGGAAGGACAGCCGGGTCCACACCGGGCGGGGTTCCTCGGCCAGGGCGCGCACGAGGCCGTAGTAGAAGGCCGCGTTGGCGATCACGTCGGTGACGGTGGGTCCGGCGGGCAGCACCCGGTTCTCCACGCGCAGGTGCGGCACGCCGTCCGCGATGTCGTAGACCGGACGGTTCCAGCGGTAGACGGTGCCGTTGTGCAGGACGAGCTCGGCCAGCTTGGGCACGCCGCCCGCGTCCAGCACGTCGAGGGGGTCCTCGCCGTCGCAGATGGGCAGCAGGGCCGGGAAGTAGCGCAGGTTCTCCTCGAAGAGGTCGTACGCCGAGGAGATCCACCGTTCGCCGAACCAGGTGCGCGGCCGCACGCCCTGGGCCTGGAGCTCGGGCGGGCGGGTGTCGGTGGACTGCTGGAACAGCGGCGGCCGCGACTCCCGCCACAGCTCGCGCCCGAAGAGGAAGGGCGAGTTGGCGCCGACGGCTATCTGCGCGGCGCAGGCCGCCTGAGCCGCGTTCCACACGTCCGCGAAACGGCCCGGGGTGACCTGGAGGTGCAGTTGCACGGAGGTGCAGGCGGCCTCGGGCGCGATGGACTTCGAGGTGCAGGTGAGATGCTCCACGCCGTCGATGTCGAGGGTGAACTCCTCGCCGCGGGCCGCCACGATCTGATCGTTCAGCAGCACGTAGCGGTCGACGTCGGAGAGATTGGAGGAGACCAGGTCGTCCCGGCCGAGGGTGGGCAGAATACCGATCATCGCTATTCCGGCGTCCACCTCACCGGCTTTCCGGTCGGCATATGCCAGCGACGTCCGCAACTCCTCGGCGAGCTGGTCGAATACCCGGCCACCCAAGCGGTGTGGGGCGATGTTGACTTCCAGATTGAACATGGCGAGTTCTGTTTGGAAGTCGCGACTCGCGATGCGCTCGAGAACTTGCGCATTCAGCATTTTCGGCATGCCGTCGGGGCCGACCAGATTCAATTCGATCTCCAGCCCCATGAGGTTCTTGGGCCGGTCGAACCGCTTCTCGTCCAGCAACCGCTCCAGCCCCGTCAGGCACCGCCGCAGCTTGTCGCGGTAGCGGTTGCGGTCCGACAGGTCCAACTGGCCGGCGACGACCTTCTCCCCCATCGCAGCGTCCCTCCTCGCAAGGCGGGCCGAAGATCCGGCCGCCGGGGTCCCGGTCAGGTGGGATGATGCCCCGCCAACGCGATCGATAACGTCCCGCTCCCGCCCCGCACCGACTACTCTGGTCCTGTGTGACCGGAGGCACATTCACGGGGCATGCGGCAGCCAGCAGTTTCGGGTACCCGACGGAACTCGTGAAAAACGCCGACAAGATCAGGCCGACCGCCGTGCGGGCACAACTCGAGGTCATCGCGATACGGCTGACGCGGAGCGGGGATGATTCCCGATTGACTCCGTCCGAATAGACTCTTGCCGTTCACATGAAAAACAGCTAGGCGAAACACCATCTGAACATTTGTCGTATAAACTCTGCACCACGGCAGAAGTTGGCGCCCCCAGCCCTGAACACCGTCAGGAGCCCGTGAGGCAGGCCGCGCCCCGCACCCCTCGCTCACCAGAGCCCGGCTGCAGCCTGCTCCTGCCCTGAGAGCTGACAACGCCGTCCGCACCCAGCCCGCCCTCGCGCCACCGTGCCTGTCGAATGAGAGGCGACCCACCATGCCGCTGCATGTACCCCCGGCTCCCGCGCCCGCCCTGCGTTCCGTCCTCACGGCACTCGGTTCCCCCACCGCGGTCCGCGAGGCCGGGTCACCCGCGCTTCGCTCCGCCCAGGAGCCCGCGACCCCCGAGCTTCCGTTGCCGGTGCACGTCCTGGACCGGATCACCCCCGAGGGAATCTCCGCGACCAGGCTGGCCGGATGGCGCTTCCTGATCCGCTGCGGCGACCACGCCGTGGCCGCGGCCGAGACCATGCTGACCCCCGACGGCTGGACCTTCTCGCACTTCTTCGAAGGCCCCTACGTCACCTCCACCGAGCGCGCGTTGCGCCAGGCGGAGGCCATGAGCCAGCCGTACCAGCCGCGCCTGCTGTCCATGCCCAGCCTGTACATGCTCACGCTGTGGCTGCACGGCGACCTCTCCGACGACGGTTCCACCGGCCACCCGGCCGCCACCGACCTGCTCGTGCCGCTCGCGCCGGCCCCGCCCGGTATCGCGGCCCACCTTCCGCACCAGGTCGCCGACCTGCTCCCGGTCCTCACCCATCGGGTGACTCCGATCCGGCTCATGGGCTCCCCCGCCTGACCTCCCGCCTTGCCGATCGGCGTCGTACCCCGCTGCCGGAGTCCCCGGCGGCGGGGTACGACGCCGTTCAGCCGCTGAACACGCTCGTACCGGGCGAGACCCGCTCGCATGACCGGCGTTCGCGACCGGGGGTCCGCTCGGACTAGCCCCATCCGGCCAGTGCGAACCACCCGAAGAGGCGGTGCTGTCGGGATGAACCGCTCGTGCGTGTGACGCGTCTCCTACGGGTGAGAAGCGGTGCTGCGAAATCCCTGCGGAATCAGGCCCGTGGGGGAACACTGGTTTTGACCGACTCGACAAACGGGGGGCGGCCATGGAGAACACCATCAGCCGCGGAACACGCACGACAGCCGACAGCGATCACACGACAGAGCGAAAGATCCCCTCAATGTGCCAGCACCAGCCACCGTGCCCGTCAGCCGACTCCGCCGACCGGGAATCCGCCCGTCTCGTGGCACACCACCCGGAGCAGGGCTGGAGCCTGCTGTGCAACGGCGTCCTGTTCTTCGAGGACACCGGTGAGCTCCTGCCGGACGGCCAGATCATCGCCCCGCACCGCCCGCTGGGCGCCGACCGGGTGGTGACCGCCGCCTGAGCACCACCGGGCGGCTTCGGCGAACCGCCCGCGGATCACCAGGGGCCGGCGCGCACGCCCGCGCGAACCGGCCCCGACGCATGTCCGGGGCCGGCCACTCCCGGTGGTCGGCCGGTGACACGATCGCCGTCCGGGTGCCGCCCGTCACCGGCGGTACACGGCCCTCGGTCGCGGTCAGCCACCGGCGGGACGGCGCGGATGCCGCGGCTGGTGGTCGAACCAGTCGAAGGCCGCGCTGCCCTCGGTGACGTACATGCCGATCACCGCCCGGTGAAGCCGGCCGCGACCTGGGTGGACAGATGGCGCCCGTCGAGTTCGGCCAGCGCCAGCGTGCCCTCCGCGCCCTCGGCGGAGAAGGCGATCACGTCCGGGCCGGCCGCGCGGACCCCGGTCGCCGCCGGGACGCCGCTCGCCGGCCGGTCCGGAGCCGTGACCGTGGGCGGGGGCACGTCGTCCGTGCGGATGTCCACGACGAGGGTGAGCGTTTCGCCACTGACGGCGAACCTTCCGGAGCCGCACTGCAGGTGCGGCTCCGGAAGGGGACAAGGGTGCGCGGGCCGTGGGCGGGCCGTCAGCGGCCCGTGGTCAGTTCCCTGAGCGCGACGTTGAGTTGGAGGACGTTGACCCGCGGCTCGCCGATGAAGCCGAGGGTGCGGCTCTCGGTGTGCTCCCGCACCAGGTGCTCGACCCGGGCGACGGCCAGGTGGTTGCGCTCCGCCACCCGGTGCGCCTGGAGAAGCGCGTACGCCGGGGAGATGTCCGGGTCCAGACCCGAACCCGAGGAGGTCACGGCATCGGCCGGAACCTGGGAGGGCTTCACCTTGTAGTCGGACGTGGAGTTGACCCTGACCACCTCGGCCCGCGCCTGCTCGACCGCCTTGACCAGCCCGGGGTTGTTCGCGGCGAGGTTGGTGGCGCCGGAAATGAGCAGCTTGTACTGGGTGTTCAGGGTGTTGGTGCCCAGCCCGGCGGCCGGGCGCGGCTGGAAGTAGTCGAGGCCGTAGTGCTGTTGGCCGATCAGTGAGGAGCCCACGACCCGGCCGCCCTCCCTGACCTCGGAGCCGTTCGCCCGGTGCCCGAGAAAGGCCTGGGCCACGCCCGTGACGACGAGCGGGTAGACGACGCCGGTGAGCAGGGTGAGCGCGAGCAGTGCCCGCAGGCCCGCCGCCAGCAGTCGGCCGGTGTTCACAAGGGACTGGTTCATGTGCGTCAGCCGATCCCGGGAATCAGGGAGATGATCAGGTCGATGAGCTTGATTCCGATGAAGGGCGCGATCAGCCCGCCGAGGCCGTAGACCGCGAGGTTGCGGCGGAGCATCCGGTCCGCGCTCGTCGGCCGGTAGCGCACACCCCGCAGGGCGAGCGGCACCAGCGCGATGATGACCAGCGCGTTGAAGACGACCGCGGACAGGATCGCCGAGTCCGGCGAGGACAGCTGCATGATGTTCAGCTTGTCCAGACCCGGGTAGACCGCGGCGAAGAGGGCCGGGATGATCGCGAAGTACTTCGCCACGTCGTTGGCGATGGAGAACGTCGTGAGCGCGCCGCGGGTGATCAGGAGCTGCTTGCCGATCTCGACGATCTCGATCAGCTTGGTCGGGTCGGAGTCGAGGTCGACCATGTTGCCGGCCTCCTTGGCGGCCGACGTGCCGGTGTTCATCGCCACGCCGACGTCGGCCTGGGCCAGCGCGGGCGCGTCGTTGGTGCCGTCACCGGTCATCGCGACCAGCCTGCCGCCACTCTGCTCGCGTTTGATCAGCGCCATCTTGTCCTCGGGCGTGGCCTCGGCGAGGAAGTCGTCGACACCGGCCTCGTCCGCGATCGCCCGGGCGGTCAGCGGGTTGTCACCCGTGATCATGACGGTCCTGATGCCCATCCGGCGCAGTTCGGCGAAGCGTTCCCGCATGCCGTTCTTGACCACGTCCTTGAGATGGATGACACCCAGGACCCGGGCCCCGCCCTGGTCCTTCACGGCGACCAGCAGCGGTGTGCCGCCGGCCGCGGAGATCTCCTTCGAGAGGCGGTCGGCGTCCTCGGCGATCCGCCCGTCCTGCTCCTCGACCCAGGCGATGACGGACCCCGTCGCGCCCTTGCGGATCCTGCGGCCGTCCACGTCCACGCCGGACATCCGTGTCTGGGCGGTGAACGCGATCCACTCGGCTCCCGCGAGCTCCCCCTGGTGCCGCTCGCGCAGCCCGTACTTCTCCTTGGCCAGCACCACCACGGAACGGCCCTCGGGCGTCTCGTCGGCCAGCGAGGAGAGCTGGGCGGCGTCCGCCAGCTCGGCGGCGGTGGTACCGCGCACCGGGGCGAACTCCGCGGCCCTTCGGTTGCCGAGGGTGATCGTGCCGGTCTTGTCCAGCAGCAGCGTCGACACGTCGCCGGCGGCCTCGACCGCCCGCCCCGACATCGCCAGCACATTGCGCTGGACCAGCCGGTCCATGCCCGCGATGCCGATGGCCGACAGCAGCGCGCCGATCGTCGTCGGGATCAGGCAGACCAGCAGCGCGACCAGCACCACCATGGTCAGGTGCGTGCCCGCGTAGTCGGCGAACGGCGGCAGCGTGGCGCACGCGAGGAGGAAGACGATCGTCAGCGCGGCCAGCAGGATGTTCAGCGCGATCTCGTTGGGCGTCTTCTGCCGCGCGGCGCCCTCGACGAGGCCGATCATCCGGTCGATGAAGGTCTCGCCGGGCTTGGTGGTGATCTTGACGACGATACGGTCGGACAGGACCCTGGTGCCGCCGGTCACCGCCGATCGATCACCGCCGGACTCGCGGATCACCGGCGCCGACTCGCCGGTGATGGCCGACTCGTCGACGGAGGCGACGCCCTCGACGACGTCCCCGTCGCCCGGGATGACGTCGCCCGCCTCGCACACGACGAGGTCGCCGACGCGCAGCTCGGTGCCGGGGACCTCGGTCCCGTCCACCCGGTGCGCCACGGTGTCGGTCTTGGCCCGGCGCAGGGTCTCCGCCTGCGCCTTGCCACGGCCCTCGGCGACCGCCTCGGCGAGGTTGGCGAAGACGACGGTCAGCCACAGCCAGGCGCTGATCGCCCAGCCGAACCAGTCGCCCGGCCGGGTGACGGAGAAGGCGGTGGTCAGCACCGAGCCCATCCACACCACGAACATCACCGGTGACTTGACCATCACCCGCGGATCGAGCTTGCGGAAGGCGTCGGGCAGCGACCTGACCAGCTGCCGGGCGTCGAAGAGGCCGGCACCGACCCGGCCCTGGCCGGACGGGTGCCCGGTGGGCACGTCGCTGTGCGGTGCCCGGGTCCTGGTGACTGCGGACATGGAGTCCCCGTGGTTGTGTGTGGAAGTGGTCATCACGCCAACCCCTCGGCGAGCGGGCCCAGCGCGAGGGCCGGGAAGTACGTCAGACCGACGACGATCAGGACGGCGCCCACCAACATGCCGGTGAACAGCGGCTTCTCGGTACGCAGCGTGCCCGCGGTGACGGGCACCGGCTGCTGCCCGCCCAGGGAACCGGCCAGGGCGAGGACGAACACCATCGGCAGGAAGCGGCCGAGCAGCATGGCGAGCCCGGTCGTGGTGTTGAACCAGTCGGTGTTCGCGTTCAGACCGGCGAAGGCCGAGCCGTTGTTGTTCGCGGCCGAGGTGTAGGCGTAGAGCACTTCGGAGAATCCGTGCGCGCCCGGGTTGAGCGCCGAGTGCGGCGGGGTCGGCAGGGCCATCGCGAAGGCGCTGAACACCAGCACCAGCGCCGGGGTGATGAGGATGTAGACGGCGGCCAGTTTGATCTCTCGGGAGCCGATCTTCTTGCCCAGGTACTCGGGTGTGCGCCCGACCATCAGACCGGCGATGAAGACGGCGATGACGGCCATGATCAGGATGCCGTACAGGCCCGAGCCGACACCGCCGGGCGCGATCTCGCCGAGCATCATGCCGAGCATCGCGATCCCGCCGCCGAACCCGGTGAGCGAGGAGTGCGCGGCGTCGACGGCGCCCGTCGAGGTGAGCGTGGTCGACGCCGCGAAGATCGAGGAGGCGCCGATGCCGAACCGGACCTCCTTGCCCTCCATCGCGCCGCCCGCGATCCGCAGCGCGCCTTCGTGGTGGGCGAACTCGGTCCACATCAGCAGGGAGACGAAGGCGAGCCAGATGGTGGCCATCGCCGCGAGGATCGCGTAGCCCTGCCGGACCGAGCCGACCATGACGCCGAAGGTCCGGGTCAGCGCGAAGGGGATCACCAGGATCAGGAAGATCTCGAAGAGGTTGGAGAAGGGCGTCGGGTTCTCGAAGGGGTGGGCGCTGTTGGCGTTGAAGTAGCCGCCACCGTTGGTGCCCAGTTCCTTGATGGCCTCCTGGGAGGCCACCGCGCCGCCTTTCCACTGCTGCGCGCCGCCGAAGAACTGACCGGCCTCGTGGATCCCGGAGAGGTTCTGGATCACCCCGCAGGCCACCAGCACGATCGCGGCGACCACGGCGAGCGGGAGGAGGATGCGCACGATGCCGCGCACCAGGTCGGCCCAGAAGTTGCCCAGTTCACCGGTGCGGGACCGGGCGAAGCCGCGCACCAGGGCCACGGCCACAGCCATGCCGACAGCCGCCGAGGCGAAGTTCTGTACGGCGAGACCCGCGGTCTGCACCACGTGCCCCATGGTCTGCTCGCCGGAGTACGACTGCCAGTTGGTGTTGGTGACGAAGGACGCGGCGGTGTTGAAGGCCTGGGCGGGGCCGACGGACCGGAAGCCGAGCGAGAGCGGCAGCACGCCCTGGATCCGCTGGAGCAGGTACAGGAAGAGAACACCGGCCAGGGAGAAGGCGAGCACGGCGCGGATGTACGCGGGCCAGCGCATCTCCGCGTCCGGATCGGCGCCGACGGCCCGGTAGACCCATCTCTCGACCCGCAAGTGGCGCTGCGCGCGGTAGACGCCGGCCATGTAGGTGCCGAGCGGTATGTAGGCGAGCGCCAGTGCGGCCATGAGAGCGAGCAGCTGGAGCACTCCGGCGAGTACGGGACTCATGACGCTGCTCAGAACCTCTCCGGGAAGATCAGGGCGAGGACGAGATAGCCCAGCAGGGCGACGGCCACGACCAGGCCGACGACGTTCTCGGCGGTCACAGCTTCGTCACCCCCTTGACGGCGAGGGCCACGAGCGCGAACACCGCGAGCGTGACGACGACGAAGGCCACATCGGCCATCGCGAACTCCTGGAATGAGAGGCGAACGGACATCAACCATTCGAGGAAACGACCTCCTCTGCCCGATTCCGACCACCGTTGACGGCTCCCTTACGGCGGCACACCCACCCTTGACGAAGCCCTGACGACGCGCCACCCGGCCACGTCGGCGGGGTGGCGTCAAGAACCGGCGCGGGCGCGTCAGGGGCGTGTCAAGGTCAGGTGCCGAAGCCCTCGGGGGGCTCTAACGTCGAGGACATGGGACACCGCGACGACGAGCTGGCCGGCACGGACCCGGTGGCGCGGGAAGCAGGCCGCACGGCCCGCACCCACCCGTGGGGGCGGGAGCTGCGCACCTCGGTCTGCTGCTCCCTGACGCTGCTCGCCCTGTTGCTCCTGATCGACTGGGGCACGGGCAGCCTCACCTGGTGGCGCGGGGCGCTCTGGCTCACGCTCGCGGTACTGCTCTTCGTGGTGCTGTGCCCGCCCCGCGTCCGCGCCGGCCGGGGCTGGATCGCCTCCCGGTCGCTGCTGCGCAGCCGCCTGGTCCGCACCGACCTGCTGGTGTCGGTGCGCGCGGTCGACGGTGTCTGCCGGCGGCTGGTGCTGCTGGACTCCCTCGGCGGGCGGGTGGAGCTGGATCCCGAGGTCCTGGTGGACCATCCCGACGTCTGGCACCGCCTCGACGAGGACGCCCGGCACTGCGTGGCGGCGGGACGGCTCCGGTGCGGGACGGACGAACTGCGGGACATCTCCGAGCAGGTGGACCGGGAGACCGCGCTGGCGGTGTTCCGGGTCTCGGGACTGGAGTCATGACGCTGGGTGTCCACTCCGGGCTCCGCTGCCCTGTCTCCCCGGACGGCCCAAGGCGCGCTCCCCCCGGATGGCCCACGGCATGGCGAAACATGTGTGTCCGCTGGTCATGAAGTGACCTCGGGGTCGCCACGGCCCCTTTTGACAGAAGATTGACCGCTGCTCACCTGGGTACTTGTGAACGCCTGCGTTACTCTCCGCATACATTGGTGACCTGTTCACATGATGGCCCGGTCCGTGATGGCCCGGTCGACACGCGAGCCACATCTCAGGAGCAGGGGCATGGCGACCACCGAGCACCCTCCCAGTCGTCTGCGCGCCTGGATGCTGGAGGGCCTGTCCGACATGGGCAAGGGCGTTCAGCAGGCCCCGCACGCCCCGCCGGAGCCGCCGCACACGGGACAGCGGTGGTGGAGGGTGATGTGCCTGACCGGCGTCGACTACTTCTCGACACTCGGCTACCAGCCGGGCATCGCGGCGCTGGCGGCCGGGCTGCTGTCACCGATCGCCACCATCGTGCTGGTCCTCGTCACCCTCGCGGGCGCGCTGCCGGTGTACCGCAGGGTGGCGGCGGAGAGCCCGCACGGCGCGGGCTCGATCGCGATGCTGGAGCGGCTGCTGTCGTTCTGGCAGGGCAAACTGTTCGTGCTGACCCTGCTCGGCTTCGCCGCCACCGACTTCCTGATCACCATGACGCTGTCGGCCGCGGACGCATCGACCCACCTGGTGGAGAACCCGCATCTGACGGCCGCGCTGCACAGCCACCAGATGCTGATCACGCTCCTGCTCATCGCGCTGCTCGGCGCTGTCTTCCTCAAGGGCTTCGTGGAGGCGATCGGCGTCGCCTTCGCCCTGGTCGGGATCTATCTCGCGCTGAACGCCGTCGTGGTGGTCGTCGGTATGTGGCACGTCCTCGCCGTCGGCCATGTGGTCACCGACTGGACCGGCGCCCTGACCGCCCAGCACGGCAACGTCTTCCTGATGGTCGGCGTGGCCCTGCTCGTCTTCCCCAAGCTCGCGCTCGGCCTGTCCGGCTTCGAGACCGGCGTCGCCGTCATGCCGCACGTACGGGGCAACCCGGACGACACCGAGGAGCGGCCCACCGGCCGGATCCGGGACACCAGGAAGCTGCTGACCACGGCCGCGCTGATCATGAGCTGCTTCCTGATCGCCACCAGCTTCATCACCACGCTGCTGATCCCGGCGCCGGAGTTCAAGGCCGGCGGCCAGGCCAACGGCCGCGCCCTGGCCTATCTGGCGCACGAGTACCTCGGCAACACCTTCGGCACGGTCTACGACGTCTCGACCATCCTGATCCTGTGGTTCGCGGGCGCCTCCGCGATGGCCGGTCTGCTCAACCTGATGCCCAGGTATCTGCCCCGCTACGGAATGGCCCCGCACTGGGCGCGGGCGGTCCGCCCGATGGTCATCGTCTTCACCCTGATCGGCTTCCTGGTCACCTGGATCTTCGACGCCAACGTCGACAAGCAGGGCGGCGCGTACGCCACGGGCGTGCTCGTGCTGATCAGCTCCGCGGCGATCGCCGTGACCATCGCCGCCCGCAGGGCCGGCCAGCACAACTGGACCATCGCGTTCGGGGTCATCTCGGCAGTGTTCCTCTACACGACCGTCGTCAACGTCATCGAGCGTCCCGACGGTGTGAAGATCGGCGCCTGCTTCATCGCCGGGATCATCCTGGTCTCGTTGCTGTCGCGGCTCGCCCGCTCCTTCGAGCTGCGGGTGACGAGCGTGACGCTGGACGACATGGCGGAACGGTTCGTCAGGGACATCGCCAGCCGCAAGATCCGGTTCATCGCCAAGGAGCCCGAGCGGCAGGACAAGGCCGAGTACCGCGACAAGATCGAGCAGATCCGCAGCGACAGCGACATCCCGCCCACGGAGGACTTCGTCTTCGTCGAGGTGACGGTCACCGACCCCTCGGAGTTCGAGGCCGGCCTGGCCGTGCACGGCGAGGTCAGGCACGACCGCTACCGCGTGCTGGCCCTGGAGTCCGCGTCCGTCTCGAACGCCCTGGCCGCGCTCCTCCTGCACGTCCGGGACATGACCGGCCGCACCCCGCACATCTACTTCGAGTGGACCGAGGGCAACCCGTTCGCCAACTTCCTGCGCTTCTTCCTCTTCGGCCAGGGCGAGGTCGCGCCGGTGACGCGCGAGGTGCTGCGCGAGGCGGAGCCGGACCGCACCAAGCGCCCGCGGGTGCACACCGGCTGAGCCGCGCCCGCGAACGGCCCGTCCCCAGGTACGCCCCACACCGCCCGCGGCCCTATCGTGACCGGCATGCAGTCCTACACGATCGGGCAGGCGGCCCGGCTGCTCGGCGTCAGCCCGGACACCGCGCGCCGCTGGGCGGACGCGGGCCGGATGGTCACCCACCGCGACGACAGCGGACGCCGGCTCATCGACGGCCGGGACCTCGCCGCGTTCTCGGTCGAGCTGGCCCGGACCGGCGGCGGCGAGGAGGGCCCCTCGTACACGTCGGCCCGCAACGCCTTCGCCGGCATCGTGACCGCCATCAAACTCGGCGACGTCGCCGCCCAGGTCGAGATCCAGGCCGGCCCGCACCGACTCGTCTCCCTGCTGACCCGGGAGGCCGTGGAGGAACTGGGCCTGGAGGTCGGCATGGAGGCCACCGCCCGCGTGAAGTCGACGAACGTGCACATCGACCGCGCCTAGGGCCTCACCCCCGGGCACGCGCGCGACGGCCGCCGTCCCCGCATGTCGCCCGGACACCGCTGACGTACCGCGGGCCGCAGCGGTCCTGCGGCAGGACCGGCTGGGGACCGGCGCCGTCGATGGTCACCGCGAGCAGGACCGGAGCGTCGGCGAAGTCGGGATCGATCTCGGCCCACGACAGCAACGCGTGATGCCGCCTCGGCGGCCGTGGCCGCGATCAGGAGGCTCAGCCGGTCGTTGCGCCGGGCCGGATCCACAACGGGCCCCGCTGCGGACAGCACGCCGTACAGGCGGGGCCGGTGAACCGGTGGTGCTGCACTCCGCTGGTGGCGCATGCGAAGGCGACTCCCACCCGGTGCTGCGGCCACCCGAGCAGCTACCCGCGCGGTCGGCGGGGGCGGGCGGGCGACGTCGCCGGTCGGGTCGAGTTCCGCGAGTGTCACGGGCCACTCACCTCCTGAGGGTCCGTGCCCGAACGACCACCCCGTATAAACGCACATGCAAGCCGTCCCCCGCACATGGCCAGCTCATGCGATGCAACGGGGCCCTTACGCCTGGCAATTGCGGCAGTATGATCGGCGCACGGCCGCTGGCCGGTCGTGGCAGGGCGCGACAGCTTCTTCCGTGCGGAGCCAGAGGAGTAGAACCGTGATGACCCGTTCCACACGACGGACCAGGACGCTGCAGTCGGGGGCCGCGGGGGCCGCGGCGTTGCTGGCTCTCAGTGCCTGCTCCACCTCGTCCTCCGACGGTCCGCCCTCGGCCGGATCCGGCACGCCGGCGTCCTCCGTGCCGAAGCTGTCCGGCACCGTGACCGTCTTCGCCGCCGCCTCGCTGAAGGAGAGCTTCACCACGCTCGGCAAGGAGTTCGAGCAGCAGCACCCGGACACCAAGGTCACCTTCAACTTCGGCGGCAGCGACAGCCTCGCCGCGAGCATCACCTCCGGTGCCCCCGCCGACGTGTTCGCCGCCGCCAGCACCAGGACCATGGCGATCGTGACCGACGAGCAGGACGCGGCCGGCCCACCGGTCACCTTCGTCCGCAACCAGCTCGAGATCGCGACCGCGCCGGGCAACCCGGACAAGATCTCCTCGCTGAAGGACCTCACCAGGTCCGGCCTGAAGGTCGTGCTGTGCGACAAGACGGTGCCCTGCGGCGCCGCCGCCCGGAAGGTGCTGGACGCGAGCCACCTCGAGCTGACCCCGGTCTCCTACGAGCAGGACGTCAAGAGCGCCCTGACGAAGGTCGAGCTGAAGGAGGCCGACGCGGCCCTCGTCTACAAGACCGACGTGAAGGCCGCCGGCGGCAGGGTCCAGGGCGTGGAGTTCCCAGAGTCGGCCGAGGCCGTCAACGACTACCCGATCACCCTGCTCAAGAACGCGCCCAACTCCACCGCGGCCAAGACGTTCATCGAGCTGGTGACGTCGGCCGAGGGCCGGCAGGTCCTGACCGGGGCCGGGTTCCTGAAGCCGTGACGAAGACCGACGAGGCCCGCGCCGTGACCCCGAAGAACGGGTCACGGCGCGGCCGCGCCCTCGGCGGCGCGCCGTTGCCCCTGCTGATCCCCGCCCTGGTCGGCCTGGCCTTCCTGCTGCTGCCGCTGCTCGCCCTGCTGATCCGGGCCCCCTGGCGCAGCCTGCCGGACCAGCTGACCAGCGCCGAGGTGTGGCAGGCTCTCCAGTTGTCCCTGGTCAGCGCCACCGCCGCCACCGCCGTGAGCCTGGTGCTCGGCGTCCCGCTGGCCTGGCTGCTGGCCCGTACGGACTTCCCCGGACGCGGATTCGTCCGGGCCCTGGTCACGCTGCCCCTCGTACTGCCCCCGGTCGTGGGCGGTGTGGCCCTCCTGCTGGCCCTGGGGCGCAACGGTGTCGTCGGGCAGTGGCTGGACTCCTGGTTCGGCGTCACGCTGCCGTTCAGCACCGCCGGGGTGGTGGTCGCGGAGGCGTTCGTGGCCATGCCGTTCCTGGTGATCAGCGTCGAGGGCACTCTGCGGGCCGCCGACCCGCGGTACGAGGAGGCAGCCACCACGCTGGGCGCCTCCCGCTTCACCGCGTTCCGCCGGGTCACCCTGCCGCTGATCGCACCGGGCATCGCCGCCGGCGCCGTGCTCGCATGGGCGCGGGCGCTCGGCGAGTTCGGCGCGACGATCACCTTCGCCGGCAACTTCCCCGGCCGTACGCAGACCATGCCGCTGGCCGTCTACCTGGCCCTGCAGAACGACCCGGCGGCGGCGATCGCCCTGAGCCTGGTGCTGCTCGCGGTGTCGATCGCCGTCCTGGCGGGCTTGCGGGACCGTTGGATGACGGCCTCCCGATGAATCCGCCGCCGCTCCCGATCCGCCCCGCATCCAGGACGTTCATCTCATGACCGACATCGACCGGACCCCGGCCGGCGTGCGAACCGAGGCCGCGCCCGGGGAGGACCTGGACGCCCGCCTCGTCGTCGACCGCGGCGCCTTCCGCCTCGACATCGCGCTCACCGCCGCCCCCGGCGACGTGGTGGCGCTGCTCGGCCCGAACGGCGCCGGGAAGACGACGGCTCTGCGCGCGCTGGCGGGCCTGGTCCCGCTCACCGGCGGCCATCTGCGCCTGGACGGCGCCGCGCTGGACCGCACGCCGCCCGAGGCACGCCCGGTCGGTGTGGTCTTCCAGGACTACCTGCTGTTCCCGCACCTGTCGGCCCTGGACAACGTGGCCTTCGGGCCGCGCTGCCGGGGCGCGAGCAAGGCGGAGGCCCGCGCGCAGGCCGCGCGGTGGCTGGACCGGATGGGCCTGGCCGACCACACCGGTGCCAAGCCCCGCCGCCTCTCCGGCGGCCAGGCCCAGCGCGTGGCCCTCGCCCGCGCCCTGGCCACCGGGCCCCGGCTGCTGCTGCTCGACGAACCGCTCGCCGCGCTCGACGCCCGTACCCGTCTGGAGGTCCGCGCCCAGGTGCGCCGGCACCTCGACGAGTTCGAGGCCGTCGCCGTCCTGGTCACCCATGACCCGCTGGACGCGATGGTGCTGGCCGACCGGCTGGTCGTGGTCGAGCACGGCAGGGTCGTTCAGGAGGGCACCCCGTCGGAGATCGCCCGCCATCCGCGCACCGACTACGTCGCGCAGCTCGTCGGCCTGAACCTCTACCGCGGGCGGGCGGAGGGCCACGCCGTCCGCCTCGAGGCCGGTCCCGTCATCACCACCACCGAGGAGCTGTCGGGAACGGTGTTCGTGGCCTTCCCGCCGAGTGCCGTCACTCTCTTCCGGGACCGCCCCACGAGCGCCAGCGCGCGCAATCTGTGGCGCTGCGAGGTCGCCGGTCTGGAGACCCACGGCGACCAGATCCGCGCCGACCTGGCCGGCGAACTCGCCCTCACCGCTGACCTGACCACGGTCGCGGCCGCCGAGCTGGACCTGCACCCGGGCGCGGGGGTCTGGGCGACCGTCAAGGCGACGCAGACCCACGCCTACCCGGCCTGAGGCACCGGCCGTCCTACGGTGGGTGATCACCACGTCCCCCACCCCCGCGAGGCACGCCCATGAGCCTGAGCATGCGCAACCAGTTGCCCGGCACGGTCACCGCCGTCACTCCCGGCGAGGCGATGGCCCTCGTTCACGTGCGGCTGAACGGAGGCGGACAGCTCACTTCCGCGATCACCCGGGACGCCGTCGAGGACCTGCGTCTGACCGAGGGCAGCGCCGTGCGCGCCCTGGTGAAGTCGACGGAGGTGTCCCTGGCCACCGGGCCGGTCGAGGGCCTGTCCATTCGCAACCGGCTGCCGGGCACCGTCACCCGGATCGCCCTCGGCGTGGCCATGGCGTCCGTCCGGGTCGGCGTGGAGGGCGGCGAGTTGACCGCCGCGATCACCAGGGACGCCGTCACCGAACTCGGCCTGACGGAGGGCACGCACGTCACCGCCCTGATCAAGTCGACCGAGGTCTCCCTGGCCACCGTGTGACACGGCGAGGGCTCCCGCCCGGGTCGGCCGGGAGCCCGTGAGCCGCTCGCTCAGTCCTCGTACGCGTCCAGCGGCGGGCAGGAGCAGACGAGGTTGCGGTCGCCGAAGGCCTGGTCGATGCGGCGCACCGGCGGCCAGTACTTGTCGGCCACCGAGACCCCGGCCGGGAAGACGGCCTCCTCACGGGTGTAGCCGTGCTCCCACTCCCCGCCGAGCGCGGCGGCGGTGTGCGGGGCGCCGTGCAGCGGGTTGTCGTCCGCGGGCCACTGACCGGAACCGACCTTCTCGATCTCGGCGCGGATCGCGATCATCGCATCGCAGAAGCGGTCCAACTCGGCCAGGTCCTCCGACTCGGTCGGCTCGATCATCAGCGTGCCGGCCACCGGGAACGACATCGTCGGCGCGTGGAAGCCGTAGTCGATCAGCCGCTTGGCCACGTCGTCCACGGTCACCCCGCTCGCCTTGGTCAGCGGGCGCAGGTCGATGATGCACTCGTGGGCGACCAGGCCGCCGGGACCGGTGTAGAGCACCGGATAGTGCGGCTCGAGCCGCTTGGCGACGTAGTTGGCGCTGAGCACGGCGACCTGTGTGGCCCGCTTGAGGCCCTCGCCGCCCATCAGACGGACGTAGGCCCAGGAGATCGGCAGGATGCCGGCCGAGCCCCACGGCGCGGCCGAGATCGGGCCGACTCCCGTCTCCGGGCCGGCGTCGGGCTGGAGCGGGTGGTTGGGCAGGTACGGCGCCAGGTGGGAACGCACGCCGACCGGGCCGACGCCGGGACCGCCGCCGCCGTGCGGGATGCAGAAGGTCTTGTGCAGGTTCAGGTGGGAGACGTCGCCGCCGAAGTGTCCCGGCTTGGCGAGGCCCACCAGGGCGTTGAGGTTGGCGCCGTCGACGTACACCTGGCCGCCGGCCTCGTGGACCTGTGCGCAGATGTCGGCGACGTGCTCCTCGAACACACCGTGCGTGGACGGGTAGGTGATCATCAGCACGGCCAGCTGCTCGCGGTACTGCTCGATCTTCGCCCGCAGGTCCTCGACGTCGATCTCGCCGTCCTCGGCGGTCTTCACGACGACGACCTTCATGCCGGCCATCACGGCGCTGGCGGCGTTGGTGCCGTGCGCGGAGGACGGGATGAGGCAGACGGTGCGCTGCTCGTCACCGTTGGCACGGTGGTAGCCGCGCACGGCGAGCAGACCGGCCAGCTCGCCCTGGGAACCGGCGTTCGGCTGAAGGGAGACCTTGTCGTAGCCGGTGACCTCGGCGAGACGTTCCTCCAGCTCGCGGATGAGGGTGAGGTAGCCCTGCGCCTGCTCGGCGGGCGCGAAGGGGTGCAGCTGCCCGAACTCCGGCCAGGTGACCGGCTCCATCTCGGTCGTCGCGTTGAGCTTCATGGTGCACGAGCCCAGCGGGATCATGCCGCGGTCGAGCGCGTAGTCGCGGTCGGCCAGCCGGCGCAGGTAGCGCAGCATCGCGGTCTCGGACCGGTACTGGTGGAAGACGGGGTGGGTGAGGTAGGTGTCTGCGCGCAGCAGCGCCTCGGGCAGCGTGTCCTCGGCGACCGCGTCCAGCGCCTCGATGTCGCCCCCGACGCCGAAGGCGGCCCACACGGTGCGCAGCCGGTCCCGGGTGGTGGTCTCGTCGCAGGCGACCGAGACGTGGTCGGCGTCGACGAGGCGCAGGTTCACGCCGCCCTCGCGGGCCGCGGCGACGACCTCGGCGGCACGCCCCTCCGCCCTGACGGTCAGCGTGTCGAAGTACGCGCCGTGCACGACCTCGAAGCCGCCGGCCTTGAGCCCCTCGGCGAGGACCGTGGCGTAGCGGTGGGTGCGGCGCGCGATGTCCCGCAGGCCCTCGGGGCCGTGGTAGACCGCGTACATGCCGGCCATGACGGCGAGCAGCACCTGGGCGGTGCAGATGTTGCTGGTGGCCTTCTCGCGGCGGATGTGCTGCTCACGGGTCTGCAGGGCGAGGCGGTAGGCCTTGTTGCCGTCGGCGTCGACGGAGACGCCGACCAGGCGGCCGGGCAGGCTGCGCGCGAACTTCTCGTGCACCGCCATGTAGCCGGCGTGCGGGCCGCCGAAGCCCATCGGAACGCCGAAGCGCTGGGTGGTGCCGACGGCGATGTCCGCGCCGAGCTCGCCGGGCGACTTCAGCAGGGTCAGCGCGAGCAGGTCGGCGGCGACGGTGACCAGGGCGCCCAGCTGGTGCGCCTGGTCGATGACGGGCTTCAGGTCGCGCACGGCGCCGGAGGCGCCCGGGTACTGCAGGAGCACGCCGTTGATCTCGCGCTCGGCGATCTCGGCCGGGATGCCGTCGCTGAGGTCGGCGACGACGACCTCGACGCCGGTCGGCTCGGCGCGGGTCTCGATGACCGCGATGGTCTGCGGCAGCGCGTCCGCGTCGACCAGGAACAGGCCCTTCTTGTTCTTGCCCATGCGCCGGGACAGCGCCATGGCCTCGGCGGCGGCGGTGCCCTCGTCGAGCAGGGACGCGCCGGAGGTCGGCAGACCGGTCAGGTCGGCGACCACGGTCTGGAAGTTCAGCAGCGCCTCGAGGCGGCCCTGGGAGATCTCCGGCTGGTAGGGGGTGTAGGCGGTGTACCAGGCCGGGTTCTCCATGACGTTGCGCAGGATCACCGGCGGGGTGAACGTCCCGTAGTAGCCGAGGCCGATCATCGAGCCGAGGACCTGGTTGCGGTCGGCGAGGGAGCGCAGCTCGGCCAGCACTTCGGCCTCGGTGCGGCCGCCGGGAAGGTCGAGCGCGTCGGCGTTCCTGATCACTTCGGGTACCGCGGCGGCGGTGAGCTCGTCGAGCGAGCCGTAGCCGACCTGCGCGAGCATCTTGGCCCGCGCCTCCTGGTCGGGCCCGATGTGGCGCTGTTCGAAGGGGATGCCCTGTTCGAGCTCGGAGAGCGGAATGCGCTGGGCGGTCATTGCGGAGGCCTCCTGGTCTGACACGACCTTCGAGGGACACCACGGCGCGGGTGTCCCGACGGCCTCCCCCTCTGTCATCTCAACCTGAGAGCTTCACCGGGCTGCCCGAGGGCTCCCGGTTTTCACCGTCGGTGAGAGCGGAAGCCGTCGACACCCGCTCTGCTTTCCAGAGTGACCTCGTCCGTGCGGTACGTGGGCCTGAGAGATTCCGGGGAGGATTTGCTCCTTCGGCGCCTCCGGTGGTGCCGGAGGGCTCTCCCGCACGGGGTCAGCAGCCGTTGCCAGCGTACCAGCGGGGCAGCCGTACGGGTCTTCGAGTGGCCGCACCGCTGAATGTGCTCTTTTGTAGTGCTTACGGATGAGTTGCGACCACGTGGAGGGACAGTGCAGACGGAGATCGATCCGCGCAACCTGATCGGCCGCAAGGCGTTCGACCGCAACGGCCACAAGATCGGCACGGTGGACGAGGTCTACCTCGACGACGCGACCGGTGTGCCGGAATGGGCGGCCATACGCACCGGCCTGTTCTCCCGGGACGCCTTCGTCCCCCTCGAGCCCAGCGAACTGGTCGAGGGCACCCTGCGCGTCCCCTTCGACCGCTCGCTGATCAAGGAGGCTCCGGACTTCGGCGTGGGCCGCCATCTGTCCCCGGAGCAGGAACTGCAGCTCTACCACCACTACGGCCTCGACGTGGCGCCTCCACCGGCTGTTCCGGACCACCACTTCGGCAAGCTGGCCGGCTCCGGCTCCGGTCCGGACGAGAGCTGAGCCGGCGGAACCAGAGGAAGGGGTTCGGCCGGTTCCAGGTCCGGGTCGTCCATGAGGAAGGTGCGTACCCGACCCGGCGCGGAGCGGGGGGTCTCGAAGCGGACGGTGACGCGGCCGAGGCCGCTGCCCTGCACCCATCCGTGGCCGTACGCGGCGTGCCGTACGTCATGGCCCGCCGGCCACCGCCGCTCGGTGGGTGCCGGCGGCTGCTCGGCGGGCTCCTCCGGCTGCCCCTCGGTCGGGCGCTCCGCCTCCGCGCCCGCGGCCCGCACGCCCGCCGCCTGCGCGAACAGGTCCTCCTGGGTGTAGTCGGCGAGCCCGGACACGCCCACGCCGAGCAGCCGTACACCGCCGGTGGTGTCCACCGAATCCAGCAGCCGGGCGGCCGCCTCCCGTATCACCGCGGGGTCGTCGGTGGGCCCGCGCAGGGTCTCGGAGCGGGTCAGGGTGGAGAAGTCGTAGCGGCGCACCTTCAGCACGATGGTGCGCCCCGACAGACCGGCCCCGCGCAGCCGCCGTACGCACCGGTCGGCGAGCCGCTGCACCTCCAGGGCCACCCGGACGCGGTCGTGGATGTCCACGTCGTAGGTGTCCTCGACGGACACCGACTTCGTCTCGCGCTCGGCCACGACGGGACGCTCGTCGTGGGCCAGCGCCATCGCGTACAGCGCGTGCCCGTGCGCTTTGCCGAGCAGCCGGACGAGCTCGTCCTCACCGGCCTCGGCGATTTCCTCGACGGTGTGGATCCCGGCCCGCCGCAGATGGTCGCCCGTGGCCGGGCCCACGCCCGGCAGGGTACGCACGGACAGCGGACCGAGCAGGGCCCGCTCGGTGCCGGGCTCGATGAGCACCAGCCCGTCGGGCTTGGCCTGCTCGGAGCCGATCTTGGCGAGCATCTTGGAGGCGGCCAGCCCCACGGACCCGGTGAGCCCCGTGACGGCCCGGATGTCGGCGCGCAGTTTCATCCCTGCCAGCCGGGCGGATTCCGCGTCCCAGGCGGCTCCCCCGGCCTCCAGGTCCACGAACGCCTCGTCCAGGCTCAGCGGCTCCACCAGCGGCGACAGCGCCCGCAGCAGGCCCATCACCCGCTCGCTGATGGAGCGGTAGAAGGCAAAGCGCGGCACGAGGTACGCGGCGTTCGGCGCCAGCCGCCGCGCCTGGGCCATCGGCATCGCGGAGTGGACGCCGAACACGCGCGCCTCGTACGACGCCGTGGCCACCACCCCGCGCGGTCCCAGCCCGCCCACGACCACGGCCTTCCCACGCAGGCTCGGCTTGGACGCCTGCTCCGCGGAGGCGAAGAAGGCATCCATGTCGAGGTGGAGGATCGTGGGTGCGGTTCTCACATCTACGATGCTGCACCACGCCACTGACAATGCCCCCGTTCCGGCGGCGCCGTACGTCCTCCCGAGGCCTGTCCGCAGGCCGAGGGGGCTGATCGGGCCGGGATGGGGCCGGTCGGCGGTCGGTCAGTGACCGGGAGGACCGGAGCCGGCCGAGGGGCCGCTCAGACGGCCCGGTTGCGCCGCCGGGCGAGCTCGTCGCCCGGGTTGTGCCCCACGAGCGTCTCCCCCGTGTCGATGCGCTCACCGTGCAACTGCGACAGCGCGTTCTCCACGTCGCGCCACACCACGCCGACGGCGATGCCGAAGATTCCCTGGCCCCCCTGGAGCAGGGCGTGCACCTCGTCGGGCGACGTGCACTCGTACACCGTGGCACCGTCGCTCATCAGCGTCGTCCGCTCCAGGTCACGGAAACCGCACTCGCGCAGGTGCTGGACGGCGGTACGGATGTTCTGCAGCGACACGCCGGTGTCGAGGAACCGCTTGACGATCTTCAGGACGACGACGTCCCGGAAGCTGTAGAGGCGCTGGGTGCCGGACCCGTGGGCGGGCCGCACGCTCGGCTCGACCAGCCCGGTGCGCGCCCAGTAGTCCAGTTGCCGGTAGGTGATGCCGGCGGCGGCGCAGGCCGTCGGACCGCGATAGCCGATCTGTTCGGACGCCATGGCCGCCGCCCCTCCGCTGCTCGGCGCCGTCGGTCGCTGCGGAGCACGACCGGCCGCGCC
This sequence comes from Streptomyces sp. NPDC001292, assembly GCF_042896465.1. Lineage (NCBI taxonomy): Bacteria > Bacillati > Actinomycetota > Actinomycetes > Kitasatosporales > Streptomycetaceae > Streptomyces > Streptomyces sp. NPDC001292. The sequence goes on from NZ_JBIAXG010000071.1 coordinate 21,717, forward strand.
GCCGAGAGGTGTGTACCCCCCGCTCGGGCGGAGCCGGGAGCCCGGGGGAGGGTACGGACCGCTTCCCCCGGCATTGCGTCCGGGGGCACCCCCAGCCGTACCGTCGCCGCTGCTTCTCACGCCGACCTCCGTCCTTGACCTGCCTCCTCGACGGTAGGCAGTCACCAGGGGTGCGTCAACGATCGCCACACTCGGCACGCCGAGTGATAATCACCCTAAGAGTGGTTTTGCGTACCCCATCGCCGGGAAAGGCTATCCGAATGCCCCGGAGGGAGGCCGCGGGACGGTCTCCCGTGGCTCATGTGGGCGCTTCACTGGCTGCTGGAGCCGAAGTCCTCCGGCGAGATCTGGTCGAGGAACTCGCGGAACTTCTCCACCTCGTCCTCCTGCTCGTCCGGGATCGCGATGCCCGCGTCGTCCAGCACCGTGTCGCTGCCGAAGATCGGCGTCCCGGTACGCAGGGCCAGCGCTATGGCGTCGGACGGCCGGGCGCTCACCTCGACGCCGCTGGCGAACACCAGCTCGGCGTAGAAGACGCCTTCACGCAGGTCCGTGATGCGCACTTCCGTGAGTTCCTGGCCGACCGCCTCCAGCACGTCCTTGAACAGGTCGTGGGTCAGCGGTCGCGCGGGGGCCATGCCCTGCTGGGCGAAGGCGATCGCCGTCGCCTCCCCCGGCCCGATCCAGATGGGGAGGTAACGGTCGCCTCCCACTTCACGCAGGAGCACGATCGGTTGGTTGGAGGGCATCTCGACCCGGACACCTACGACATCGAGCTCGTTCACACAGCAACCCTAGGCGGTGCCCGGGACGTTTGGGTAGTCGGGCCGGGCATGGGAGGAGGATCCGGCCGTCTCAGGCCCGCTCACGGCAGCCGCACCCCGAGCGCGGTCTGGACCAGCACCGCGTGCAGCCGCACCGTGAGCTCCGCGAGCTCCTTGGCGCGGGCCTCCGCATGCGCCCTGGTCTGCGGATTGCGGTGCCGCTTGAGCGGGGCCACCACCTGGTCTACGAGCCCGGCCTCCCGGTCGGCGGCCGCCTTCATCACCCGCAGGTGCCGGGGCTCGATCCCGAAACGCCCCAGCTCGGACACGAGCGAGGCCACGGTCACCGCCTCCGCTCCGTAGCCCCCGTCCGCCAACGGAGTGAGCAGCCCGTACGACTCCCACTCCCGGAGCTCCCCCTCCTCGATGCCGGCGGCGGCGAGCAGCTCGGCCCGCCCGATCCGGGCTGCCGTGGGCGCCTCGGCCGGCGACGGCACGGATCCGCCGTCACGCTGCCGGCCGACTGCCGGCAGATGGACCGCCTCGCCGCGCTCCATGGCGTCCAGGTACTCGCGGATCACCTTCAACGGCAGGTAGTGGTCCCGCTGCATGCGCAGGACCAGGGCCAGCCGCTCGACGTCGTCCGTGCTGAACTTGCGATACCCCGAGGGGGTGCGCCGCGGCTCGACGAGCCCCTCCGACTCCAGGAAACGGATCTTGGAGACGGTGACCTCGGGGAACTCGTCACGCAGCACGTTCAGCACCGTGCCGATGCTCTTCAGCCCACTGTCCGTGGCGGCGGTGCCGTGCCCGGTACCGCCGCTCGGTGATTGACGCATGGACCTTCCCTGACAGGTCAGACGCCCTGCCGGCTCGAGTAGAAGACCAGCCGGTACTTGCCGATCTGCACCTCGTCACCGTTGGACAGAGCGACCCGGTCGATCGGCTCCCGGTTGACGTACGTGCCGTTCAGACTGCCGACGTCGGCCACCGTGAACGAGCCGTCCGGGCTGCGGCGGAACTCCACATGGCGACGCGAGACCGTCACGTCGTCCAGGAAGATGTCGCTCTGCGGATGACGCCCGGCCGTGGTCAGCTCGCCGTCCAGGAGGAAGCGGCTGCCCGAGTTCGGGCCGCGGCGCACCACCAGCAGGGCCGAGCCCAGCGGCAGCGCGTCGACGGCCGCCTGCGCCTCCGGAGACAGCATCGGCGTCTGGCCGGTGGCCTCGGCGTCGTAGGCCTCCAGACCGGAGATGGAGATCGTCGAGGTCGTCTCCGACGAGCGCTCCGGCGCCGCGCCCGGCCGCAGGGGCGCACCGCAGTTGGAACAGAAGCGGCTGTTCTCCGCGTTGCGGTTACCGCACCTCGTACACACCAGGGCCGACATGGACGGATCCTCCTCCCGCGGCTGCCCCGCAGGGACGTCGGACGCGTACGGGCCGGCGGCAAACCCTCCAGCCGTACCTGAGGTTGACGGTTGCCCGAAACCTATGCCGCCCGACTGGGCAGGGTCAACCGACGGCGCGCCCTGACCGGCCACCTGGTCCCTGAACAGCGGACGCCGACCCTCGGCGTCAGGCTGTGCGCGGTGACGGGCCGTCGCGTTCTCGCCGCCCTCTCGCGCGCTCTTGCCGAACAACTTCGCAAACAACTTCACGGGCGATTCCCCTTGACCGAAACAGACCCGCCCGTGGGGCAGGACGAACCCTGACTGCATACACCGGTCGACCCGGACATCTTCACAACGTCCGTATCCACCAGACAGTTTCCACCACGCACCACCCAATCGGTGCGCCGACCCCCCGCAACCTCATGCCCCTGCCGGACGACCGCCATGCACCACCGGTTCACTGCGAGGACGACCGAGCGTAGTCAGGCCTCTTCGCCGCCCGCAAGGCATCCACGACGATCTTGTCCGAACGGTCGATGGTCACGGTGGCCTGCTCCTTCTCCAGGGTCTGCACCACGCCTCCAGGAATGTTGAGCGCCGGTTCGAGGTCCTGCGGCTTGCCGATGACCTTGAAACGATACGGAGTGTTGATCTTGTTCCCGTCGACGTCCACGCTCTTGCCGGAGTCGGTCAGATAGGTGTTCGCGACCACCCGCACACCGTTCACCTCGATCGCCTCCGCACCGGCCGCGCGCAGCTCCTGTATCGCGTCGAGCAGCATGTCCGCCCGGACCGTCCCCTTCGTGTCCCCGATCGTGATCGTGATGCCGGGCCCCTGCGCGGCCACCGTGCCCGCGAGGATGCCGAGTTGCTTCTCCTTCTCGGCCGTCTGCCTGCGGGCCTCCTCGGCCTGGTCCGAGCTGTTCTCCAACTCCTGGCGCTGCTTCTCCAGACCCTGCTTCTCGTCCTCAAGACGCTGAGTGCGGTCGTCCAGTTCATCGAGGATGCGCACAAGATCCTCCTGCCGGGCGCCGCGCAGCGCGTTGTCGCCGCTGCTGTTGGAGGCGACCTGGACGGCGAGTCCGAAGCCGAGGCCGAACAACAGCAGGGCGACGACGAGTTGGGCCCGGGTCAAGCGCGGCGGCCACAGTCCTTGGACCAGCCGCTGGCGACCGGTCAGCGCGGGCTCGGAACTCTCCTCGGTGCTCCGGCCGTCGCCGGCGGCCGCCGGCGCGGGCACCTCCTCGGGCAACTCCTGGCGCAGCCGCTGCTGCTCGGGCCGGGTGTCGTGCTGCCCGTTCCCGGGCTGTTCGTCCTGGTGGCTCATGACTCTCACGCCCGGAACACGTGCCGTCGGATCGCCGCGGCGTTGGAGAAGATGCGGATACCGAGGACGACCACGACACCCGTGGACAGCTGGGCGCCGACGCCCAACTTGTCGCCCAGGAAGACGATCAGCGCGGCCACGACCACATTGGACAGAAACGACACGACGAACACCTTGTCGTCGAAGATGCCGTCCAGCATGGCCCGCAGGCCACCGAAGACGGCGTCCAGCGCCGCGACGACGGCGATCGGCAGATAAGGCTCGACGACCGCCGGAACCTCGGGCCGGACCAACAGGCCGGCCACCACTCCCACGACGAGGCCCAGTACGGCGATCACGATGTGCCCTTCTCAGTGCTCGGCTGTGCTGTACGTACGATCACACTCGGTGCGGCGGCCAGCCGGAGGTCGCTCTCCACGGAGATGCCGGCCCGGATGCCGTAGTTGTCCTTCAGGGCCTGGAGGTACAGCCCGTCGGGGCTGTCCTTGAACCGGGCGCTCAGCCGTTTCCCGTCCCCCACGGCGAGCACCGTGTACGGCGGCACCAGCGGCTTGTTGTCGACCAGTATCGCGTCACCCGCGGCCCTGATCGCCGACAGGGCCGTCAGCCGCTGCCCGTTGATGGAGACGGCCTCGGCACCCGACTGCCACAGCCCGTTCACCACCCGCTGCATGTCCCGGTCACGCACCCGGCCGGTGTCGGAGAAACCCGACGTCCCGCGCGGATCGCCGCCGCCGGCCGTCCCGGCCTCCTTGGCGTCGTCCACCACGAGCCTCATTCCGGGGCCATACACCTCGGCGGCGCCCGCAAGCATGCTCACCAGGTCGGCCCGCGGGTTGCCGCCGGTATGCCGGAGCGCCTGGCGCTGCCGCGCGCTCACGTCGTCGCGCAGCTTGTCGACGGTGCCCTCGAGCTTGTCGGCCGCCGCGGTCTCCCGGTCGATGCGGTCGATCAGCTCCTGGCGCTCCTTGGCGACGACCGGGGCCGCCACGCGTGCCTGCGCCGCACCCACGGTCACCACGAGTGCGGCCAGCACCAGCCCGCCCGCCAGGCCGAGTTTCGCCCTGACGGTTTTCGGCATGCCGCTCTCACCGGCGGCCTTCTTCCGGGCGGCGGCCTCGGCGTAACCGTCGTCGAGGCTGTGGTCCATGACGTTGGTGATCAACGACATGGAGGCGTCCGGTCGGGCGGGCCGCGCGGGGTTGCTCCGAATGGGGGGATGCTGCGGCATGCCGCACATCGTCGCACGACCTGGCCGTGACCTCCGAATGGCCCCACCGGCGTGCCGGACAGGCCCCCTTGGAGGACACTTGTCCGGCACGCGTGCGTGCTGTCCGTTTTACCGGCCGGCGCCCTGCTCCACCGGCGGGCGTTCTACCGGCCGGCGCTGTCCACGACCGCCGCCCACTCGTCGAGCAGCGCCTGGGCGGAGGCGTCGTCGGGCCCCTCGGCCCACAGATGGGTGACGGCCTCGGCCGGGTCGGGCAGGACCATCACCCAGCGGCCGTCGGTCTCCACGACCCGCACACCGTCCGTGGTGTCCACGAAGCGGTCTCCGGCGGCCTCGACGACCCGGCGCATCACCAGGCCCTTGACGGCCCACGGCGTCGCCAGATCGCGCCTGAGGACGTGCGCACGCGGGATCCGGGCGTCGATCTGGCTCAGGGTGAGCTGTGTGCGCGCTACCAGCCCGATGAGCCGTACGAAGGCCGCCGTACCGTCGTAGACGCTGCTGAACTCCGGGACGATGAACCCGCCCTTGCCGTCACCGCCGAAGATCGTCCCCTCCTCGCCGCCGACCCGGGTGAGGTCGTCGGGAGAGGTCGTCGTCCACTCCACCTGGGTGCCGTGGTAGGCGGCCACCTGCTCGGCGATCCGAGTGGTCGTGACGGGCAGCGCCACCCGGCCGCTGCGCCGCTCGGCGGCGACGAGGTCGAGCAACACCAGCAGCGCCCGGTCGTCCTCGATGATGCGGCCCCTCTCGTCGACGAGCGACAGCCGCTCGCCCACCGGGTCGAACCGCACACCGAACGCGGCCCCGGAGGACGCCACGATCTCGCCGAGCCGCACCAGACCCGCGCGCCGCATGTCGGCGGTCTCCGTCGGCCGGGACTCGTTCAGCCCGGGATTGATCGTCAGCGAGTCCACACCGAGCTTGCCGAGCAGGCTGGGCAACACGAGTCCGGCGCTGCCGTTCGAGGCGTCCACGACGACCTTGAGCCCCGACTCGGCGATCCCGGTGGTGTCGACGTTGCGCAGCAGCGAACCGGTGTACGAGTCGAAGACGCTGGACGGGAAGTACAGGTCACCGATCTCGCCCGGGAACGCACGCCGGTACTCCTGGCGCGCGAAGACCCGGTCCAGCTTGCGCTGGCTGCCCTGGGACAGGTCGGCGCCCTGTCCGTCGAAGAACATGATGTCGACCGAGTCGGGCACCCCGGGCGTGGTCCGGATCATGATGCCGCCAGCGCTGCCCCGCGCGGTCTGCTGCCGGGCGACCGGCAGCGGCACGTTCTCCAGGTCCCGTACGTCGATGGCGCTGGCCTGGAGGGCTGATATGACCGCCCGCTTGAGCGCGCGGGCGCCCCGGGAGTGGTCACGGGCCGTGGTGACCGTGGAGCCCTTCTTGAGCGTGGTCGCGTAGGCGCCGGCGAGCCGTACGGCGAGCTCCGGGGTGATCTCCACGTTCAGGATCCCGGACACTCCGCGGGCCCCGAAGAGGTGCGCCTGGCCCCGCGACTCCCAGATCACCGAGGTGTTGACGAAGGCGCCGGCCTCGATCGTCTTGAACGGGTACACCCGGACGTTGCCCTGCACGATCGATTCTTCGCCGATCAGGCACTCGTCACCGATGACCGCGCCGTCCTCGATCCGCGCGGCGCGCATGATGTCGGTGTTCTTGCCTACGACACAACCGCGCAGGTTGCTGTGCTGACCGATGTACACGTTGTCGTGCACGACGGCCTTGTGCAGGAAGGCACCGCTCTTCACGACGACATTGGAGCCGACGACGGTGTGCTCTCGGAGTTCGGCGCCGGCCTCCACCTTGGCGTAGTCGCCGATGTAGAGCGGGCCGCGCAACACGGCTTCGGGGTGCACCTCGGCGCCCTCGGCGACCCAGACTCCCGGGGAGATCTCGAAGCCGTCGATCTCGACGTCGACCTTGCCCTCCAGGACGTCGGCCTGCGCCTTCACATAGCTCTCGTGGGTACCGACGTCCTCCCAGTAGCCCTCGGCGATATAGCCGTAAATCGGCTTGCCTTCCTTCATCAACTGCGGGAAGACATCGCCGGACCAGTCGACCGGAACATCGGGGTCGACATAGTTGAACACCTCGGGCTCCATCACATAGATGCCCGTGTTCACGGTGTCGGAGAAGACCTGGCCCCAGGTCGGCTTCTCCAGGAAGCGCTCGACCTTGCCCTCTTCGTCGACGATGGTGATACCGAATTCCAGCGGATTGGGCACGCGGGTGAGACACACGGTCACCATCGCGCCCTTTTCCTTGTGGAAATCGATCAGCCGGGTGAGGTCGAAATCGGTCAGGGCATCACCGGAGATGACGAGGAAGGCGTCGTCCTTCAATGCCTCCTCGGCGTTCTTGACGCTTCCGGCGGTTCCGAGTGGCTTCTCCTCATTGGCATAGGTGAGCTCCATTCCGAGCTCTTCACCGTCACCGAAGTAGTTCTTGACCAACGAGGCCAGGAACTGGACTGTGACGACGGTCTCATTCAGCCCATGCCTCTTGAGCAGCCGCAGCACATGCTCCATGATCGGCCGGTTGGCCACCGGCAGGAGCGGCTTGGGCATGCTCGAGGTCATCGGACGAAGGCGCGTGCCTTCGCCTCCGGCCATCACGACGGCCTTCATGTCGGAAGCGTCCTCCTCCAAGAGACGACGATCTAGCCGACTGCACCCGTCCTGATTGTCCCGCACTTTCCCCAGGCGGGCCATCGGAGTCCCCGCGGCTGCCTCGATGAGGGAACTCAGTCGGCCATGGCGTCCGCACGGACCAAACGGCGGACTTGTACCACGTAGAGGACTCCTGCCCACCAATAGAGCGTTGTACCCCATCCTGCGAACGCCCATCCGAAAATGGCTGCGAGTGACGCGATCCATCCGCTGCCGTCACTTAGCAGCAACAAGGGGAACGCATACATCAGGTTGAACGTCGCCGCCTTCCCCAGGAAGTTCACCTGCGGCGGTGGGTAGCCGTGCCGTCTGAGGACACCCACGGCCACCAGGAGCATCAATTCGCGTGCCACGAGCAGAGCGGTCAGCCACAGCGGCAGAATCTCGCGCCAGGTGAGACCGAGGAGGGTGGAGAGAACGTAGAGCCGGTCGGCCGCGGGGTCGAGCAGCCGGCCGAGACTGCTGACCTGGTTCCACCGTCGCGCGAGCTTGCCGTCGAGGTAGTCGCTGACGCCACTCAACGCCAGCACCAGCAGGGCCCATCCGTCACTCTTGGGGCCACCGAACTCCGGCCGGAGGATCAGCCACAGGAAGAGGGGCACGCCGACGAGCCGTGCCATGCTGAGGATGTTCGGGATGGTGAGGACCCGGTCCGTCTGGACACGGGTCTCCTGGACCTCCACCCGGGGGCCTCCTGTGGGAAAGATACCGACGATGCCTCCTGACTTTACCCCAACGCAAAAAAGCTCCGGCTCCCGGGCTGTTTGCCCAGGAGCCGGAGCTCTAAAGGGAGTTCGGCGGCGTCCTACTCTCCCACAGGGTCCCCCCTGCAGTACCATCGGCGCTGTAAGGCTTAGCTTCCGGGTTCGGAATGTAACCGGGCGTTT
>NZ_JBIAXG010000072.1:0-29033 GCF_042896465.1 Streptomyces sp. NPDC001292
CAGATGCACGGACGCGCCGGATTCGACCTCCTCCGCCACCGCATCCTTCTGCCCTGACCGCTACTCGGCGTCACCACCGACTACGGGCCAGAGCCTGATTCATGACACTCCCGTCGGCGATCCAGAAGACGCGCTCGGCGCTGGCGTAGGGCTCTTGCGTCATGACCTGCTCGACCGGGTTCATGAACGGCACGATTCCGGTGGTGGGCTCGCAGCGGCCGAATCGACAACACTGGACCTATGGATGCGCTCAGAGGTTTCCGCCGATCCTCGATAGCGTCTTCCCGCCGGTTCGCTGGTTGGCGTGCGCGGAGGCGGCGTGAGGTTCCGCGTCCGGGAACGGAGCAGCCGACTCGTCCCGCGGACGAACGGGAGATCCCGCACCGGTCGCCAGGGCGGCGCCTGCGCTCCCTGGTGAGCGCGCGGAGCGTCGCCGGTCAAGTGTTCCTCCTGCAGCTGGCGGTCGTGGTGCTGCTCGTCGCCGCGACGGTGGTGACGCTGGTGGTCCAGGCCCGGCACCAAGGCACGGAGAAAGCCCGCGAAGAGGTGCTTGCCGTCGCCGAGGCGTTCGCGAACTCCCCGGGGATCGTGCAGGCGCTGGACAGCCGCGATCCGACCGCGGTGCTGCAACCGCTCACCGAGAGTGCCCGGAAGCGGTCCGGCGTCGACGGCATCGTGATCATCAGCACGGACGGGATCCGATACACCCACCCCGACCCGCATCGGATCGGGAAACACGTAGTCAAGGGCGACCCCTACCGGAAGGCGGTGAGGGGCACGGCCCTCACGGACACCGAGGTGACTCCGCTGGGCGTTTCGGTCTTCGCGGAGGTCCCCGTCTTCCGGCCTGACGGCTCGGTCGCCGGCATCGTGTCCCCCGAGATCAAGGTCAAGAAGGTGAACGAAGCGGTGGCCGGGCAGCTTCCGGTGCTCCTCGGCGCCGCGGGCGGCGCGCTCGCCCTGGTCGCGGGCGGGTCGGCGCTGATTGGCCGGCGGCTGCTGCGCCAGACCCGCGGACTGGGCCCCGGCGAGATGACTCGCATGTACGAGCATCATGACGCGGTCCTGCACACGGTGCGCGAAGGCGTGCTCGTCGTCGGCGGCGACGGGCGGCTGCTGCTGGCCAACGACGAGGCACGCCGGCTGCTGAATCTGCCGGAGGACGCGGAGCAGCACCAGATCACCGACCTCGGCCTGACCCCGGGCGCCGCCGAGCTGCTTTCCCCGGGGCGGACGGCCACCGACGAGGTCCATCTGGCTGGCGACCGGCTGCTGGCCGTCAACGTCCGGCCCGTCGAGCGCTACGGCGCCCCGGCGGGCAGCGTGGCCACCCTGCGCGACACCACCGAACTGCGTACCCTCGCCGGCCGGGCCAAGGTGGCACGCGAGCGCCTGCAGCTGCTCTACGACGCCGGCGTGCGGATCGGCACCACGCTGGATGTGGTGCGCACCGCCGAGGAGCTGGCGGAGATGGTCGTCCCGCGGTTCACCGATTTCGTCACCGTGGAGCTGCTGGATCCGGTGCTGCGTGGCGAGGAGCCGGCCGGGGCAAGCACCGAAATGCGCCGCACCGCCGTCAGCGGCGTCCGCGGCGACCCGCCTCTCTACCCCGTGGGGGAGCTGATCCACTTCGCCACCACCAACCCCATCGCCGCCGGGGCGGCCGGCGGCCAGGCTGTGCTGGAGTCGGACCTCGCTGGCTCCGACGGCTGGCGGGCCCAGGACCCGGAGCGGGCGCGGCGGGTGCTGGAGTACGGAATCCATTCCCTGATCTCGGTGCCGCTGCAGGCCCGCGGGGTGGTGCTAGGGATGGCCAACTTCTGGCGGGCGGACGCCTCCCCGCCCTTCGGGGAGGAGGACCTTTCCGTCTCCAAGGAGCTGGCCAGACGTGCTGCGTTGTGCATCGACAACGCCCGCCGCTACACCCACGAGCACACCCTGGCGGCCACTCTGCAGCGCAGCCTGCTGCCCCGCACTCTGCCCGAGCAGACCGCCGTCGAGGCCGCCCACCGCTACCTGCCCGCCCAGGCCGGGGCGGGCGGCGATTGGTTCGACGTCATCCCCCTGCCCGGCACCCGGGTGGCCCTGGTGGTCGGCGACGTCGTCGGCCACGGCCTGCACGCCGCCGCCACCATGGGTCGGCTGCGCACCGCCGTGCACAATTTCTCGACCCTGGACCTGGCCCCGGACGAACTCCTGAACCACCTGGACGAGTTGGTCGCCCACATCGACCACGACGAGGCCGACGGCCAGGGGGTCACGGGGGCCACCTGCCTGTACGCCATCTACGATCCCGTCTCCGGCCGCTGCACTGTGGCCCGGTCCGGCCACCCCGGCCCCGCCCTGGTCCACCCCGACGGCACCGTCACCTTCCCGGACGTACCCGTCAGCCCCCCGCTGGGCCTGGGCGGCAGCCTGCCCTTCGAGACCGCCGAACTCACTGTGCCCGAGGGCAGTCAGCTGGTCCTCTACACCGACGGGCTGATCGAGGACCGGGACCGCGACCTCGACACCGGCATTGAGCAGCTGCGCACGGCCCTGGCCGATGCTGTGGGCGGCACCCCGGAGGCCACCTGCCAGACCGTCTTCGCCACCATGCTCCCCGAGCGCCCCCGCGACGACATCGCCTTGCTGGTGGCCCGGACCCACCTGCTGGACCCGGCCCGGGTCGCGGACTGGGAGGTGCCCTCCGACCCGGCGGCCGTCTCCCACGTCCGTACCGACGTCACCCGCCGGCTGGAGACCTGGGCCCTGGACCAGGTCGCCTTCACCACCGAGCTGATCGTCAGCGAACTGGTCACCAACGCCATCCGATACGGCACCCAGCCCATCCGGCTGCGCCTGCTGCACGATCGCAACCACCTGATCTGCGAGGTCGCCGACGGCTCCAGCACCTCCCCCCACCTGCGGCGGGCAGCCACCACGGACGAGGGCGGCCGCGGGCTGTTCCTCGTCGCTCAGTTCGCCCACCGCTGGGGCACCCGGTACGGCGCCCGCGGCAAGGTCATCTGGACCGAACAATCCCTCCACGACGCCGCAGCCGAACCCGGTGCAGGCCTCGGCGACAACCTGTTGGATCCATGGACTGACACTGAACCACCGAGTTTGAAAACACCACGCCGACAAGAGAGTTGACGTAACCCATGCCTCGTGATCACAGGCAGAGACGCAGCGTCACCACCGACTACGGGACAGAGCCGATCATTCGACAGACCCGGCCGTGGAGCGGTCCGCGGCTCTGGCGGTCGAGGCAGGTCAGAGCGGTCGGGTCGTGGCGACCAGGCGTCCCGCATGGTCCAGCACGGAGATGAATCGGATGTCGGAAAGATGCAGGGCACTCGCCCCCGTCACGGCGGCGCTGCCGTTGGGGGTGATCGCCCAGGCAGACCCCAGTGCCGTCCAGCAGGCGCGGCACAGGACCCGTTCGCCTCGTGTGCCGGCGGCCGGCCCCCTGAGTCTCAGGATCCGCCTTGCCCGTACCGATCGAGCTGGCGCCCCAGGCTCAGTTCCAGGTGCTCGCGCATGGCCTCCGATGCCCGTTCCGGGCTGCGTCGCAGCACAGCCCTCAGGATGCGGCCGTGCTCCACGACCGTCGCCGGGCTGCCGCCCGTGACGGGGCTCAACCTGAAGAGGTGGAGGTGCGCATGCAGACGCTCCACTGCCGCGGCGAGCATCGTCCGGCCTGACGCCGCGGCGAGCGCATCGTGGAAGCGCTGGTCCAGTACCGCGAAGCGGCCGTAGACCGCGTAGCTGCGCCCCTTGTCGGGCAGGCCCTGCATCTCCTCGACCAGGGTCTCGATCCGGTCCAGGTCGACATCCTCGGCGCACTCGGCGGCCAGCGCGGCGGCCGACGGCTCCAGGAGCAGCCGCATTTCGAAGAGCTGCTCCACGCCCTGCCGGGTCAGCAGCGCGGTGGCACGGTATCCCGACAGCGAGCGCTTCACCACCAGTCCGTCCGACTCGAGCCGGGACAACGCTTCGCGCACGGGAGTGGCCGAGACCCCCAGTGACCGGGAGATGGCCTCGATGCCTACCCGTGCATCCGGCTGGATCACATGGTCCATCACCATGGCCTTGACGGCCTCGTAGACCCTGTCCGTCAGCACCCCCCGTCGCGCGGCAGGAGGTGCTGGCCTTCCGGACACCTTCGCGTCCACCGACATCTCCTCGGACTCCTTTCGACGCCGACACCGGGCAGCTCCCCCGACACTATCGAGCAAGTTCTATATGATCCCCACCTTCCCCGATGCCATCAACTGCCCGTTACGCAGGCCTTGACGTACACAACCGCTCTGCCCCAGCATCACGGCAACGAAATCCTATTTGATTCGAGTGGGGCACAACCATGAGCCGTCGTATAACCGTCTTGCCGGCCGCCGTCACCCTGGTACTTCTGGTCACCGCGTCGTCCGCCTGCACCGTCAAGAACTCGGACGAGCCCGGCGCCGCGGGCGCCGCCTCCGGAAAGGCCGGTGTCGGGTCGGCAGAGCTGGCCGACGGCTCCAAGACCAAGGTCGCGCTCGTCCCGGGGGGCGCCCACCCCTACTTCCAGCCCTGGAAGCAAGCCGGCGAGGAGGCCAAGAAGACGCTCAAGCTGGGCGACGTCACCTTCGACGAGACCGCCGAGTGGGACCAGCAGAAGCAGAACAACCTCCTCTCGACGCTTGCCGCCCGCGGCTACAACGCCTTTGGCATCTTCGGGGTGTCCCCGACCGACATCAACACCACCTTCGCGGACCTCAAGTCCCAGGGCTTCGCCGTCGCATCGCTGGCCTCCTGTCCGGCCGGCGACACCAACGAGGCGGACTTCTGCCTCTCCACGGACGTCGAGCTCGCCGCGTACAAGGCCGCGAAGGCCGCCATCGAGGCCATGGGCGGCAAGGGCGCCCTTGTCCACCTGACCGGCAACAACGTCGACGCCAACACCCAGCTGCGCAAGCGGGGAGTGGAGAGGGCGGTGAAGGAGACCGGCGGCAAGGTCACTCTGCTGCAGACCATCACCGACATCGACAAGGACCTCCAGACCGCCCAGAAGGCCGTGTCCGACCTGCTTGCCGCCAAGGGCGGCCACATCGCGGGCATCGTCTCCACCGCCTACAACCCGGCGGTCGCCGCCGCCGAGGCCGTACGCGAGTCCGGCTCGAAGGCCAAGGTCGTGGCCATCGACGACGACGCCAAGATCCTCTCCTCGATCAAGAACGGCTCCGTCAGCGCCACCGTCGTGCAGAACCCGGTCGGCCAGGCGGAGATCGGCACTTGGGCGCTCGCCCTGCTGCAGACCAAGCAGTGCACCATGAAACAGCCCGGCAAGATCGTCGATTCCGGCTCATTCGTCGTCACGAAGGACAACGTCACCAACTACGACGACGCGCGCAAGGCGACGACCGCTCAGCTGAAGAAGCAGTTCGCCGACGAGTTCCTCTCCTGCGGCTGACTACCCCGGCGACGAACACAGAAAGTCAGCACACGCGCATGAGCGTCATCACCAACGCAACGGCCCTCCTGGCCGACATCGATGTGGAGACCGACCGCACCGACGCCGTGCAGTCGTTCGTCAAGCAGGAGACCGTTCTCGTCACACTCACTACGGCCGACGGCCTCGTGGGAACCGGCTACGCGTACACGATCGGCACCGGCGGGACTTCGGTTCTGGCCCTCCTCCGGGACCACCTGCTGCCCCTCGTCACCGGCAAGGACGCCCGCAACGTCGAGGGGCTCTGGCAGCAGCTTTTCGCCCAGACCCGCGCCACCACCACAGGCGCCATCACCTCGCTGGCGCTCGCCGCCGTGGACACGGCCCTGTGGGACCTGCGCTGCAAGCGCGCCGGAGAGCCGCTGTGGCGACTGGCCGGCGGCCACCGACAGGAGATCCCCGTCTACGACACCGAGGGCGGCTGGCTCCACCTGAGCACCGAGGACCTGGTCAAGTCCGCGCTCGCGGCCAGGGACGCGCAGTTCTCCGGGGTCAAGATCAAGGTCGGCAAGCCGCACGTCGCCGAGGACGCGGAGCGCCTGCGCGCCGTCCGCGAGGCGGTCGGCCCCGCGCTGAACATCATGACGGACGCCAACCAGTCGCAGTCACTGTCCTCGGCCGTACAGCTGGCCGCCGCCCTGGAGCCCTACGACCCGTACTGGCTCGAGGAGCCCATGCCCGCGGACGACCTCAGCGGCCATGCCCGGCTCGCCCGCTCCACCCGGATCCCGATCGCCGTCGGCGAGTCGATGTACTCGCCCATGCAGTTCCGCAACTACCTGGAGTCCGGCGGCGCTTCCGTGGTGCAGGTCGACGTCGCCCGCGTCGGCGGCATCACCCCGTGGCTGAAGGTCGCCCACCTGGCAGAGACCTTCAACGTCAAGGTCTGCCCGCACTTCCTGATGGAACTGCACGTCAGCCTGGTCGCCGCGGTCAGCAACGGCGCGTACGTCGAGTACATACCGCAACTGCGCGCCGTGACCCGCACCGAGATGGTCCTGCGCGACGGCCTGGCCGTGGCGCCGGACCAGCCGGGCATCGGCATCGACTGGGACATGGACGCCATCGACGACCGGAGGGTCTCATGAAGACGGCCGTCACACCCCCCGACAGCGAGACCGACCGCCCCGCCGACGGCGCCCGCCCGGCTCACCGGCTGCCGTTCTGGGTCAACCAGCGGCTGGGGCTGCTAGTGCTCATCGTCGCGCTCGGCGCTTTCTTCGGCGTTCTGCGGCCGGCCTTCTTCGACGAGCGGCTGGTGCTCTTCCCTCTCCTGAGGGACATCTCGACGCTCACCGTGGTGGCACTCGCGCAGATGGTCGTGCTCTCCATCGGGCACATGAACCTCGCGGTCGGGCGCATGGCCGCCTTCGGTGCCTTCTTCGCCGGGTTCGGCTACGACCGGCTCGGGCTGCCGCTGCCGCTGGGCCTGGTGCTGTGCCTCGTCGCCGGATGCGCCATCGGGGCACTGACCGGCTGGATCATCGCCCGCACCGGCGTGAACTCGTTCGTCGTGACGCTGGCCATGGACTTCGCACTGTTGGGCCTGGTCTCCCTGCTCTACTCGGCCCTCACGGAGAACGCCGCGTTCACCACGCGGCCCGACGGGCTCGCCGAACTGCGCTCCTACTCGCTCGCCGACATCTGTGCCGGACCGATCTGCGGCTCACCCGCCATCCCGCAGATGGCCCAGTTCACCCTGTTCGCCCTCGTCGGCCTCGGCTTCCTCTACGCCCGTACCCGCATGGGCCGCGAGCTGCTGCTCACCGGCGCCAACCCGGCCGCCGCCGAGCTGTCCGGCATCCCCACCGGACGCAGGGTCGTCCTGGCGCACGCGTTGTCCGGGCTGCTCGCCGCCCTCGCCGGCTTCATGGCCGCCGTCGGCACGGGCACGTTCCGCGCCTCCATCGGCGACGACTTCATGCTCCCCTCGTTCCTCGGCGCCGTCCTCGGCGGCACCCTCCTCACCGGTGGCGTCGTCTCCGTCATCGGCGCCCTGCTCGGCACCTCCCTGGTCGGCGTCATCCGCAAGGGGCTCGACCTGTTCGGTGTCGGCCTGGAAAGCCTCAACATCTACCTCGGCTGCGTACTTCTGCTGGCTCTGTCCGCGGACCGGGTGCGCACCGTCGTGTCCTATCGCAAGGTGGTGCGCTCCACATGACGACGCTCCGCGACAAGGGAACCCCAGCCGTTCCGGCACTGCGGCGCTTCTCCCGGTCCACCACGATGACCCTGCTGTGCGTGGTCGTCGTCGGCTACGTGGGCCTCGGCATCGCCTCGTCCGGCTCCTTCTTCGAGGGGTCCTCCCTCCGCACGTTCCTGCAGTACCTCGCCACGCCCATCCTCATCGGACTGGCCCAGATGGTGGCCCTGTGCGTCGGGCAGCTCAATCTCGCCGTCGGCGCGCTGGGCGGGGCCAGCGCCTGCCTGACGGGCGTGCTGATGGCCGACCACGGCGTGCCAGCGGGCCTGGCCGTACTGATCGGCGTCCTCACCGCCGCCCTGATCGGCCTGCTGACCGGCGTATTCATCGTCGCCACCCGCATCAACGGCTTCATCGTCACCCTCGGCACGATGACGATCCTGCTCGGCGCGCAGTACCGGCTCTCCGGCACCCGCACCATCGACGGTTACTCGGCCACGCTGCGCGACTTCGGCCGCTCGGCGCCTCTGAGCATCCCCCTTGTGTTCGTCACTGCGCTCGCCGCGGCCGCGATGCTCGGCGCGTTCATGTACCGCACCACCGCGGGGCGGCGCCTGCTGGCCGCCGGCGGCAACCCACTCGCCGCCCGGCTGTCGGGCATCTCCACCGACCGTCAGATCGTGCTCGCCCACACCCTGTCGGGCCTGCTCGTCGGCATCGCCGCGGTGACCGCCACCGCCTCGCTGCCCGGCGTCAACCGCAGCGTCGGCGGGGACTGGCTGCTGCCCAGCTTCGCGGCGCCCATCATCGGCGGCGTGGCGCTCACCGGCGGCTCGGTGGCGGTGCTGGGCACCGTGCTCGCCGCCTTCGTCATGCGGCTGATCGACACCGCGCGCGCCGAGTTCTCCCTGGACCCGAGCTGGGTGAACTTCCTCATCGGCCTGGTCGTCCTCGGCACGGTCGTCGGCGGCCGCATCCACCAGACCCAGCTTGAGAAGAAGGGCAAGGCGCCCGGCCGCACGCCGCCCGCGCCGCCGAAGAGCGACGCACGTCCGGCCGCTGGCCTGCCGAGCACGAGAGGCGCCCGATGAGCGACGTCCTGCTGGAATGCGAGAACATCGTCAAGGTCTTCCCCGGGGTACGCGCCCTCGACGGCGTGGGCCTGACCCTGACCGCGGGTTCCGTACACGCCCTGCTGGGCGAGAACGGAGCGGGCAAGTCCACCCTGATCAAGGTGATCACGGGCGTCCACCCGCCCGACGGCGGCAGACTGCTGCGGCGCGGCAAGGAAATCCACCTGCGCTCCCCGCTCGAGGCCACCCGGGCCGGCATCGGTGTGGTCCACCAGGAACGCAACCTGATCCCCGACTTCTCCGTGGCCGAGAACATCACGCTGCAGAGCCCGCCCGCGCACTGGGGATTGGTCGACCGCGAGGCGATGGCCGGCCCCGCCGAGCGCTGCCTGGCCGAGCTCGGTCTGGACCTCGACCCGCACCGCCCCGTTCGGGAACTGTCCGTGGCGCAGCAGCAGTTGGTCGAGATCGCCAAGGCCCTGTACACCGAGAGCCGGGTGCTCCTGCTCGACGAGCCCACCGCGTCCCTCTCCCCGCAGGAAGCAGAACGCCTCTTCGACGTCGTGCGCCGGCTCAAGGAGCGCGGCACATGTGTGGTGTTCGTCAGTCACAAGCTGGAGGAGGTCTTCGCCATCTGCGACACCGTCACGGTCCTGCGTGACGGCCGGTCGGTGCTCAAGTCGGCTCCCCTCGCCGAGCACGCCCAGGACGACGTGGTCACCCTCATGGTCGGCCGTCAGCACTCGGTGACGGACATGACCCCGCGTACGGTGGACACCTCGGCAAAGCCCGCTCTCTCCCTGTCGGGTCTGTGCACGGCGGCCGGGCACCAGGACGTCAGTCTCGATGTCCGCCCCGGAGAAATCGTCGGTCTGTACGGTCTGGTCGGCGCCGGCCGCAGCGAACTGGTCAAGGCCGTCCTCGGCCTCGACCGGGTCACAGGCGGCGAGATCCGGGTGTACGGCGAGCCGGCGCGGATCCGATCTCCCCGGGAAGCCCTGCATACCTACGGCATCGGCTATCTGACCGAGAACCGCAAGGAGGAAGGCGTCTTCCTGGAGCAGCCCATCGTCCGGAACATCACCGTGACAGTGTGGAAGAAGCTCGGCCGGTTCCTTGGCGACATCTCCTCCCGCCAGGAGAAGGAGGTCTCGCGGGATCTGGTCGACCGCCTCGGCATCCGGATCTCCGGCCTCGAGCAGAACGCCGGTGAACTGTCCGGCGGCAACCAGCAGAAGGTGAGCCTGGCGAAGTGGCTCGCGGCCGACACCAGGCTACTGGTCGTCGACGAGCCGACCGTCGGGGTGGACGTACGCACCAAGCACGCCTTCCACGAACTGATCTGGGAGCTGGCCCGCGGCGGCCTGCCCATCCTGCTGATCAGCAGCGACCTGACAGAGATGATCACCCTGGCCGACCGGGTCGTCGTCATGGCCGATCACCGCATCCGCGGCGAGGTGGACAACGACCACGACTACGATCGCATGAGCGGGCGAATCATCCGGATCATCCACGACCGTACCAGCTCGGCCGTGACCACGAAGAGCAGCACCTCATGAGGCGCGTCGCCCAGGTCATCCGGATTCTGCCCGACAAGGCTGACGAATACCGGGAGTTGCACCGCAACGTGCCCCGACCCGTCCTCGACCGGCTGCGCGGCTGCCACATCACCAACTACTCGATCCACCTGCTCGGCGACCATCTCGTCGCCTACTTCGAGTACCTCGGCGACGATCTGGCGGCGGACCTCGCCGCGATGGCCGAGGACCCGGCGACCCAGGAGTGGTGGCGGCGCACCGCGCCCTGCCAGCGGCCCGTCGACGAGGCCGCGCCCGGCGAGTGGTGGGCCGACATGGAACAGGTCTTCCTCATGGAGTAGGCCCACGCTCCGACCTTCGCCACCCTGAACCGCCCCGCAGTACGACCGGTACCGCGACCGCAAGGAGAAACACGTGAAACTGCTGCGCCTCGGCGCCCCCGGTTCCGAACGCCCGGCCGTCCTGGCTGACGACGGACGCACCTACGACCTGACCGCACTGACCCACGACATCGACCGGCCCTTCCTGGCCGCGGACGGCGTCGACCGGGTGCGCACCGCCCTGCGGGCCGGCACGCTGCCCGCGCTCGACCCCGAGGGACTGCGTGTCGGCGCGCCCGTCGCCCGCCCCGGCAAGGTGGTCTGCGTCGGTCTCAACTACCGGGACCACGCCGCCGAGACCGGCGCACCCGTGCCCGAGCGGCCGGTGGTGTTCATGAAGGACCCCGGCACGGTCGTCGGCCCCTACGACACGGTGCTCGTGCCGCGAGGCTCCGAGAAGACCGACTGGGAGGTGGAGCTCGCGGTGGTGATCGGCCGACGGGCCCGCTATCTGGACGGTCCCGGCGACGCCGCCGGGGTCGTCGCGGGCTATGCCGTCAGCAACGACGTGTCCGAGCGCGCCTTCCAGCTGGAGCTGTCCCCTCAGTGGGACCTGGGCAAGTCGTGCGAGACGTTCAATCCGCTCGGCCCCTGGCTGGTCACCGCCGACGAGGTGCCGGACGCGCAGGCGCTCGGTCTGCGGCTGAGCGTCAACGGCGTACTCCGGCAGAGCGGCACGACCAAGGACATGATCTTCTCGGTTGCCCACATCGTCTGGTACCTGAGCCAGTACATGGTGCTGGAGCCCGGCGACATCATCAACACCGGGACCCCGGCCGGGGTGGCTCTCGGCCTGCCGGACACACCTTACCTGCGAGCCGGCGACACGGTGGAGCTGGAGATCGACGGACTCGGCAGCCAGCGCCAGACCTTCAAGGACGCGTGAACAGGCCGATGAGCAACCATCCCACGGCCCGCGTCACGGACGTCGACGTGATCGACATCCGGTTCCCCACCTCGCGGGAACTCGACGGCTCGGACGCCATGAATCCCGACCCCGACTACTCGGCCGCGTACGTGGTGCTACGGACCGACGCGGACGACCGCCTGGGCGGCCCTCTTGAGGGGCACTCCTTCACCTTCACCATTGGTCGCGGTAACGAGGTGCAGGCGGCGGCCATCGCCACGTTGCGCGCACACGTCGTGGGCCTGTCCGTGGACGCCGTGTGCGCCGATCCGGGATCGGTGAGCCGTGCCCTGAGCGGCGACAGTCAGCTGCGCTGGCTCGGGCCCGAGAAAGGCGTGATGCACATGGCGATCGGCGCCGTCGTCAACGCCGTGTGGGACCTGGCGGCCAGGCGGGCCGGCAAGCCGGTGTGGAAGCTCCTCGCCGACGCCGAGCCGGAGTGGCTCGCCGACCAGGTGGACTACCGCCACATCGCGGACGCGCTCAGCCGCGAGGAGGCCCTGGCCCTGCTGCGCAGGGGCAAGGAGGGCGCCCCCGAACGCGAGAGGCTGCTGCTGGATCGCGGATATCCCGCCTACACCACCTCCCCCGGCTGGCTCGGCTACTCCGACGAGAAGATGAGCCGGCTCGCCCGGCAGGCGGTGGCCGAGGGCTTCACCCAGATCAAGCTCAAGGTTGGTGCGGACCTCGCCGACGACGTGCGAAGGCTGCGCGTGGCACGTGCGGCAGTCGGCCCGGGCATCCGCGTGGCGATCGACGCCAACCAGCGCTGGAACGTCGCCGAAGCCGTCGAGTGGACCAAGGCGCTGGCCGAGAGCGACCCATACTGGATCGAGGAGCCCACCAGTCCCGACGACATCCTCGGTCACGCCGCCGTGCGCAGGGGGGTCGCGCCCATCAAGGTCGCCACCGGTGAACACGTGCAGAACCGCATCGTCTTCAAGCAGTTGCTTCAGGCGGGCGCGATCGACATCCTGCAGATCGACGCAGCGCGCGTAGGCGGCGTCAACGAGAACCTGGCCATTCTGCTGCTCGCGGCCAAGTACGACGTGCCGGTCTGCCCGCACGCCGGGGGCGTCGGCCTGTGCGAACTGGTGCGTCATCTCTCGATGTTTGACTTCGTCGCCCTGTCCGGGACCACCGAGGACCGGGTTATCGAGTACGTCGACCACCTTCACGAGCACTTCGAGGACCCCGTGGTCATCTTGGACGGCCATTACACGGCACCCACCGTGCCCGGCTTCTCGTCCCGGATGCACGCCGGCTCGATCGCCGCCTACCGCTACCCCAACGGCACCTTCTGGGCCGCCGACCGCACCGCACACGAGAAGGGCACGCACTGATGGGCGAACTGGACGGTCTCAAGTCTTTGGTGACCGGTGGCGCCTCCGGCATCGGCCGGGCCACCGCGGAGCTGCTGGCTGCCCGTGGCGCGGACGTCGCCGTGCTCGACCTCGACCCCTCGTCCGTCGGCAAACCCCTTCGCGGGTACGTCGCCGACGTGTCGGACGATGCCTCCGTGCGGTCCGCGGTCACCGCCGCGGCCGACGATCTCGGCGGCATCGACATCCTGGTCAACAACGCAGGCATCGGAGCCGCGGGCACCGTCGAGGACAACGACGACGCCGAGTGGCACCGCGTCCTGAGCGTGAACGTCCTCGGCGTCGTCCGCACCACCCGGGCGGCCCTGCCCCGGCTGCGTGCCTCGGCACACGCGGCGGTCGTCAACACCTGCTCGATCGCCGCGACCGCGGGACTTCCGCAGCGTGCCCTGTACAGCGCCAGCAAAGGCGCGGTCCAGGCCCTCACCCTGGCCATGGCGGCGGACCACGTGCGCGAGGGCATCCGCGTCAACTGCGTGAACCCGGGTACGGCGGACACCCCGTGGGTGGACCGTCTCCTCGACCGGGCGAACGACCCGGAGGCCGAGCGGGCGGCGCTCAACGCCCGCCAGCCCATGGGCCGTCTGGTCACCGCGGACGAGGTGGCCGCCGCCATCGTCTATCTGGCGAGTCCGGCCGCCGCCTCTGTCACGGGAACGGCCCTCGCGGTGGACGGCGGAATGCAGGGGCTGCGGCTGCGCCCGGAGGGGCAGTGATGGCATCTCATGGAGACGAGACCGTAGGGACGGTGATGGCAGCGGGCGAGAACGAGGCCGGGCCGGCCACGGCGCCGGTCCGGACCCTCGGTCGCAGCGGTGTCCCCGTCACCGCCCTCGGCTTCGGCGCCGCCGCGATCGCCGGGCTCTTCGGTGACGTGGGCGAGGACGAGGCGACGGCGACGGTGGAGGCCGCCTGGAGCGCGGGCATCCGCTACTTCGACACCGCCCCGCACTACGGTGTGGGCCTGTCGGAACGCAGACTCGGCGCGGTCCTGCGGGCGAAGCCCCGGGATGGCTTCACCCTGTCCACCAAGGTGGGCCGGGTGCTCGTGCCGCGAGAGGGCGGGGGTGACGACCGGGCCAACGGCTTCGCCGTACCGGCCACCCATATGCGGAGGTGGGACTTCAGCGCCGACGGAGTGCGCCGCTCGCTGGAGGACAGCCTCACCCGCCTCGGACTCGACCGGGTGGACCTGGTCCTGCTCCACGATCCCGACGACCACGAGGAACAGGCGTTCCGGGAGGCATATCCCGCGCTGGAGGAGCTGCGGTCGCAGGGCGTCGTCCGGGCGATCGGCGCGGGGATGAACCAGAGCCGAATGCTGGCCCGGTTCCTGACCGACACCGACGTCGACGCGGTGCTCTGCGCCGGGCGCTACACCCTTCTGGAACAGGGCGCTCTGGACGCCCTGCTGCCCGCCGCGGCTGCGGCCGGCAAGAGCGTGATCATCGGCGGGGTGTTCAACTCCGGGCTGCTGGCCGACCCCACCCCCGAGGCCAAGTACGACTACACGAGGGCGCCCGAGGAACTCCTGAGCCGGGCCTTGCGGATGCGCGAGGTCACCGAAGCGCACGGGGTGCCGCTGCGGGCCGCCGCGCTCCGCTTCCCCTTCGGGTATCCGGCCGTCGCGTCGGTCCTGGTCGGGGCGAGGTCGGCGGACCAGGTCCGGGACGCGGCCGCGCAGTACCGTCGGCCGGTTCCCGGCGCGATGTGGGAGGCTCTGCGGGAGCGCGGGCTGCTGCCCGATGGGGTGCCGGTGCCGGACGCGGGGACGGAAGGGAGCTTGTCATGACGATCGTCGACGCCCATCACCACCTGTGGGACCTGACCGTACGCGACCAGGAGTGGATCGACGGCCCCCGGCTCGCCCCGTTGCGGCGCTCCTTCGTCCTGGCGGACCTGGAGGCCGAGACCCGGGCGGCCGGCGTGGCGGCCACCGTGCTGGTGGAGACGGTAAACGTCACCGAGGAGACGCCAGAGTTGCTGGCCCTGGCCGCGGAGGGCGACGTGATCGGAGCGGTCGTGGGGTGGACCGACCTGACGGCACCGGACGTCGCCGACGCGCTGGACGCGCTGCGGTCCCTGCCTGGTGGCGGCTTCCTGCGCGGCATTCGCCACCAGGTCCAGGGGGAACCCGGCCCCGACTGGCTGACCCGGCCGGACGTACTGCGCGGCTTGCGCGCGGTCGCCGCGGCAGGACTCGTCTACGACCTGGTCGTGCTGCCGCACCAGCTGCCCGCGGCGACGCGGGCAGCCGCCGCCGTGCCCGAGCTCACCTTCGTCCTGGACCATCTCGGCAAACCACCGATCGCGTCCGCGCGACACGAGCCGTGGGCCGAGCACCTGCGGGCACTGGCCGCCCTGCCGAACACGGTGTGCAAACTCTCCGGCATGGTGACCGAAGCCGACTGGGGGTCGTGGACAGTCGACGACCTCAGACCGTACGCCGACACCGTGATCGACTCCTTCGGCCCCCGGCGCCTGATGTTCGGCTCGGACTGGCCCGTGTGCACGCTCGCCGCCGGCTATGGCGAGGTCGTGCGCTCCGCCCGAGAACTCACGGCGGGACTGACCCGGGCCGAGCAGGCCGAGGTATGGGCCGGCACCGCTCGACGCGTCTACCGGATGACCGGAACGCACGCCGGATGATCCCGTTACCTTCTTCGTGGCTCCGCATTGGGGTCTCCGGCCGTCGGGTCCTGCATGGCTTCCCCGTCGTTCGTAATCCGTGGGGTGGTGTCACCGGGCCCGGAGACATCGACGGATTGTCCCAAGCGCCGACCGGGCCGGTCACTGCTCGTCGAACCGGCTCAGCTGGCGCTCCAGGCTGCGGGTGAGATGCTCGGCCATCGCCTCTGCGGCGCGTTCGGCCCGGCGGCGCAGTATTGCCCGTACCACTCGCTCGTGCTCGTCAACGGTGGGATCGCCCGCGTCCTGGACGCCACTGAGGCGGAAGATGTGCAGGTGTGAATGGAGCCGCTCCATCGCGTCCGCGAGCAGTGGCCGATGGGCGGCTTCCGCAACGGTCTCGTGGAATCGCTGGTCCAGCGCGGCGAAGTCACGGTAGGAGACGTATGGCCCGGTGGGGCCGGGGAGGGCCTGCATGGCCTCCAGCGTCGCCTCTATGGCGTCAAGTTGACTTTCGTCGGCGTTGCGGGCAGCGAGGGCCGCGGCGCGCGGCTCCAGGAGCAGCCGCATCTCGAACAGCTCCTCCACGCCCTGGCGGGTGAGCAACTCGGTCGCCCGGTACCCGGACAGGGAGCGCTTGACGACGAGACCGTCGGACTCGAGACGGGCCAGGGCCTCGCGTACCGGGGTCGGTGAGACGTTGAGGGCACGGGCCAGGGCCTCGATGCCGACGCGCGCGCCCGGGGCGATCTCGTGGTCCATGACCCTGGCCTTGATGTCCTCGTAGACACTGTCGGACAGGGCTTTACGGACCGGCAGGGTGGACGGCTCACTCGCCCTGGCCAGGTCGCCAGGGGCGCGCGGGTCGTGTTCCGACATCCGGGTCTCCCTGTGCTGAGTGTCATGGTCACCAGCAGCTTAGCGATGTCAGGCCGCGCCCTCGTAGCCTCCTCATACATCTGTGCGGATCACCACCACCAGCGTGCGCGGGCCGTGCACCCCCTCGACGCGTTCCAGCTCGATGTCCGAGGTGGCCGACGGACCGCTGATCAGGGTCGTCGGCCGGTCCGGAACGAGTCGGGCCAGCGCCTCCGGCACCCCGACGGCGACCGAGGAGAGGTCCACCACGCACACGTGCACGTCGGAAACCAGGGAGAGCGCCCGGCGGCCCTTGTCGGCGGAGCCGTCCAGGAAGATGGTCCCGGTCTCGGCACAGCCGGCCGCCGCGGCGGTCACGACCGCATGGGCCGGGAACGGAGGGGAAGGCGCCAAGTACTGGCAGACCGTCCTGACCGAAATCAAGAACAGAGGCGTCCGGGACGTGCTCATGCTGGTCTGCGACGGACTGAGCGCCCTGCCCGACGCGGTGAACACCGTCTGGCCCCAGACCGTCGGGCAGACCTCATCCGTGCACACTCCTTGGTGGCGGGAATTCCCCGCCGGTCACCGCGCCAGCGGGAGAGGACCTATGCAGACGCGTTGCCTTCGAGGCCCCCATGCAGACCAGTCCCTTCCGCTGGAGGCGGGCCGCGAACTGGCCAGCGGGAGTCGCGCCTCGAGCGCCGAGATGAGGTACCAGCGGGGCCGCCAAGCCGGTGACCAGGACCGACAGGACGGAATCCATGGACCATTCGTTACCCACCAAGGCCACAGACCCAGCCGGGGTGTTCGCCGGCGTCGACTGGGGCAACGCCCATCAGCAGCTCTGCCTCGTGGACGAGGCCGGCCAGGTCGTGCACCAAAGGCGCTACGCGCACACCGCTGACGGCCTCGAGCGTCGTGTCAGATCCGGTCATTGTTGTGCCGCACCGATGGTTGGTGGTTCGTTCCGCGGTACGGGGGCGTGGAAGAAGTCGTGTTCTGCGTTGTCTGGCACGATGGCGCCCGCGCGCAGTGCAGGGGAGGTGCTGTGCAGGTGGTAGCCGGCCGGGACATTGGTTCCGGGAGCGACGAACAACGGGTCGGCGAGCACGCTCGCGGTCGCGCCGGGTGGTTGTGGCACGCCGTAGAAGAGGTTGTGGTCGAAGGCGAACCGACCGGATCGCACCCGGAAGGAGGCGGTGCCTGTGCCTTGCTTGTGGATGATGTTGTTGGCGAAGTCCACTTGGCGGGGCTGACTGTTGTTCTCGTTGACCACGACTTGGGAAACGCCGTCGCCGATGTAGACGGTGTTGTTGTGGACGGCGCCGGAGGCGATGTGACCGGAGCAGTTCTCCACCCCGCGGAAGTGGTCGTTGATGCTGATGTTGTAGCGGACCACGAAGTCCCGGATTCCGGTCGAGGTCGGGCACAGCAGCAGCCAGCCTCCCTCGTTGTCGTGACTGAGGTTGTACTGGTAGACGATGCCGCGGGTGGCGTGATCGACGTCCCAGGCCATGCCGTCGAGTGTGGTGTGGCCGCCTGACGCTTCGTTGTACTGGAAGGTGACATCCTCGCTGTTGGCCGTCCACATGCCGGCGTTGTAGGTGCCGGAGCGCATGTTGAAGCCCGCCAGTGTGTTGTGCTCCACCAGCGCGTTGTTGTTCATCTTGACGGAGATCCCGTCGCCGCCGATGTCGGACAGCCTGTTGCCGCGGATGATCGTGCCTCGCGAAGGCGCGTAGGGCGCGTCGCACACGTCGTCCCAGAAGGTGCCGAGTTCCGGGCGGCGGCACCAGTTGGACCAGGTGTAGATGCCCTCACGGTCCACCGCCCGGATGTTGTTGTCCACGATGCGCAGGTTCTCGTACCACGTCGGTGTCGTCGTGCCTTGCGCCTCGACGACGATGCCGCCGGATGCGGCACCGAACTTGCCATTGTTGGTGCGGGGCCCGTCGAGGATGCCGCGCACGTCGTGGATGGCCATTCCTCGCAGTTCGATGCCGCGGATGGGCCCGGTGTCCTTCGCGACCACGTACACGCCCCGTCGCGGAGCGGAGTTGTCGCCTGGGGCAGTAAGTTCGAGGTCGGCGATGTGGACGTATTCCGCGTCGGACAGCAGCACGGCCTGCTGGGCACCGGCCGCGTCGATCCGCGGTGCGGGTCGGTCCGGGTCGCCATAGGCGCCGACCCGGACCGGCCGAGCCGCGGTCCCCGAATCGTTGAGTACCAAGGTGCCCTGACAGGTCGTGCCGCGCGCGAGATAGACCTCACTGCCCGGACGCAGCGCGCGACGGTTGATCTGTGCCAACGAGGCGAACGGCCGAGCGCGCGTGCCCGGTCGTGCGTGCTCGTCGGCGACCGCCTCCCCGGAGCAGTCGACGAAATACTTCTGAGGTACAGCCATCGGCCTCGCGAGAGCCGTGCCGGTGGTGAGGATCCCGGCGGACAGGGCGAGGGCGCAGACCATGGTCAGCGGGCGATGCCCGAAGCGGCGGCGGTGAAAACCCATGCGCATCTCCAGTGTCGCAGCGATCACAAAGGGCAGGTGTGATGAAAACAGCCCGACCGCATTCATCCACGCGGGTGGTCGAGTACCGGTGTGGTCTAGCGTCACGGACTGCGTTCTTACGGCCAGCGCAGCGGGATGGCGACGTTCTGGGTTCCAGCGGTGGTGCTGCCGCGGGCCATGGCAGCGTGCAGTGTTGTCGGGCGGCCGTTGTGGTCGAAGAGGAGTTGCGGTCGTTCCAGCGAACCGAGAGGGATCAGCGAGCCGTCGGTGAGCCTCAACTGCCTCAGCGAGACCACCGGGTGCTCGGCCGGCCCCCATGTGAGGCCGTCCTTCGAGGTGACCAGGCCGAGCGCCCCGTACTGGGGAGTGAGCGCATGGGTCCGGTCGGCTCCCCTATAGAAGTCCTTGACGATCGCGTAAAAGCGGCGGTCGGCACGGTCGTACCAGAGATACGGATCCTCCGCCTGGGTCTCGGGCGTGCCCAGGGCAGTGGCGGTGTAAGGGAAGGGGCCCTCGGGACGGTCGGACTGGCCGACGACGGTGATGTAGACGCCCTTGTCGTTCCAGGTCTTGTACGTCATGAGGAAGCGGGGCCGGCCGTCGACGGCAGGGGCCTCGGTGACGGACGGGTTGACCACCATCTGAAAGGTGTTCACATAGTCGGGGCCGGTGATGGGGATGTCGTTGCGGGTACCGCGGCCGGCGACCAGGTCTTCCAGGGTGCGGGCGCTGATCACACCGATGCGCTGGCCGGCGTGGTATTGCAGCCAGAGGGAGGGCTGCTTGGAGTACCACGGCTCGGGGGTGTTCGCCGGGTTGTTGGCGATGAAGTACAGGTAGTAGCGGCCGTGGAAGTAGCGGATGTGTGGGTTGTGCGCGTTGTAGCGGTCCCAGCGGCCGGGGTCTCCCGTCCCCTGCACGACGGTTCGCAAGTGCCGATACGGACCCTGGGGGCCCGGGGAGACCGCGACGGCGATCTCGCTGTACTTCATCCAACCGCTGAAGCCGTAGAAGATCTTCTCCGAGGGGTCGCTGCCGCGGCCGGCCGAGCCGTGCTGCCAGCGTGAGTAGAAGAGGTAGTACGCTCCGTCGCGGCCGCGGATGGGGGTGCCGCCCCAGGTGTACCAGCCGTCGGTACCGAAGATCTGCACCGCTGGGTCGATCGGCTGGATCGCTGCCTGGAAATCGAGGGAGGATGGTCCGGTTGAGTCATCGGCGGCCGCCCGTCCACCGAGGGAGGTGGCGGCCAGGGCCGCCGGTATCGTCATGAGCGCTCTGCGTCGCGTCATGCCATTGCTGCCGGTCAAGGCCAGCTCCTTTGGTCGTCGGAGGTACGGCGATCGCCAGAGCGCCGATCAACCGCGCTCTCGAAGGCATGGGAAGGTCTCCCTCTGCGGGATGGCCGGTGTTTTGTCTATATGATTTTCTCTCCTCGGTGGAACGTCAAGATGCGGGGCGGAGACATCCCCCGGCGCCAGTTGAAGCCCGCTGTCCTGTAGGCCTCGACGCATGGACCGCACCCAGGCACCCTCGCCGTACCTGCTGCGGTAACGTGCAGGGCCCGCGCTCGTCAGGGATTTGACGGCTTTGCAGCTGTCGGCCGACGCCTGTCGCCTGGGGAGTCCGGGTGCCACTGAGGGGCGTTGGAGCCAGCCTCGTGAATGCCGGACGCACCTTTGGTGGCATGCCCATCCTTCCTTCCAGCCGAGGGAATCCTATATGGTCTTGTAGGTCTCGCTGGTGAGTGGGCTGGTTCGCTACCTGAACTCGAAAGCGTGATGCTGGGGTCGTTTGCCTGGCAGGGGGCTGGACGGGGCCGGTACTCCTGGGGTGTGAGGCACGCGCAGGGCGGCGGGTTGACCAACGCTGGGGGCCGCACGGGAGCTGTTACGCATGCAGGCCATGGCTCGCTTCGAGAGCGGGGAGAAGATCCGGGAGATCGCCGCCGCTTTGCGGGTGGGCGAGCAGTCGGTGGAGCGGTGGCGCAAGGTTTGGCGGGAGCAGGGCGAGGCTGAGTTGCTGTCGAACACTCGCCGGGCCGACCACGCTGGCCGAGACGCAGATCGCCCCGCTGGAGCGGGAGTTGGAGCGCGGGCCGCTCGCGCACGACGGCTGCCTCGCCCGCGCCGGCCTGGACCTAGCACGTGACCCTCCCAGCCTGAGGTCTGACCGCGTCGCTCGTCAGGCGACGGCTGCACGGTGTCGGCCGCCCGTCCAAGTCGGCGATCGCCACCGCCAAGTCCACTGCGGCCCGCGTCGGCACCAGCCCCCGAAGCGAGGCGCGTCCCCGTTGTTGCAGGTGATCAACCAGCGGTATCTCAAGTCCAGGATCCTGACCACGAACGTCGGCATCCTCAGATGACTGGGCCGCCGCCCTCGGCGATGCCACTGTGGCCGCCGCGATACTCGACCGGCTCCTGCACCGCGCGGCGGCCGCTGGCATCGACGGCTCCTCCTACTGGCTGCGCGGTCGCCAGAACCAGGCCGAGGCACTGCGGGCCGGGGTGAACGCCCGGGAACGGTCGCCCGATGCGGAGACCTGCCACACCGGAACGGCCTCATGGGATGGACGGACGTCCGGACCCCTTGACAGCCGCCCGCTGCGCGTTGAAGATTCACGCCAACTTGGCTTGAGATGGGGAACTTCCACATGAGCGAAGAGGACCTCCGCCCGGACGACCGCACCGCCGGTGTGCTGGTCCGGCTTCGCGGACTACTGCCCTCGCTGTCCGCGAAGGAGCAGGCGATAGCAGAGGTGGTGCTGGAGGATCCGGCCGGCATCGTTCAGTTGAGCATTTCTCAGGTCGCCCGACGCGCCAAGGTGTCGGACACCTCGGTGACTCGGTTTTGTCGCCGACTGGGACTCACCGGCTATCCCGAGCTGCGGCTGGCTCTCGCCGCGGCAGTGCAGTATGCGCGCTCCGGGTGGCGGCTGCGCGTCGGCATGCGGGGAGATATCGAGCCCGACGACACAGCCGCAGAGGTCATTGTCAAGATGGCACACGCGGACGCCGGCGCCATCCAGGACAGCGTGGAACAGCTCGATGCCGCAGCTCTGGACGCGGCGAGCCGGCTGCTTGCCCGAGCCCGGCGGATCGAGGTGTACGGCGTCGGGTCAAGCGGACTCGTTGCTGCGGACATGGAGTACAAGCTGCAGCATCTGGGGCTACCCTGCTCCGCGTTCAGCGATGTGCACCGTGCCCTGATGAACGCGGCGCATCTGCGGCCCGGCGATGTGGCTGTCGGAATCTCGCACTCCGGCCGCACCCAGGAGACTCTCGACCCACTGCGCGAGGCAGCCCTGCGCGGTGCGACAACCCTCGCGTTCACCAATGACAGCGGATCCCCCATCACCGCACTGGCCGATCTGGTGCTGTGCTCCGCGGGACGGGAGGCGCCCTTCCGTAGCGGGGCCACCGTCAGCCGCATCAGCCAACTCTTCGTTGTGGACTGCCTGTACGTGCGCCTGGCTCAGGCGAGCGGCCCAGATGCCACCAACTCGGCGCTGAGCCTCGCCTACCGCGCGGTCGAGCGGCACCGGGCGGTGAGCGGGCACGGCGCCAGCGAAGGAGAGGAACGACCATGACTTGGAGGGAGACCGCTCCGCCGCCACTGACCGAGGCCCGCAACCCGGCGACGCACGACTTGGACGAGCTCAGCGTACCCGAGCTCGTCGACCGGATCACCGGCCAGGACCGGCAGGCGCTGCTAGCCGTGCGCGCCGTCCGCGAGGACATCGCGCACCTGGTCGCCATGGGTGTTGACGTCGTGCGCGGCGGCGGCCGGATCCACTACTTCGGCGCCGGCTCCTCCGGGCGCTTCGGGGTGCTCGACGCTGCCGAAGTGATACCGACCTTCGGCGTCGGGCCCCGAGTCTTCGTGGCACACCTGGCCGGCGGCCCCGCAGCCATGACCGACGCCGTGGAGGACGTCGAGGACGACGCGGACGCCGGGGCGCTGGACGCGACCGAGGTCACCCAGGCGGATCTCGCCATCGGGCTCAGCGCCAGTGGTGCCACCGCGTACGTCGGCGGCGCGCTGCGTCGGGCCCGTGCCACCGGCGCCGCCACCGCACTGGTGTCGGCGAACCCGAGCGCACCACTGGGAGCCGAAGCGGACCTGCACATCGCGTTGGCGACCGGTCCGGAAGCGGTCACCGGATCCACCGGATGAAGGCCGGCACCGCCCAGAAGCTGGTGCTCACCACGTTCTCCACCGCGGTAATGGTCCGCCTCGGACGCACCTACTCGAACCTGATGGTCTCGCTGACCGCGGTCAACGACAAACTTCGGCGCCGCAGTGTGCGCCTCCTGTGTGAGGCCGCCGCAGTGGACGCTGACGCCGCCGGCCGGGCGCTGGCCGCCGCCGGCGGCGATACCCGGGTAGCCCTGGTGGGCCTGCTCGCCGACCTGCCCGCCGACCACGCCCGGCACCTGCTCGAGCGCCATGGAGGTTCGGTCAAGGCTGTACTCAGCTCAACCATGAATCCGACCCGAGTCATGACTGCGGTGCGAGTGGTCGGCGTCGACGTGGGCGGCACCGGAGTGCGGGTCGGCATTCGGGAGTTGGGCTCGGACGCGCCGGCCCTCTGGACGGACCGGTCAGCCCCCGCCAAGATCGGTACGGCCGGCCTGGATGCCGCTGCCGTACTGGAAGTGGTCGTCCCGGTATTGGAGACACTGCTGGCCGACTCCGCGACCGGCATGCTCGGCACGGCCGACACCATCGCGGTGGGTGCCACCGGATTCGCGTTGCTCGGCGGCGAACTGCGTAACCGGCTGCCGCAGACACTGGCCGACCGCTTCCGCGCGCGCCGAGTAGTGCTGGCGAGCGACGCGGTAACCGCCTACGCCGCGACGATCGGCACCGAGCCGGGGGCCGTGATCGCAGCCGGAACAGGTGCCGTCGCCCTGGGACTTGACCCTGAGATAGGCTGGCGCCGAGCCGACGGCTGGGGGCACCTCCTCGGCGACGACGGCGGCGGTGCCTGGATCGGGCGTGAGGGCCTGGCGGCGGCGCTGCGCGCCTACGACGGCCGTCCGGACGGCTCCCCGCAACTGCTGGACGCGCTCGTTCGACGGTTCGGACCGCCGCAGCAACTGCCCGGGCTGATCCAGCCCAGTCCGCAGCGCGCCGGCCTGCTGGCCAGCTTTGCTCCTGCCGTCGCCGCCTGCGCCCGCGACGGCGACGCGCGGGCGAACTCCATCCTGGTCCGGGCCTGGCGGGCCCTCGCCGAGACCGCGCACGCCGCGGCCCCGACGACGCCAACGCGCCGATCGGGCGCACCGGCGAGCTCTTCCGGATCGGCGACGCGCTACTCGCCGCGTTCGAGACACGGTTACGCGAACTGCGCCCCCGCGCACGCATTGCGGCATCCAACGGCGAACCACTGCACGGCGCCCTCGGCCTGGCCGCCTCGGCAGCTACCGGCACCTGGACGCTGCCCACGGACGACGCACTGCTCACACTCACCCACTTCGACCACGTCGACGGATGAAAGAGGCAGTCATGACGTACCACGGCCTCCAGCGGGGCCTCGCGGCGCCCAAGACGGCTGCCCCTGGCCATCGTAGGACTACTGGGAGAACGGCGGATCCTGGCCCACCGGCACCACCGAAGCACACATTGCTGCGGACACTACTGCGACGTCGTCGCACTGATTCCCGCAACCCATTCACGACCGTCGCGTTCGTGAATGCCCAACACCGGCCAGGGTGCCACAGCCGGCCAGCAGCCATACACATCTTCGCCACCGCGACCGGTTGAACACTGTGGTCGGTGTCGCCGCCACGAGACCGGCTCCCCCAACTCCGCCCGCATCCATGTGGCGGGCCTTACGAGGAGGTAGGCATGCAACGCTCCTTGAGATCAGCCCTCATAGGGGTGACCACGGCGCTGGCGATGGCGCTGGTCACCGTCCCGGCTCGGGCGGTGGACGACCCGCAGCCGACGTTGCCCGCGGGCAGTGAACTGGGCGACTTCGCGTTCGGCTCATCCGCAACCCAGAGCAGCACCTTCTCCGGCGCGACGGCGGCGGCGCAGGCGGCAGGCAGGGGCGGTGACCACACACCGGCCGTCTCACCCGTCCCGCACGAGATTTCGTACGGGAAGGAATTCCCGTTGCCGCAGCGCGCCGTGGTGGTGCGCGACGCGGAGAGCGATCCGCAGGCCGTGGCGACCGTGGCCGGGACGCTGCGGGCGGCCGGCGTGCGCGAGGTCACCCAGGCATCGGCGGCCCGCCCGGGTGCGTACCCGGTGTATGTCGGCACGCGTCCCGCGTCGCCCGCCGCCGAGGGCCTGAAGCCGGGCGGGTATGTCGTCTCCGTCTCTCGGCACCACACCGTCCTGGACGGTGTGGACGACGCCGGCACGTACTACGCCGCCGAAACCTTCCGGCAGTTGTTCGCCGGACGCAAGGTCTTCTCCGCCACCGTCCGCGACTGGCCGGACTTCGCGACCCGCGGCGGCCAGGAGTCCTTCTACGGCGCGAAGTGGTCGTACGAGGACGAGCTGGGCGAGATCCGCTTTCTCGGCGCGCACAAGCAGAACACGTTCCTCTACCACCCGCGCATCGGCGATCCGCACAACGCGGCGCAGAAGTGGCGCGAGCCGTACAGCGGTGCGCGGCTGGAGGAGCTGCGGACGATTGTCGCGGAGGCGAAGAAGCGGCACATCAGGTTCATCTACCGGCTAGGCCCGGAGGCGCCGACCGCCCCTGGGTACGGCATCTGCCACGCGGATCCCGAGGAGCTGAAGCTCGTCCTCGCCCGCTTCCAGCAGCTGTACGACATCGGCGTCCGCGATCTCTCGCTCGGCTGGGACGACGTCTTCGATCCGATCAGCTGTGCGGCGGACCGCGCGAAGTTCGGCGGCGATGCGAACCCGAAGGCGGCGGCCCAGGCATACGTCACGAACCACGTGTACACAAACTTCATCAGGTCCCACCCGGGCAGCCGACTGATCACCATCCCCACCGAGTACTGGAACGCGACGCCGTCCTCGTACAAGAAGCGCTACAACGAGCTGGTGGAGAAGGACACCTCGATCTACTGGACCGGCCCGGAGGTGGTCTCCCCGCAGATCACCAACGCGCAGGCGACCGCGGCGAAGGCGGCGTACGGCAACCGCAACATGCTGATCTTCGACAACTACCCCGTGAACGACTACGCGCCCAACCGTCTCCACCTGGGTCCGCTGACCGACCGCGACGCGGCGCTGACCGGCACGGTCGAGGGAATCACCACGAACCAGATGAACCAGCACGCGCCGTCCCTGATAGCCCTGTTCACGGCGGCGGACTTCACCTGGAACACGGCCGCGTACGACCCGGAGGCGTCCTGGGACCGGGCGCTGCGCGAGCTGGGCGGGAAGGCGTACCCGGCGCTGAAGGTGTTCGCGGAGAACTCGCGGAGCGGGCCGCTGAAGTCGACGGCGGACGCGGGCCGGCTGAAGGCTCTGGTGGCCGCTGTGTGGGACAAGCCCGGCGACGCGGACGCACTGGCTGAACTGGAAAAGTACTTCGGCGAGTTGGTGGACGCTCCCGGCCGGATCGAGCGCGACATGGGCGACCCTGCGTTTGCCGCGCAGGCCGGACCGTGGCTGGAGAAGCTCGGCGCGTACGGGGAGGCCGGCCGGACCGCGGTGGAACTGCTGCGGGCGGACGTGGCGGGCGACACGGCGGAGGTCGCGCGTCTCGCGCACGTGCTGCGCCGGCAGCGGGCCGCGCTGGCGGCTATCCCGCAGCAGCTCACCGGCCGTACGGCGGACAGCTTCCTGTCCCAGGTGCTGAACGAGGTCAATCTGGCGTTGCACAAGCCCGCAACTCAATCCAGCCTCGGCTGGGGCGGGGTGCCGGAACGGGCGGTGGACGGCAACACCGACGGCGTGTTCGGGCAGGGTTCGGTCACCCACACCGCCGAGCCGTCCAACCAGGCGTGGTGGCAGGTCGATCTGAAGACCGCCGAGAACCTGGCGGAGGTGCGGATCTACAACCGGACGGACTGCTGTGCCGACCGGCTGCGCAACTACTGGGTGATGACGTCCGAGCAGGAGATCCGCGGGCAGACCATCGAAGAGGCCAAGGCCTCACCGGGGGTGACCGCGATCCGGCAGTCGGCCACGGCCGGAACGCCGAGCGTGATCGATCTGGGCAACGTCAAGGGACGCTACCTGCGGATTCAGCTCGAGTCCGGCACCAATCCGCTGAGCCTGGCGGAGGTGGAGGTCTACCGCTGAGCCGCCGCCCGGAACTCCGCGAAAGCCTCGTGGAATCCAGGGGCGGCGGAAGGTTGCCAGTTCCCCCCGGTCTGTCTGCCCCCACTCCGGCTGCGGCTGCCGCGCTCAGCACGGCACGGTTCCGGTCTCTCCTGCACAAGGTTGACCGCCAGTGGAGCATCTAGACAAGTTACCGATGCTGACGGTGCGTCTGGGAACGCAGACAGGGCGTCCAAGATCGTTCTGTGACAAGCGACCTGGACACCTTGCTCACAGCACTGTACGTGAAGATCAGCGAGCACCGAAGCGGGTACGGTCGGATCCGGAAGTATCGGCGGGTCCCTCCCCGGAGGAGACATCAAGCACCGCCGATACTTCTCTGCCGTCGCCAGCCAGCGCGGCCAGACGACACCACATCAGCCTGCGCGGCGGGATCCGCTGAAAACTCCCGGGTTGCAGTGACATCGCTTCCCCTTCCAGCCGGAGGCCACCCCGCTTGCATTCCAGCCAATGACCATACATACCCGCTGTCAGCACCCTTGCAAGGTCACCAACAGAGTCACGACCTTGGGCTTTATGCGGCGCCGGAAGTTTAGCCAGCATGTCCTGGTACCACCGTCGGTGACGATGAAGGCCACGGGCAACGGTGACTCCTTCGACCTGGACGCCCGCTACCCGACACCCGACGCCACCACCTACGGCGGCGCACAGCAATGGAAGGAGAACGGGCGGACTGTGAGCCGCCTCGTGCGGTTGGCGGTTCCCCGACTGCCCACCGACGGGCACAAGCCCGTCGTCTACGCGGGTACCGGTTCGGCCGCCGAACTCGCCAAGGTCGACGTGAAGGGCGCGCTGGTGCTGCTGAGGCCCACCGACATCTGCACGACGACCTGCGACGTCACCGCACTGCGCCAGCGTGTGGCGGCGGCTGCCGCCGCGGGCGCGGTCGGGGCGCTGGTGGCCGGCCAGACCGATCGGATCACACGAGCCCCGGCCCTCACCTGCGCAAACGGTCCGGACAGCTGCCCGCAGGTCGACCCGTACGCGGCGCTGCCGATCGTGACCGTGTCGCCGACCGCGGCCGCCACGCTGATCCAGCGGATCGGGGGCGGGGCCGAACCCGGCGTCCAGGTCGTCCTCGGCGGCACCAGCGAGGTGTCGAAGGCCTACGCGCTGGGGTTCAACACCACCGGCCGGATTCCCGGCAGCCTGCCGTACCGGGTCCTGCCCTCGGACCTCGACCGGGTCGAGCACCGCATCCACGCTGACCGGCCTGGCGCGGTTCCCTACTTCAGCTGGACCCGGACGACCACCTCCGGCCCGGCTCCAGTGCAGATGAACCTGCCCAAGCCGTTCACTCAGCCGCAGCTCACCACGTTGGTCGGGCCGCGGGACGACAACGCGATCGACCACTTCGAGCTGTCCGTCAGGGATTACCTCGCGCCGTCCGTGGCGCGTGCGTCGGGCCCGGCCGAAGCCCAGGACCTGGCGCTCGACAGGCACAACACGGTCGACTGGAACGCCGGTCCGTCCCTTCCCGGAGCGGTGCCGCAGGCCCGCACCAAGTCGGGCATCACGATCAACACCGGCCTGCCGTGCGCGGGCTGCCGGGACGCCAACCAGTTCTGGCCGAACCTGTACACGACCAGCAGCGCCGGTGGCCGCCAGACCATGGTCGGCATCGTCAACGATCAGTTCGGCGTGACTCAGTTCCTCTGGGGAATGCAGACCTGCGCGCCTCCCGCCTGCCCACCGGCGGCGGCACTGCGGGCGCTCCTGGTGTGGCCGCCCTCGGGCGCGGCGGCGGGGACGTCCGACTCTGCGGGGGTTAGAAGGCTTCTCGAAACCGGGTGTGGGGCTGGGGGTTCCGTACGGGTGTGCTGTTCGGGTGATCGTGGCCGTGCGGGGGCATGAAGGCAGGGCCT
>NZ_JBIAXG010000073.1:0-28632 GCF_042896465.1 Streptomyces sp. NPDC001292
CGTAGCCTGATCCGACGGGCATGGACGTCACACCGCTGGGACGAACGCCCGAACCGCCGACCCTGACCACACGCCTATCCGCGTGAACTCTAAGGATCCGCACGTGGTACACACCTTCGAAGAACTCGTGGAGTGCAGCGCGCAGCTGACGCAGCGCAGGCGCAGGTCGAGCAGCTACGCGACCAGTACGGGCCGCCCGCCCGCGAGCCGTGGAGCGAGCAGCAGACCGCAACGTACGAGACCGCGTGGCGCGGCACTGTCACGTTGGCTGACGACGTGGGATGATCTTGGGGTTGATCGGGCGGGCGAGGGGACCGTCTGTGGAGAGTGTGCCGCCGTTGTACAAGGGTCATCGGTACCCGGTGGAGATCATCTCGCACTGCGTGTGGCTGTACTTCCGCTTCCCGCTCAGCTTCCGCGAGGTCGAGGAGTTGATGCTGGAGCGGGGTGTGGTCGTCTCCCACGAGACCATCCGGCGGTGGTGCCTGAAGTTCGGGCAGGCTTACGCCAACGCACCTGGACGAGGTCTTCGTGAAGATCAACGGTGAGCGCAAGTAGCTGTGGCGGGCGGTGGACGCCGACGGCAACGTGCTCGACGTACTCGTGCAGAACCGCCGCGACAAGGCCGCGGCCAAGCGGTTCTTCAGGAAGCTGATGAAGGCCACCCAGTCGGTGCCACGAGTGATCGTCACCGACAAGCTCCGCTCCTACGGCGCCGCCCACCGCGAGGCAATGCCGTCGGTGGAGCACCGCTCCCACAAGGGCCTGAACAACCGGGCCGAGAACTCCCATAAACCCATTCGGCAGCGCGAACGCGCCATGAAGGGCTTCCGCTCGGTCGGCGGAGCACAGAGATTCCTGTCCGCGTTCAGCGGCATCTCACCCCACTTCCGACCCCGTCGGCATCTGATGACCGCCACCGAGTACCGCACCGAGATGAGCACCCGATTCACGATCTGGGACCAGATCACCGGCCGCGCCACCCTGCCCAAAACACTCTGACCCAGACCGCCGCCCGGGGCCGACGACCCACACCCCGACACCATCAGACACCCCCACCTCACCAACGTGACAGTGCCCGGAGGGATATGCCTGCGGGGTCACGCCCGCACCCTAGGCGGCGTGCCCACGAGCAGCAGTGTTGCAAGCGCGGAGGCAGACGCCCTCGAAGCCATCGTGAAGATCACCACTTGTCTTGGACGCAACCCGCGCGGACGTCGCGCTAGACGCGGAAGATGTGCACCACATGAGGGGTGTCCGCGAGGGTGTGCGGGGCCAGGGCGTGGTACGCCCAGACGTGGACCCAGGCGTTGCCCGTGCGCAGGGTGAGCACCGCCTTCATCATGCCTGGGGCGAAATAGGTGAGAAGCAGGAACGCCCCCGACAGCAGCGCGTCTTCGAGCGAGCCGAACCGCGTCCAGGCGTCCCACAGGTGCAGGGCGGCGTAGGCGAGGCCGCCCGCGACCACGGTGGCGGCGGTCGAGCCGGTGAGCTTGAGCACGCGGGGGAGCAGGATCGCGTAGATGAAGATCATGGCGGGGAGCACCGCGCCGGCGAGGTAGAGCGTGAAGGTGAGTGGCAGGCCCACGAGCAGTCGGCGGCCGCCCAGTTCGAGGGTCTCGGGTTCGAGTACCAGGAGCTGCACCACCGACTCGACGACCAGCACGATGGCGACCAGGACGGTGTCGGCCCGGCGGTCGGCTGAGCGCAGGAAGAGCTGTTCGGCGGTATAGCGACGGCGGAAGTACAGCAGAGGTACGAGGGCGTACACGATCACGTTGTAGAGCGCCCAGGTGACGGCCTCGGTCGGGGTGACGTGTTCATGGGTGCCGTAGAGCGTGCCGGCGAGGTGGAAGCCGAAGGGGTGCCAGCCGAGTGAGCGGGCGAGGACGTATCCGAAGGCGAGTCCGGCCGCTCCGTAGGCCAGCAGCAGGAGGGTCTCGCGCAGCGCCTGGGCGCGCTTGGGAGTTCGGGCGGCGAGGTCGGGCCGGGGCCGTCGGCGAGTGAGCAGACCGACGAGGGCGATCAGCAGCAGAACCTCGACAAGACCGACGTTGGCTTCCAGGAGGTGGTCCGCGGTCTTCTGCCCGGTGCTGGATGCCCAGGTGAAGGGCAATCGGTCTCCCGCGACGGCGACGACGAGCGCGTTGACGGCCAGCCAGCCGAGGGTGGCTGCCCATAGGGCCCGTGAACGCAGCAAGGGCTTGCAGTGGGCCGAGTCGGATTCAGGGTCGGTGGTGGGGCGGGTGAGCTGCATGGGAGCCTCCGCGATTTATTTAGCACGACCGTGCCATGAAGCATTGGAGTCGAATGTAGCACGCCTGTGCTATAAAAGGTCCATGCCCAAGGTGGTCGATCCCCGGATCCGTCGCAGAGAGCTGGCTGAAGCGGTATGGCGGGTGGTCCGGCGCGACGGCCTGGAGCACGCCTCGGTCCGCAACGTGGCCCGGGAGGCAAGACTCTCGATGGGCTCACTGAGGCACTACTTCGCGAGCCAGTCCGAGCTGATGACCTTCGCACTGCGGATGGTCATCGACGGGATCGAGCAGCGGATCGCGGCACTGCCCTCGGACGGCGACCCGCGGCAGCGTGCCGCGCGTGTACTCGCGGAACTGCTGCCGCTGGACGACCAGCGGCGAGCGGAGAACGAGGTGTGGCTGGCCTTCACCGCCCGCGCCATGACGGACCCCGAGTTGCGGGCCCTGCGCGACGAGGGGTACGACATGCTCCGCGCGGGCTGCCGCGGTCTCGTGGCCGGCCTCATCGGTCCCGGCCGCGACCCGGAGCGGGAGGCCGCCCGACTGCACGCCCTGCTGGACGGGCTCGCCGTGCACGCCGCCATGCGCCCGGACGTCAACACCCCGGACGCGCTGCGCGCCGTCATCGCCGATCACCTGGCCGAGCTGCAAGCTCCACGGACCACTGACCCGACGACGCCATCCTGGACGAGTCTTTACTGAATACGATCAGTGGTCGAAGACGGTCAGTGAGCGGCTGACCGCCTGGCCCGTCCGGAAGTTGTGCCAGATCGCGGCGGCCGGCGTCAGGACGCGCTGGGCAACCCGGGCCGCTCCTGCGCTGAGGTCTGGGAGCAGGCCGAGCGCGGCCGTAGATGAGGCCGGCATCGCAGTGTGCGGTGTCGACGCCTTCATGTCCGGGTCGCCAGACGCCATGTCCGGGTCTCCTCAGCGGTGGCACGTTTCCACGACCGGCTCGCGGTCGACCACCACCTCGTCCATGCCGACCAGGACGCCGGCCTCTCCCGGCAGGTCCAACACAGGGCGACCCGCTCCCCGGGCAGCGGATCCAGCGCCACGACACCCTCGGCGGACTCATCCACGAGTACCACAACGCAGCCTGACGAAGATCACGAAAACTGGCGAACACACAGCTCAGAGCATGTGCGAGACTTTTTGGAACCCTACAGGGTGGAGATGCGGTTTCGTCTGTGAAACCGTGTTCCGCTAGTGTCCTGCGCCGGGGATTCGATCAAGATATGTGGCGAGGCGTTGCAGAATCTCGTCGGCGTCCTTCGTCCAGACGAAGGGCTTCAGGTCCTTGTTCCACTTCGCGATCCAGGAGCGGATGTCGCGTTCCAGGGCCTGGAGGTTCTTGTGGACTCCGCGTCGTATCTTCTTGTCGGTCAGGAGGCCGAACCACCGCTCGACCTGATTGAGCCAGGATGAGTAGGTGGGTGTGAAGTGCATATGGAAACGGGGATGAGCCTCCAGCCACTCTCGGACCGTCGGCGCCTTGTGTGTGCTGTAGTTATCGCAGATCAGGTGGACGTCGAGGCCGGCGGGGACCTCTTTGTCCAGCTTGGCCAGGAACTTCTTGAACTCAGCGGCGCGGTGGCGGCGGTGGATGGAGCCGATCACCTCACCAGTGGCCACGTCCAGGGCGGCGAACAGGGTGGTGATGCCGTGGCGGACGTAGTCGTGGGTGCGGCGCTCGGGCATGCCCGGCATCATCGGCAGCACCGGCGCCGAGCGGTCCAGCGCCTGGATTTGAGACTTCTCGTCGACGCACAGGACCAGGGCCTTCTCCGGCGGGTCGAGATAGAGGCCCACGATGTCGCGGACCTTGTCGATGAACTGGGGGTCATTGGACAGCTTGAACGTGTCCACCTGGTGGGGCTTGAGGCCGAAGGTGCGCCAGATCCGTCCCACGGTGGACTTGGACAGCCCCGTAGCGCTCCAGAATGGCTTCACCGTCTCTGGCCTGATGGTTTGTCGGAAGGTCAGCTTGCGCGGTGGTACTCGTTGATCAGGCCGGCAACGGCTTGCCGACGTTCGGTCCGGGCCGTCGGGAGGGGGATGACATCGGGGTCGTCGTGAGGTGCGAGCTGGTTCCGGCCCTGGTGGGGCCGGTGCCGGTTGAAGTGCTGGGCGTAGTCGTGGAGGATCTTCTCGGCGTGGCCGCGGTCGAAGATCAGGAGCCGGTCGGTGCACTCCTCCCGCACCGAGCGTACGAACCGCTCCGCGTGGGGATTGCAGTTCGGGCTGCGGGGAGGAATCTTAACCACGGTGATGCCCTCGCTGGCGAAGACGGCGTCGAAGGCGTCGGTAAACTTCGCGTCCCGGTCCCGGATCAGGTGGGTGAAGTCGGCGGCGCGGTCGCCGAGCTGCCAGAGCAGCTGCCGGGCCTGCTGGGTGGCCCAGGCGGCGGTGGGGTGGGCGGTGACGCCGAGGACGTGCACGGTGCGGGTGCGCACCTCCATCACGAACAGGGCGTACAGCCGCTGCAGTCCGATGGTGTCGACATGAAAGAAGTCGGTGGCAAGCAGGCCGCCGGCCTGGGCCTTGAGGAAGCAGGTCCACTCACGGCGTGCCGCGCGTCGGCGCGGTGCTGGGCCGAGCCCGGCGGCGCGCAGGACGCGGCGGACGGTCGCCGCGCTGACCTGGTGCCCGAGCCGGCGCAGTTCGCCGTGCACCCGCCGGAACCCCCACCGGGAGTTCTCGGCACCGAGCCGGATGATCAGGTCGCGCAGCTCGTCGGACAGTGGCGGGCGGCCCGGGGAGGGCGGCTGGGTCCACTTCTGCTTCACGAGGAGCTGGTGCCAGGCCAGCAGGGTGCGCGGGGAGACGATCCGGTGGCCCCGGAGCACCCGGGACAGGAGCCGGGCGAGCGCGGCCAGCAGCGCCCGGTCCGGCCAGCCGGGCTTTGGGGCGGCGACCTGCCGGCGCAACACCGCGACCTCGTGCCGCAAGATCAGTATCTCCACCTCCTTCGCTGCGGAGGATCGACACATCAGAACGAGCCACGCGAAGATCCGCGTGGTGACCAGATAGAGCATCCGTACGAGCACGAGGCCTGCCTGCCGGACTGCTGGACGGGCGCGTTCCCCGAGGTCAGGCCCGGTGAAGCCATTGTGGAGCGCTACGCGTCGTTTCATGACTGAGGTGCAGGCTGTTCACGGGATCCCAGTGTCGGAGCGTGCAATGGGCATGGTCGAACTGGTGGTCAGCGAGCTGGTGACCAACGCGTACAAGTACGCGCCCGGACCGTGCCTGCTGGACCTGGAGGTTGTCGACGGTGCCGTGGAGGTCAGTATCTGGGACACAGATGCGACGCTGCCGGCCGCCTGTCCAACGGATCCGGGTCGGGTCGGGCAGCACGGCCTGGAGATAGCGATGGCGGTGTGCCGTAGCTTCGAGGTCCGGCGTGAACCGGTGGGCAAGCGCGTCAAGGCCGCCATCGTGCTGGCCGACGATCCCGGCGGGAATCCCGCGGGCCGCCTGAGGTGACTGGGCCGATCAGGCCGCTTGAGCCTGTCGAGGTAGGGCGATGGGCAGGCTGTTTTGC
Source organism: Streptomyces sp. NPDC001292 (assembly GCF_042896465.1). Classification (NCBI taxonomy): domain Bacteria; kingdom Bacillati; phylum Actinomycetota; class Actinomycetes; order Kitasatosporales; family Streptomycetaceae; genus Streptomyces; species Streptomyces sp. NPDC001292. The sequence continues at coordinate 5,806 of NZ_JBIAXG010000073.1, forward strand.
CGACGGGCGAGAGGGCGTGTCATCTGTCTGGCGAGGTCTTCGACTGCGACTCGCGGCCTTGGGTACGCAGTTCCTCGTTGATGCGCCGGGCTTCTTCGAGTTGGTCTTCGAGGATGACGATGCGGCAGGCCGCCTCGATCGGGGTGCCCTGGTCGACGAGTTCGCGGGCACGGGCGGCGATGCGCAGCTGGTAGCGGGAGTAGCGGCGGTGTCCGCCCTCGGAGCGCAGCGGGGTGATCAGGCGGTGTTCGCCGAGGGCGCGGAGGAAGGCGGGGGTGGTGCCGAGCATCTCGGCGGCCCGGCCCATGGTGTAGGCGGGGTAGTCGTCATCGTCGAGATTGTCGACGGGACGGGAATCGGCAGGGAGCATAGACCTCTTCTTTCAGCGGACGCGTCGGGGGGCCTGGGTGCCGTACGGCACCCAGGCCCCGAGCTTTCAACACCATCTACCGGCGCACTGTGCCGGCCTTCTATGTCCGCAGGTTTCGCCTGGGAGGGCGGGGCTGCGGGGATCGCGGATGCGTGACCGGGGACCACCTTCCAATCCGGGGGCCTGCGGTACCCGGGCGGACTCTTCCTCACCCGGGCGATCCTGATGGCGTCTGCTCCTTACTTTCGGTTACTCGGTTGTACTGCTGGATCCTGCGGGTACTGCTCGCGGCCCCTGCGAGGCCGCGTCCTGCTTGACGTGCATGCGCGGCAGTTCGTGTCTGCCGTGCCCTCATCGACTTCCTGAGTACAACGGAAACTGTAACCCCGGGATGAGTCAATGTCTACTGTGGCCAGAACAGTTTTTCTTCAGATTCGATGCGTGTTCTTCTGTCACGCATGCGCCTGAAAGAGTGATGTCTCGAGGTGGGTGCCTGCCCAGCCGGTCATGGCAGTGCACCAGCTGGCTGACGGCACGGCTCTTGCCGGAGGGTGGATGCGGCCGCGGCCGGAGAGAGGCGGCCCTGCCCGCTACTTCACGCGCTGTCCCAAGGTGATCAACCGTTCGGGGTTTGCGAGGCCGTTGGAACGGGCTCGCATCCGCGAATCGCGGACGCGAGCCCGAGGACGTCTCTCTGAGGCGACCGGTCTACCCGGCGCTGTGCAGCCTGCAGCCGGGCGAGCAGGTAGCGCGTGTCCTTCGCGGAGCCATCGAAGGCGACGTTCCACTCACCGTTGCCCGATGACGCACTGCAACTTGGATGGGCGGCTGAGCCATCCACTTGGCTTCCTCCCACGGCTAAGACCGACCGGCAAATGGATCACTTGAGGCGTCGGGTGGTGGGGCGGTCGTCCCAGCGGTAGCGGGTCGTCGAGCGGCGGATGAGCACGCGGAGCGTGACGAAAGCGGCGGCGAGGTAGAGGTAGAAGTCCACGGCGCTGCCGTCCTTCTCGGTGCAGCGTCGCAGCTTGCCGTAGCCGTTCATCCACGCGTGGGAACGCTCGACCACCCACCGCTTGCCGGCCTGGATCGGTGCGGGGACGCCCTTGCGGGCGATCTCGCCGGTGAAGCCGAACTCGTCGAGCAGGGCGCGAGTCCTGGCGCTGTCGTAGCCCCGGTCGAGATTGACGTTCACTTGCTCCGGGAGTGCTCCCACCTGTGCTTTCGTTGCTTCGAGGGTGGGGCCGAGCAGCAGTGAGTCGTGCCGGTTGGCGCCTGCGGAGACGATCCCCAGGGGGACCCCGGCCGCGTCGGAGGCCATCGATCGCTTCAGTCCCTGCTTGCCCCGATCGACCGGGGAGCGTCCGGCTTTCTCGCCGCCCGAGGGGGCTTTCGTGATGCAGCCGTCCACGGAGATCTCGGCCAGCTCAAGGCCGATCATCCGGTCATACGCCTGGAGCGCCAGGGCGTGGACCTGCTCTGATATGCCCATCTGCGACCAGAGTTGGATGCGGCGTCGGATGGTGCGGTCCGAGCAGCCCGGACTGGCGATCCGCTCGTATCCGGTGCCGTGGACCAGGGCCTGCACGATGTGCTCGAAGACGAGCCGGTCCGGGACCCGGCGACGGTGACAGCCCAGCGGGTGGGTCGGCGCATAGTCATCGCGTGCGGGCAGTAGAGCGGCGAACTGGTCCCACAGGGGTTCGAGCAGGCAAGATGGCAGGACAGGCACGGGCCCTCCGGTGATCACTGAGCGTAGAGAACATCCCAATGCCGTTGTCAAACCGCGGGTGCGACACTCGGTGCGGATTGGTAGCACGCTCCGTCACGGATCATCGCCCAGAGGACGTTCACTCTCCGCCGTGCGAGCGCGATCAGGGCCTGCTTGTGTCCCTTGCCCTCGGCGCGTTTGCGGTCGTAGTAGGTCCGCGATGCTGGGCAGGATTTCAGGCTCGCCATCGCCGACAGGTAGAACACCCTCAGCAGGCCGCGGTGGTAGCGCCGCGGGCGGTGGTGGTTGCCGCTGACGCGGCCGGAGTCGCGGGCAGCGGGGGCCACGCCTCCGTAGCCGGCAAGACGGTCGGCGCTCGCGAAGGCGGTCATGTGGCCGCCGGTGGCTGCGATGAACTCGGCACCGAGCTGAGTGCCCATTCCGGGCAGGCTGCAGATCACGTCGGCGTGCGGGTGCTCACGAAACCGGGCCTCGATGAGCGCATCGAGCTCGGCGATCTCCTCGTCGAGGGTCATCACCGCCTTCGCGAGACGGACCGCCATGCCGGCGGCCAGTGTTTCGCCGGGCAGTGCGGTGTGCTGGGCCTGCGCTGCCTCCAGGGCGGCCTTGGCCAGGGCCGCGGCGCTTCGGACCTTGCGATTACGCAGCCAGGTCTCGATACGCTTCGCGCCGGCGCGGCGGATGGCGGCCGGTGTCTGGTATCCCGTCAGGAGAATGACGGGACCCTTGTTGGTCAGGTCCAGCGCGCGTTCCAACGCGGGGAAGAACTCCAGCAGTTGGGCGCGGAGCCGGTTGATCTGGCGGGTGCGGTCGCCGGCGAGGTCGGTGCGGCGGGTGGTGAGGATGCGCAGGTCGACGGCTATTTCGTCGCCGGGCCGCAGCAGGCCCAGGTCGCGGCGCATGCGGGCCTGGTCGGCGATGACGAAGGCGTCCTTGGCGTCGGTCTTGCCCTCGCCGCGGTAGGTGCCGGACGCGCGGTGGACGGCCAGGCCGGTGAGGTAGGCCATGGGCTGACCGTGGTTGAGCAGCAGACCGATCAGCAGCGCAGCGCCGCCGTGGTTGACGTCCACCGCCCACAGCACTTCCGAGTCGATGTCCAGGACGTCGCGAATCAGCTCCAGCAGGGCCGCCTCGTCATTCAGGACTCGGCGGGACAGCAGCCGTTCGCCCCGCTCGTTGATCACCACACAGTGGTGATGCTCCTTGCCGATGTCCATCCCGGCCCAGATCTGGGGCACGGCCACCTCCGTCAGCTCGTCGTCAGTCCATCCCGCAGACGACCTCGCCGACGTAGTCCTACAGAGCGATCAAGTCGCGTATCCCAATTGGCGGTCGAGTCGTCGCGGGGCTCCGGGCGGCCATGTTCTCTGAGCCATCCGATCGGCTCCTCCATGACAGCCATACCCGGAGCCCCTGGGCCCACCGATCCTACGAATGACCAGCGGAAACCCACGCTTGAAAGGTAGGACTCCATGATCACTCAGGCCCGTGCCTGTCTCGTGTCCAGCGCCACCATTTGCCGGTCGGTCTAAACTTGGCTTTAGTGCGTTGTGGCAAAGGGAGTCCCTGTTCGATGAGCAGGGGCTTCTTCGCGTGCGGGGCATGACCGCGACGGGGTAGGGGCAGGCAGCGGACGGCTTGTTGTTGATCGAGGAGGGCGCGATGCCGTCGGTGCTGGGGTTGATGGAACAGCGTGAGGCGCGGGCGAGGCAGGATCTGGAGTCCTGGACGGAGGTCCTGGAGCAGGCTCAGGCGGAGGTGGATGCCGCGCGGGAGCGAGTCGAGCGGGCCCGGGTGGGGCGTGAGGAGCTCGTGTCGGTGCTGGCCGAGGAGAGCCCGGGTGATACGCCGGTTTCCGTGCCGTCTGGTGGTGAGATGGCTGCCGCCGTGGGATCGAGCGTCTCCAGCGCGGGGCATGGCGAGCGGCCGCCGGTGTGGCGGTCGGGCATGGGCGAGGAGGCGCTCGGCGGCCTGTATCGGGAGGTGTTCGCCGCGGTGGTGGCCGCTTCGGGGCCGGTGAACGGGGTGGAGCTGACGCGGGCGGTGGGCCGGGAAGCGGAGATCAAGAACGAGGTGGAGAAGATCCGGCACCGTGCCTACGTGCTGGAGAAGCGGGGCTGGCTGGTGCGGGCGAAGGACGGACGGTTCACGCCCGCACCCGGGACAGTCGGCCGGGGCGCTTGTCCGGCCAGTGCGGAGCGTCCCCGGCCAGGCGCCGGGACAGCCTGATCACGGCGGCCCACCACACCATCTGGGCGTGGTGGTCGAGGCGTCGTTCGTGGTCGCGGTTGAGGCGGCGTGATCGGGAGAGCCCGCTCAGCGTGCGCTCCACCACCCACCTGCGGGCCAGTACGACAAATCCGCGCCGCCCGTCGGAGCGGCGCACGACCTCGACGCGCACTCCGTGGCGGGCGAACGCCTTCGCCAGCGCCGGACCCTGGTAGGCGCTGTCGACCCACACCAGCTTCAGCAGCCGGCCCGGCTGGTCCATGAACGTCTCCAGCAGCACGGGGGCGGCCTTGGAGTCGTGCACATCGGCCGTGGTCACGGTCACCTCGAGGAGCAGACCCTCGGTATCGGTCAGGACGTGACGCTTGCGTCCGTCACGTGACTTGCCGCCGTCGTATCCGCGGCTGTCCTCACCGACGGTCTCGGAGGCATCCACCGACTGACTGTCGATGACTCCCGCACTGGGCTCGGCGTTGCGGCCTGAGCGTTCCCTCGCCGTGAGGCGCAGGCGTTCGTGCAGCTCACGCACGTAGTCGCAGGTCCGCCAGCGGCGGAAGAAGTCGTAGACCGCCCGCCAGTACGGGAAGTCGACCGGCATGGCCATCCACTTCACGCCGTTGTCGACCAGGTAGCGCACAGCGTCGAGCATCCAATGCCGCGAAGTTAAGCGCTCGCCGTGAATGTCAAAGGCGGGTGAGATGAGGAGGGGCCTCTGCTATTCAGGGGATCGACCAAGATCTTCCTGAGAAAGCAGAGACCCAGTGGCCCAGTCTGTCACGGGCGGAACCAACGTGTTCGCGCCTGGTCATATCGGCGAGTTAACCCAGGTCATCCCACCCGAGTTGGTGGACGCGGTGCTGGACGAGACAGGGGCGCACGAGCAACGGCTGCGGAGCCTCCCCTCTCGCGTCGGGGTGTACCTTGTCCTCGCGCTCGGGCTGTTCGAGCATCTGGGCACCGGACTGGTGTGGGGCAAACTCGTGGCCGGACTGGGCCTCCGGGTGCCGCAGCCCTCGGAGAAGGCCCTTCGTGATCTGCGCCGACGAGTCGGCGTGGCCCCTTTCAAGCAGCTGTTCGACGTACTTGCCGGCCCGCTGGCCCAGCCCTCCACGCCCGGAGTGCGCTACCGCCGCTGGCGTACGGTCGCCTTCGACGGCTGCGGGAGCCTGAACGTCCCCGACCACGAGCGCAACCGATCATGGCTCGGCCGCACCGAGCGTCGCCATGGCCCGACCGGTTACCCCCGGCTGATGCTCATGACCCTGTGCGAAACAGGCACCCGCGGCCTGATCGCCGCCGTCTTCGGACCGGCCTCGAAAGGCGAGACCGACTACGCCCATGATCTGGCCGGCCACCTGACCTCGGACATGCTCCTGCTGGCGGACCGCGCCTTCGACAGCAATGAACTGCTCGCGGACATCGCAGCCCAGGGGGCCCAGTTCCTGATCCGTGCCACCAGCACCCGACGACCGCCCGTGCTGGCGCTGCTGTCAGATGGCTCCTACCTCACCCGGCTCGGAGGCCTCCGTCTGCGGGTGATCGAGGCCGAGATCCGGGCCCGCACCGCCGACGGCGGGGACTTCGGCGGAACCTACCGCCTGCTCACCACACTCAGCGACCACCGCACCGATCCCGCAGACCACCTGGTTCGTCTCTACCACGAGCGCTGGGAGATCGAGGTCACCTACCTGGCACTACGTCACACCCTGCTCAAAGGCCGAGTCCTACGCTCGAAGGACCCGGTGGGCCTCAACCAGGAGATGTGGGGACTACTCACCCTCTACCAGGCCCTGCGCTCGGTCATGGTGACCGCGGTGGAGACAATGCCCGGCTGCGATCCGGACCGGGCCGGCTTCACCATCGCCCTAGAGGCCGCCCGTGACACGGTCGTCAGCCTCGCCGGGACAACCGCGGCATCAGGGCCGGACAGCCACCCCGACCTGGTAGGACACATCGGCGCCCGCGTCCTGCACGCACTGCTTCCTGGGCGCCGGATGCGGCTGTCCACCCGCATCGTCAAGTGCGGAACCTCCCGCTACAACATCTGGAACCGCGACGGGCGTCCACGCGACAGCACCCCGATCACCGGCATCGAGATCACCGTCCACCCACCCGCCCTGCCCAGCGCGCAGGACCCGAGCCGGGCCCTCTCCGGCCGCTGGGGCCAGGTCTGCCAGATCCTGGCTGCGAACTCCAACCAGGCCATGCACACCCGGGATATCGCCCGGCGTCTCGGACTCCCCACCTCTGGACGCCCCCTCAGCAGTCTCACTGCGCAACTGTGCTACTGGGCCCGCAACGACCGACTCGTCCCGGATCCACCGGCTCACTTCGTGAGTGATTGTTTTCGGTGATCGGGGCGGGCTGTTCGGTTGCGGGCGTGGAGGGACCGCTGGTCTGCCCAGCTCTTCCACATGTCCACAGGTCTCGGGCCCTGGCGGGCGGGTCGGATATGGGCTGGTCAGGCCGGTTGGGGCGGGGTGTGCACGGCGTGGAACAGGGCTTCGATGGCGTGTTGCCAGGCCCAGCGTTCGGGCAGGTGCAGGATGAGACGGCGGGCCGAACGGGCCAGGCGGGCGGGCACGTTGATGAGGTGGTCGCGGATGGTCGCGCAGGTCGAGCGGGCGTGGAAGGTGTCGGCGAGGGTCCCGCAGGCGCGGGTGAGGTTGAAGGCGATGGCGGCCAGCGCGAGCCAGGCGGCGTTCGCCTGGAAGTTGCCCGAGGGGGCGTGCGCGAACGGGCCGTTCTTCAACTCGGAGATCACCTGTTCCACGACTGCGTGGCGTCGGTGATCACGCTCGGCGTCCGCCAGCGGCAGGTGTGTGTCGGTGAACGCGGCGTGGTAGCGCCAGGCGGTGAACAGCTCGCCTTGGCCCTCGGGCACGGCCGCGGGGTTCAGCCGCTTGACACGGCGCACGATGAGGCGCGCGGTGACCTGCTGCTTCTTCGGTTTCGAGGTGAAAGCGGTGTAGGGGATTTCGGCGATCTCGGCGTCCGATATCCAGCGTTCCTCCTCGGCGTCCCACACCGCCTTGGGGTATTTGATTGGCGTCCAGGTGCCTTCGTCGATCGTGGCGATGGCCTCCTTGACGGAGGCGTTCATCCGCACGGTGACGGAGAAGCGGGCGCCTGCCGCGCGGCAGGCGGCGATCACCTCGGCGGCGTAGTAGGCCGAGTCCGCCCGCACGATCAGCGTGCCCTTGGCGCCGCAGGCGGTGGCGGTCCGGACTGCCTCGGCGGCGAACGAGCCTGCTCCGCGCGCCGAGTTCACGCCTCCTTTGCGCAGTCTGGTGGCGGCGATCACCGGGGCGGCCAGCGGGGTGGACAGCGTCGCGATCAGCGCATTCAGGCCCTTGACCTTGTTGTATCCGTAGCCGACGCCCTGCTTGGCATAGCCGTGGACCGGCTTGATGGTGTCGTCCAGATCGAGGTAGGCGATCTGGTCCGCGCCGGGCAGCAGCGGGGTGTGCGCGGCCAGGCGGGGCAGGAACCGGCGGGCGACGGCGTGCAGTTGCTTCACGTGTCCGTGGGTGAAGGACCGCAGGAAGCTGCCCAGCGTGGAGGGTGCCCGCACCCCGGTGAACAGGCGCCGCATCGCTCCGTGCCGCAGTCTGTCCATGTCGTCGATGCTGTCCGCCCCCGCGGCCATGCCCGCGATCAGAGCCATCGCCTTCGCAGCGGGGAACGAGCCAGTGCCGTCCTTCGAGGCCGGCAGCCGTACCAGCTCGCCGGTCAGCTCCGGCAGTCCGCACCGCTCTGCCAGGCGCACCAGCGGCTCCAGCCCGCCGTACGCGATCAGATTCGGATCATCGAACCGTGCGGAGACCTTCGCCGCGGCATGGGAAGATTGCATCTCAGAAGTGCCCTGCTGATCGTGCGTGGTGGAAGCGTAGAGAACTCCCATCATCGCAGGTCGCGGGGCACTTCCTCGTTCCCGGCAACGTTACTGCCAGACATCAACCGGTGGATCCGGGCTCGTCCGCACCGCTCCGAGCACCTACAAGATCACCCTCCCCGACATCTTGACGCCACCACCGAATCCTTAACTTCGTGGCATTGGTCGAGCATCTCACGGTGGCAGTACGCCTCCGGACGCCCGCCCCGCTTCAGGAGCCAGGCCGGCACCGGCATCGCGGAGCGGACCTCGGCCCACTCCGCATCCGTCATGTCACTCGGATAGCACCGCACCCGCCGTCCGGGAGCGATCGAACCGAACCTGTGGACGTAGCAGTCACACCCAGGGGTGACCGAGGTGGACGCAGGCACAGCAGGGATGGTCAACTCGTCAGACAACGGGTCTCCTTGCTCGTGACCGGCCTCAACAACCACGTCACTACCAAGGGGCCCGTTTCTTCATGCCCACGACCGCACCGGCATCCCTGTCCGAATGATCACCCGCACGCAGGCTTCGAACGAGCTCCGGTTTGCCACAACGCACTCACCGAGCGAAAGACCCCACTGGGACGTCAGCCGCGCGATGAGATCCGGCGTGTGAGCGCACCATTCGGCAACCTGGGGACCGAATCGACGTACCAACCGCGTAGTGACGCTCTCCACATCCACCAGCAGTCGTTTCACACGGGTCAGTCTGCCGCTCGCACGATCTTTGTCCACCATTTTTCCACCGCTCGCTGTGAACGCGAGCCGACGAGCGAATCGGACCAGAGCAGTCACCCAACCTTCGATGAGAATCGCTCAGTCTTCGCTGAGACAGATCACCCGTTAAGAGCTCTCGACACGAGCCACGGGATGAGAAACACGTGTCCTGTGACAGTCGATCTTCCTCTTTGTCAGTGAATCTTGCTCAAACCCACTCTGTTGCCACTACGGTTTCCTCGGTACGTGATTGCTCAGACCGGGGATGTGGGCTCGTGGCCGGAGACGGTGTCATACCGCTCGTGCATCTGGACTCGATCGACGAGGTCCGGGCTGTGCACAAGATGCTGTTCGACCGAAAGTTCGACGGCCAGGAGGATGTGTACTTCGGGAGCCCGTTCATCGCTTCGGTCCAGCACAAGCTGGTGGACGCATTGGCAACGGCGGAGCCGGCCAAGAACTGGGCCGCTTGGCGTGACGCGGCCGGGCACCCGGAGAAGGTGGAGAGGATCCGCAACCACCTGGCCGGACTGGGCGAGTGGTGGACAGCCGCGTCCGTCATCAAGCGGGAGGCATACGTCCGCGACCTGCTCGCGCCGCTGCGGGTGGATGACGAACTGCTGGGCGAGCTGATCCGGTGAGCGTCGTGGCTGCTTCGGAGCATGAAGCGGCCGGAGGTGGGTTCACGCTCCGATTCGGCGGTACTGGAGGCCACGAGCGGGTTGCTCCGTTGGCTCAGTGCCACGGGCTGGCGTGGGAGGAGGCAACTCCGGTCCGGACGTTTCGTTGGTCGCGCGGACTCGGGCATTTCCCAGGCTGGTGGTGGGCCGCTTCGACTGGACGTCATGTGGGGTTCGAGTCGTGGTTGGAACAGGACCGGCTGATCATGTTGGACTTCGATCCGGACGTTGTGGGGATCGCTTCGCAGCCGTTCTGGCTGCACTGGCACGACGGGAAAGAGAAGCGGCGCCATGCCCCGGACTACTTCGTACGGCTTGCCGACGGCCGTGCTCGCGTGGTCGATGTTCGTGCCGAGGACCAGGTCGACGAGCGGACCGCCGAGGCGTTCGCAGCCACCGATCTGGCCTGTTCGGCGGTCGGCTGGGAGTTTGAGCACGTCGGCACCCCTGATCCTGCGCTGATGGCGAATCTGCGGTGGCTGGCCCGCTATCGGCACCCGCGCTGCGCCGACAGACCTGAGATCGCAGCCCGGTTACAGGAGACATTCGCAGCACCGACGCCGTTGCTGACGGGAGCCGAGGACGTCGGGGACCGGCTGGCGGTCCTGCCCGCGCTGTTTCACCTGATGTGGAGGCAGGAACTGGTGGCCGATCTCGCGCATGAGCGGCTTGGCCCCACCACGCTGGTGCGGGCCGCTGGTCCATCGGGGGGCTCGTGGTGAACGAGGGACGTCGACCGCGGCGGCCTGTCGGAGTGTCGATCGGTGATCGAGTACGAATGGCCGAGGGCCTGCACACAGTGATCGCGGTGTCCGGCACGACCGTGCGTCTGGCGGACACGGATGGTGCGGTCACCGACATCGGCCTGATCGAGTTGTCGGCGGCCGAGGACTTCGAAGTGGTACGCGCGTCGTCGCGGACACCGGTTCCGCCGACCACGCCGTTGGAGGGTCTGCCGGAGGCAGTAGCGGCGGAGGCACTGTGGTGGGAACAGCACATCGTGGAGGTGTTGCGCGGGGTTCCGCCGCAGGCACCTGCTGGCACGAGGCCGAAGCCGGAGTACGACCCGGCGGTTGTGTCGCTAACCCGCCGCGAGCAGGCCAAGGCAGCGGAACTGACCGCTGCGGGGTGGCCAGTGACAGCGAGTGCGATCACCAAGCGTCGCCGCCGCTATGAAGCCCGCGGAGTGGTCGGGATGGCCGACCACCGGTCCACCAAGCCCGTCAGCGCACACGGCCGGGTGGACCCGCTGGTGGTGGAGGCGATGCGGAAGGCAGTCGCCGAGGCCGCCCAGGGCTCCACCCGGACGGCGACTTACCTGTTCTGGCGGACCGGTCAGATCCTGGAGGCGGATCACGGCCGGGGTGCGGTGGAGCTGCCCTCGCAGCGCAGTCTCTACCGTCTGCTGGAGAAGCTGTCGGCGGGCAAGCACACCACCGGTTCGGCCCGCACCCGCCGGTCGCTGGCGGACCGCCCCGACGGGCCGTTCGGCGAAAGAACAGCAGTGGCGCCGGGCGAGTTGATGCAGATGGACTCCACCCCGTTGGACGTGCTGGTCCGCCTGGACGACGGGGTCGCCACCCGAGTTGATATGACCGGCATGATCGATGTCGCGACCAGGAGCGTGACCGCGGCGGTGCTGCGGCCGACGACCAAGTCCGTGGACGCCAGCGTGTTGCTGGCCCGCACCGTCACCCCTGAGCCCATGCGGCCTGGCTGGGCCCAGGCGTTGGCGATGTCACGCTCGGCGTTGCCGTTCAGGCGGTTGCTGGACATCGACGCGCGTCTGGAGCACGCCGCTGCCCGGCCGGTCATCGTCCCCGAGACCATCGTGGTCGACCAGGGGAAGGTGTTCATCTCCCGGAACTTCCGGGCCTCCTGCAACTTCCTGGGCATCAATTTCCAGCCGGTTCACGACGCATCGGGCTGGGAGAAGGGCCACATCGAGCGGATGCTGGGTTCGGTCGGAACTCTGTTTGCCCAGTTCGTGGCCGGTTACACCGGCTTCAACGCCGAGCGGCGCGGTCGGCACGTCGAACAGCAGCCGCTTTGGTCCTTGCTGGAACTGCAGGAGCTCTTGGACGAGTGGATCGTGGTCTGGCAGAGCCGGCCCCACGACGGACTGCGCGACCCCCTTCACCCCGGGCGGATGTTCAGCCCGAACGAGAAGTACGCCGCCCTCGTCGAGACGGCGGGCTATGTCCCGGTCGCGTTGTCGGCTGATGACTACATCGAGCTGCTGCCCGCGACCTGGCGGGCGATCAACGCCTACGGCGTGAAGATCAAACACCGGACCTACGACGACCAGGCCCTGAACCCGCTGCGGCAGCAGCGGTCGGGGGTCAAGGACCGCAAGGATCTGTGGGAGATCCACTACGACCCCTACGACGTGTCCCGCGTCTGGGTCCGTGACCACTGGAAGGGCGGCTGGATCACCCTGTTCTGGAAACAGCTGCACCGCGTCGCTGCCCCGTTCGGCGAACTGGCCTGGGACCATACCCGCCGCACCCTGCCCGGAGGGAGTGAGGAACAACTCGCCGATGCCGTCGCCGACCTGCTGCGACGAGCCCATCAGGGTCCCGCTGACAGCGGTGACGCAGGCAGCAGACCCCGCCTCAGCCGCCGGGACCGTCGCGTCGCCGCCCGCACCAAGTCCAGTCCGCCGTCCACCCCCATCACGCCCGAGGCCCGGCCCCCTGCCGACCACGTTGCAGACGGAGAAGCGGATCAAGCAGACGACGCTCCCGAGGAGAACGTCGCCCAGGTGATCCCGATGCCGATCTTCGACCCGTTCACCGAAGCGGACAAGCGGTGGTGAGCCAGGTGCCGGGACAGGGCGGGGATTCCACAGACAGGTACGGGCATCTGCAGCTGACTACGCTGCCGGGCTGGCGCGGGTTCGTCACCGAGATACCCACAATGCCGGAGCTGCTGCCCGAGGCGATCTGGTCGGGTCTCGCGGACGACAAACGAGCCTGCTACGACGATGACCGCATCGACCACCACTCACGGTTGCTGGTGGTCCAGACTCCCACGATCCGCCAGGTCATCACCTCGGGCCGCCGACTAATCCAGATGAACAAGAACGCTCACTACGGACGATGCGGCCTGATGGTGTCCGGCCCTGCCAGAACAGGAAAGACCACCGCACTCACCCAACTCGGCAAGACCGTCGAGGTGATCCACCGACGGCGTCACCCGAACTCCTCCAGCGACATCCCGGTCATCTACATCACTGTCCCACCCGCCGCCACCCCCAAGATGATCGCGATGGAGTTCGCCCGGTTCTTCGACCTGCCGATCTCCACCAGGAGCAACATCACCGACATCGCCGACGCGGTCTGCGGCGTCAGTACGGACGCCCGTGTGACCCTCGTTGCGGTCGACGAACTCCACAACCTCAACACCGCCACACGCGCCGGCGCCGAAGCCTCCGACACCCTGAAGTACTTCTCCGAACGCATCCCGGCCACCTTCGTCTACGCCGGGATCAGCCTGGAACGCACCGGACTGCTCTCCGGCGCCCGCGGAGAGCAGATCGCCGGCCGGTTCGGCATGGTCCGCACCGGACCATTCGGCCAGGACCAGCAGTGGACCGCGCTGATTGCAGCCCTGGAAGACAGCCTGCGGCTCCACCGCCACCGGCCCGGTGCCCTCACCAGACTCGACCGATACCTGCACCAACGCACCCACGGGATGATCGGGAGCCTGCTCTGGCTAATCCGCGGTGCTGCCATCAACGCGGTCCTGGACGGCACCGAGAAGATCACCAAGAAGGCCCTCGACGCCGTCGACGCCGACTTCACTTCCCAGTCCCCACGGCCACCCGCCACGTGATCAACACCCATGCTGCCCCGAGAACGAGCCGAGAAGATCCTCACCCTGCATGCGGCCGGATGGCCGGTGCAGGCCATCGCCGACCACATCGGCCATAGCCACCAAACCGTCCGCGACTACATCAACGGCCGCAGAACGCCGGGGATTCGGGCCCCACGGCCAAGTCTGCTCACCGAACCCCTCGCCAGCTACTGCCGTCAGCGACTCACCGAGGATCCGCACCTGCGGCCCAGCGCCCTGTTCAAAGAAGTAGCCGACCTCGGCTTCCAGGGCAGCCGGTCAACCTTCTACCGCGAGCTGGACCGCCGAGTGCTGGTCCCGGCCAGCCGCAGGGAAGACAACTCTCAGGAGGAAAATCCCCAGATCCCATCCGGGATGTCCCGCACGCTCGCCCGAAAGCAGGAGCGGACACCGGTGCTGCCACAGCGAGTCGCCCCGATCGCAGGGGAAACCCTCAACTCCTACCTGGCCCGCATCGCCCAGGCCAACCACCTCACCGTCACCGAGGTACTGGCAGTACTGCCCACCTGGTTCTCCGCCAAGACCAACAACCTCGACGACCGAGCCCAGCACCACATGCTCGCCCCCGCAGGCACCCATGCCCTGCACGAACTCGCCCACCTCACCAGCACCACTACCGCCAGCCTGGCTCACGCACTACCCGCCTTCGGCACCGACGAAGGCCCCGTCCGGGCCACAACCGCCTGCCACCGGTGCACGGCCCGCCTCGGCATCCGCCAGCCCATCCCCGTCCACCTCCCGGTTCACCACAAGGTCTGCACGCGGCACGGAATCTGGCTCAGCGATGTCGGAGAACCCCACCTCGACCTCTCCACATGCCCGGAGATCACCACCGCCCAGCGCCGGGTGAACCGCCTCCTCCGCCGCTTCACACCCCAGCAACTCACCCTCGCCCACCAAACTGCGGTCGAAGCCGTCCCGCCCTGGCCGGCCTCCCCAGCCGCAGTTCCGCACCACTGGAGATACCGGCTCCTCGCACTGCAGACCCACAATCACCACCGCTGCATCTCAACCGAACTCGACGCTTACACCCACGCCGCGATCTACCCCGACGCCGTCGAACTCGCCGCAGCAGCTCTCCCCAAGCATCCTCACGAACCAGCAAGATCCACTGGCGAAAACTCTCCACATCTCCGAACGGTGGCACCCGCGGTTCACGGCTACTTCGCCACTCAAGATTCCTCTTCGCAGGTCAGAGCGACCGCGTCAGGGACGACTCGGTGACACAGGACAACACGCACTGAGCCAGGCAGCAGTGGAGTGTGCGCGGCCAGCGCGGCCAGGAATCTGCGGTGCACAGCGTGGAGTTGGAGGGCGTGACCGTGGGTGAACGCGCGAAGGAAGGTGCCAAGCGTGGACGGGGCGCGGATACCGCTGAACAGCGTCGGCATCGCACCGTGCCGCAAGCCTCCAAGGTCCTCGATGCTGTCCGCGCCCGCAGCCATGCCTCCCACGATGCTGGTGACCTTGGCGTCCGCCGCAGCCCCCGCACCGTTCCTCGCCCCAGTCAGCTTCACCTTCTGCGTCACCAGGTCCGACAGCCCGCACCGTTCGGCCAGCCGCATCACCGGGACGAGTCCGGCATGCGCGATCAGGTTCGGGTCATCGAACACAGCGGAGACCGCTGCCGGAGTGTGGGAAACTTGCATCTACGAGGTGCCTTGCTGATTGTGCGTGCTGGAAGCGTCAGAACTCCCATCATCGCAGGTCAGCGGGCACCTCTTCTTGATTGCTCATCCACAGGACGCGAGTCACTCGGTGGATCGAGGCTAAGCAGGACCGAGCAGGTTGAGGATGGACGCCCAGGCAGCCTTGCCGAGCAAAGCATCGGCGTCCGCTGATCCTCCATACAGAAAGGTCTCCGAAGGCGCGGCCGGGCTCTCGCCGGGGAAACGCGGCCGGTGTCCGGCATCCTCACGGACCACAACGCGGACCTGGGCGCCTGCCTGGTGACGTCGCGCTGCCAACTGCTCGGCATACCGCAGCGACGGCCACATCGCGTCGTCCCCGCCGGCGACAAGCAACACATCAGCGCGTGCCTTCTCCACAGGAATCGCCGCAGCATCCAGATGCCGGGCGAACGTCTCCTCGCTCAGTTCGTACCAGCCGCGGATCGCCACCGGACCGTTTTCCCGCCTGGCGGGCTTCCAGGAATCATCCATCGGGACGAACGGCAGCGGACACCCGCGCCAGCTCCACGAAGAGCGATACGGGCGTGACTGACCATCGAGCCCTGGCCCGACGTTGCACCAGGCCAGCGAAGTCGGTGCCATGGCGACCACTACATCGACGCGCGGCTCGTGCACCGCGGTCAGCAGCGCAGCCTCGGCTCCCTTGGACAAGCCGAGCAGACCAACGCGCTCCGCCCCGCGCGACCGCAGCAGGTCCACCGCGGCGACGAATGTCTCCAGCGGCACCTCGCAGATCCCCTTCGGCTGTCCGAGGCCGCCGAACCAGCGGATCGCCAGGGCAAGGAAGCCCTGCTCGGCGAGCAGCCGGGCGCGTTGCCGGTCCACCCGACCGCTCGACCCCGCCAGCACGACGACCCCCGTGCTGGCAGCCGCGGTCGGCTCCAGCAGGACCGCCTCCCAAGGGGCCGTCAGCTCATGCTCGATGACCTTCATCACCTGTCCCTCCCAAGCCAACCGCGATCCCGATCCCGAGCACCCTATTGCGCGTGATCAGGCCCAATGGCACGGGAGGCGCCGAACAACCACTCAACATCACGCTGATCGCTCCCCAGCACTCCCCACTCCGTTGAACAACGAACGAACTGAGGCGAGCAGCATCCCTGGTCGTTTTCGACCGTCCTCATCAACGTCGGCGGGGAGGACCTAAGGCACTGGGCATTGCGTCGCCGTCGCGGCGGAACACCCCCACGGACGCGGGGGTGTTCCGCTTTTGGGAAGATCTGGGGATAGAGAAACCCCGTCCTCCCCGCCGACGCGGGGGTGTTCCGTGGACGCGACAGAAGAACCGCGTGACGGTCGTGTCCTCCCCGCCGACGCGGGGGTGTTCCGATGACGGACCCGCCGGAGGATCTGCTGCGGCAGTCCTCCCCGCCGACGCGGGGGTGTTCCGCGATGCGGACTCCTTGCTGACACAGGCACCGGGTCCTTCCCGCCGACGCGGGGGTGTTCCGCTCCCCAAGGTCGAGAAGAACTCCCAGTACACGTCCTCCCCGCCGACGCGGGGGTGTTCCGAGAGAGGCATCAGCTACCGAGTGGTCTGGGCGGCGGGCCGGTCAACTGGCCTGGCGGAGGTTGTGCAGGCGGGCGATGCCGAGGATCGCGTGGTGCACGCCGTCTCCCTTGAGCGGGCAGTCACGCAGGATCTTCCAGGTCTTCATCCGGGCGAAGACGTGCTCGACCCGAGCGCGGACATGTTTGTGCTCGCGATCGTGCCGGCCTGTCAGTCGGTGAGCTCGCCGCCCTTGGGCCGCCGGTGTGGGATGACCAGACCGGTGCCGGGGTAGCCGCCGTCGGCGATCGTGGTGGTCTTGCCAACCGCGGCTGCGGCACCTGACTCGCCCCACGCTTTGCAGTCGTTCCGGTTGCCCGGCACCGGCCGTCCGACCGCGACGACCAGCCGTGTGTCAGCGTCGATGACCACTTGGTGGTTGGTGGAGTACCTGTGGTTCTTGGACCGCTCGGCGATGCTGTGGTCGCGGGTGGGCACCAGCGTCCCCTCGACGATGAGCACGGTGCCCGCGCGGAAGCGCTGCCGCTGCTTCAGCGCCAGCAACGGCCCGATGTGATCGACGACTCGGTCAGCAGCTGACTTGGAGATGCCAAACAGCGGGACGAGCTGGCGCAGGGTCAGGTTGGTCCGCCAGTACGCAGCGACCAGAAGCACCCGGTCTTCCAGCGGCAGTGACCAGGGCCGCCCTCGGCGAGAACGATCGGCCCCCCGGCGCAGCATCGTGATCAGCTTGCGAAAGTCGCGCGGGCGTAGCCCGGTGAATGGTGCTATCCAGGACGGTGCCGTTGCCGTGATCACTCCAGTCACGGCGAGATCCTCTCAGGGCGGATCACGCCCCGACCGTTCACCTGGTCCAGTGCGGCACTCACCCGGGCCAAGCGGTAGCTGGGCAGGGCGATGTCATTGGCAGGGTTGCGCAACGAGTATCTGCCGTCGTTGATCCGCGTGCCATTCTCCGTCGCTGCCCAGCGCACCGGACCGGTTAGCCCTTGAGCTTCGAGCATGGCCCTCGCGAGCGGCACGGCAGCCTGCGAGCCGAGGCGGGCGCGCAATGCTGCGGCCAGGCGGTCGACGGCCTCCGGCGGTGCGGCAGCGTCCCCGAAGGCGGGCAGCAGGAGCAACAGGCGGGCGTGGGGGTCTGCGACGGTGCCGCCGGGCAGGCCGTTGTCCGCAGCAGTGACCAGGTCCGGCCAGGACAGTCCGGGGCCCATGAAGTGCCCGTCGTCGCGCGCGAGCAGCTCGGCTCGTTCCCAGTTGGGGTGGTTCACCAGATAGTCGACCCCCACCTCGTCAGGAACGGCGCGGTAGACGACGTAGAGCTGGTGACCTCCAGCGAGCGGGATGGTGAAGACGGGCCAGTCGGCCCGCTGCCACAGACGCTCTCGATAGGCCCGGTGGTCCGCCCAGGCATAGCCGGGTCCGAACATCAGCCCACCGGCCTCACCCTCGGCACAGGGGTAGAGGTGCCCCATCCAGAACAACCTCTCGTCCAGCAGCTCGGGGCTCAGGCCGAAGGGACCGTCGTGGTAGCCGGCTATCCGTACGGGATGTGCATCCGCATCGTTGGTCACGCGGGCCATCATGCCGCGTCGCCATCCGGTCGACGGAGCTGCCTCCCTGCCACGCGATCTTTGCGGGACTGTCCACGAAATGGGGCGAAGAGCACCGCTGGTCATATTCAAGAATCGCCATCAACGATCGTGCCGCCAGCGAAGACGGTCGCACCGAACAACGCCACAGCCGTGATCTGCTCCGTATGCCCGAGGGCGGCCAGGAGACAGATGGCAACCACGACCCAAGAGGGCGGTGGTGGCCGAGGCCACCTGGCCGACCCGTGCAAGACGGGACGTCATTACCACCATTCGTGTCTGATCCGGTCAGTGGCTCAGGCGGCAGGTCTTCCATCCGCAGCCGTCGCGTATCAGCGTGCCCGACCGTTCCAGGGCACAGCTCGTCCATTTGGGCGACGGCTTGAGTGAAAATACTCAGGAGCCAGTTTCAGCACAGGTGTTCGCGTGCGGCTTCCTGGCGAATGAACGTGAACCTCCCCACATCTTGCCCCATTTGTGCGATGAAGGAGTCCCGATCGCGTCGCGGGGTGCCTCCACAGAACGTCAATCTCTCGCCGTCGAAAATCATGTCAAGAGCGCCCTTGTCCGCTGAAGTGGCATTCTTCCTCCATTTCGCACCGGACTTGGTACCAGAGGCCTTCTCCAGGACGTCGTCCAGGTATCGACGTTCCGCTTCGCTCAGGGACTCACCATCGATACCGGCGACCACGTGAGGGCGAGGAGTCGATGTTCCCTCCGTTTCCGAGGGAAGAGGAGAGCACGCTGCGAGCGCTACAAGAACAGCTGTGAGGACGAGTGACGGTGCGCTTCATGCGACGGACGTTAACAGCGGCACGCGCATACGGTCACCACCCGGGCGTAGCCCAAAACTGTGCTTGTCCGTGGCACAGTTGTCGGATGCCGCGAATGCTTCGAATGCCTAGTAAATAATGATGTTGCTGCCGCCCGGCTCCAAGCGGGACCTTGTCGCTGAGCTCTATTTCCACTACCGGCTGGCAGCACGTCCCCGCTTCCAAAGATCGCGGCATTTTCCCTGGACTGGAGCTTGACCCCGATCGCTACTGGTCCACTTTTCAGCCGTCCCCGACAGGGGTGTTCCTGAGACGGCCGGTGAATCCGTGACAGCATCTGCGTCCTCGCCGCCGACGCGGGGGTGTTCTGGCTACTGGCCGACTGCTGGCAGATCCACGTTGGCGCGTGGCCTGCCTGCACCAAGCCGGCATCCGCCATGCGGGCGCGGCTTCGTCGTACCCGACGCCCCTGCATCCTTCGCCTCTTCACGCTGCCGCGGCTGCGGTGGCCCCACCTCGCTCACCGCCGGGCGGCGGCCCGTGGATGACGCCAGGCGTCTCAGTCGGCGGCTGGCAGGGGTCGGTCGTCGAGGATGATGGTGGTGACGTCGCTATCGTCGGGCCGGGGCAGGGTGGCGGAGGTGACGGCCTGGCGGGTGCGGCGGTTGATGGCCGAGGCCAGGGCCCAGGCAGCCGGGTCGTCGTCGGCGCCTTGGTTGAGGATCTGGTGGGTGGTGACCAGGACGGCGAGCAGGGAACGGCCGGAGAGGTGGGTGTCGATCTTCCCGTCGTCGGTGTCGGTGATGCGGTCGGGAAGCCGGAAGTGAGCGTGACGCAGGGTCTGTTCGATTAGGAACGCCCAGGTGTCCTTGTGGCAGATGAGCCTGGCCGAGGAGACCGCGGCCGCGGCGAGTAGGCTGTCCAGGTGCTCCCTGCGGCGGGCGTCCTCGTTCGTTGCGGCCTTGGCGTCTGTGGGGGCGGCCGGCGCCGCGGTGCCGGGCGTCTGAGCGGCCCGGGTCTCCGGGGCAGCCGGGCTGTCGTCATCGGGCACCGGTGCTGGCGACGTGGCGGTGGTGGCTAGTTCCGGGGAAGAGTCGGCCGGTGTCTGCACCGCGGGAGCGATCGATTGCTGCGCTGCGCTGTCCGTCACTTCGGGGGAAGGGTCGTCGTGGAGCTGAGGCTTGCTGGGCTCACTGCCATCGACGACCTCTGGCGCGTTCTCTTCCGGCACGCTCGCATCGTCCTTCCGCTTCTCGCTGGCCACGCCGTCGCCGCCTGGTTCCAGAGCCGGCCGCCCGTTCTCGGGGTCCGGCAGCCGGCCGACCGGCGGGGGAGTCCCGGGGATGTGTGGAATGCTGAGGGTATGCGCCCATGCCTGGGCGATCTCGCGGCGCAGCCCCTCCACCGCGGCGCGGACTTCGCCGAGGTCGCCGAGCATCTTCTCCTGCCGACGCCGCAGTTCACGGTTCTCTTCCCGCACGCCGGTGGTGCTATACGTGACGTGTTCCAGGACCTTGCGGTGCTGGGCGTCCTGGTCCTGCCGGAACGCGGTGAGTCCGGTGTTCGGATCGCCGAGGGACCGGCGTATCTCACCGAGCTCACTGAGGATCTTCTCTATGTCGCGTCGTGACACGCGCTCTCCCTTCGCTGAGACGAGGTATCTCTTTCCGCCGGACAATCAGCTGAAGCCGCGCTTTTCAGCCGTTCCGCGTTTGCCGGACAAATCTGCCACCGGTGGGACGGTGCGGGTGCCGCCGATTGCCCGGCGCCGCGCGTCGGCCGGGTTAGCTGCTGCGGCAGGAGCCGCAACGCAGCCTCAAGCAGGCGGGGAAGACGTCCTTACGGCCTTGAGGGCAATTGAGTTGAGGGCAGGCTGGCCCGGGAGTTCGGCTGGTGGGTGATTCAGCAGGCCATCGTGCGGACCGGCGCAAGTACGGCAGCGGCCGTGTGACTACCTGTCGAGGTGTTCGACCGGCTGGCGCAGGATGGTCTTCAGCTTCTCGGGGACGGTTTTGCGGGGGGCGCTGAGGTAGATCTCGTGATGCAGCCCCGATGGACGCAGGCCGTTGGCGGCGAGGTAGGAGTGGTGGAGTTCGTGCAGCACGGGTGCCTCGTCGTCGTAGGAGCCGATGTGCAGCACCTGGGCGCTGGGGCCTTTGTGGAGGGTGAGGTGCCGGAGCTGGGAGATCGTGGGGATCTTCTTCTTGGCCAGCGCAGTCTGCTTAGCGTCCTCGATCATCTCCTTGGTGATCCAGGAGGGCATGTTGATGAGCATGGTCCAGTTCCAGGTGTCCTTGGCTCCGCTGGTGAAGGCTTCGTACCGGTCCGCCCACCACAGCCCTTCCAGGGGAGCGACGACGAAATCGCCGCCCGCTGTGCGCTTGCTGGCGAACTTGAGGGTGTAGGCGGCTGCGTAGAGGGCCTCGACCGCGTGGGCGTAGGCGGGAGCCGTATTGAGGTTCCCGGTACCGTCGATGGCTATGAACTGCTGCTCGGCAACGTCCACGATGGCCCACGCCGTGTTCTTGGGTGCGTAGAACTCTTTCCGCTCTCCCTTGACGTCATACGGCGCCATGGGTGCCTCACTTCCTGGACGATGCGCATCGCCCGGCGATGCCCGTTACGGCCTTGGGACAGTTGAGCGGGGTTGACGGGATGTCAGTGGTGGGTGGCACGATCGGACGGCGTGAACTTCCTGAATCGTGCCGCCCTGTCCCATCCTGCCTTCACCGGTGTCTCCCGTGCACATTTCGGCGAGTTGCTCGTGGAGCTCGCGCCGCGGTGGGAGGCGGCACGGGAGTCGCAGCTGGCTGAGCGGCGGGGTAGTGTCCGCAAGAGGGCGGCGGGGGCCGGGCGCAAGCAAAAGCTGGTCTTCACCGACCGGCTGCTGGTCACTTTGATCCACCTGAGGCACGATCTGCCGCACGCCGCGCTGGCCGAGCTGTTCGCCGTGGACCGCTCCACCGTCTCCGGCGCCCTCCGTGAGGTACGGGTCCTGCTCGCCGAGCGCGGGTTCGCCATCCCAGACCAGCCCGGACTGCGGATGAAGACGATCGAGGACGTCTTCGCCTATGCCGAGGCCGAGGACATCGAGCTGCGGCTCGACGGAGCCGAGACCCAGGTACGCCGCCCCAGGGCGGGACGCCCGGGACGGCGGGCCTTTCGTCACCACCACGTTCAGCGACCAACAGGGTCGGATGCTGCTGTCCGGCGTAGTCAGGCCCGGGCGTATGCACGACCAGACCGCCGTGCGCAGTGAGGGTATCGCCGAGCAGTTCCGCCTCCGCCCGAAGGTGAAAGCGAAGGTCGACTCCGGATACGTCGGCCTGGCCAAGGAGTTTCCCGGCCAGGTCATCGCCCCGCCGAAGAAGCCCAAGGACGAGGCGTGCGACGGCGACAAGTACGCCTGGCGGGAGACGCGGCGGCGCCAGTCCTCGGCCCGGATCTGCGTGGAGCACACCAACGCCGAACTCCGCCAATGGGCGCCCCTGCGCCGCTTCACCGGACGCCGCGAGATCTACGCCGAAACCCATCTCGCGATCGCTTCCCTCGTCTCCGACCGATCCGCACGGCGAGCCACCCGCCGCACCACAAGCACGGAACTCGTACCGTCCGCGCGATGGCCTGCTGAATCACCCACCAGTCGAACCCCCAGGCCAGTACGCCCCGACCTCAATTGCCCCGAAGGTCGTTAGCTCTGGGCGCGGAACCTGTCAAAGCGATCAAGGCAGGTAGATCGTTCTAACGCTGTGCCGGGATCAGTGGGCCGTCTGGTGCCGGCTTGTTGATCCAGGCCGCT
>NZ_JBIAXG010000074.1:0-26595 GCF_042896465.1 Streptomyces sp. NPDC001292
GGCAGGTCGGGACCCCGGGCCCGCCGCCCGACCGCAATCAATCACACCGATCACGACCGACCGGCCAATTGCCCGTTACTGACCCACGCTCCTAGGGTCTTTCGTTCGGATCGGGCCGGATCAGGGAACGGGGTCTGGTGCTGGGGCACCTCCCACGCCCTTCAGGCGGTGGGGGAGCATCGCGAGGCGGAGGAGGGCGGCGGGGTGGAGCCCTGCCGACCGGCGACAACGCCGCTGGGGGTCCCCCCGCTCGAAGAGCTTGGGGGAGCGGTGCCGGGGCCCGCGAGCCCGGCGTGATCCAAACGAGCGGCCCTAGCCTGTCCGTGCTTAGCCGGACCCGCGGTAAATGCTCCGACGCGGGGTCTTACACTCGGTCACCGTTGCCCAGCGGAACGAAACCGCAGATCGGAAGGCATGGTCGCCCATGTTCCAAGACGCCCCCATTTATCACCAACTCGTAGCCGAGCGAGGCGACGTGCCCGCACGTGTACGCGACGCGGCCACGGCCATACACAGGCAACTCGATGACGTGATGCGAACGGGGCGGCCCAACGCCGCCTTCGAACCAGGCCCGCCGCCCCCGGGCGCGACCCCGCGCCCCCACTCCGAACTCCCCCCGGGCCAGCGCCCACCGCGCTAGTGCCCCGGCAGGCAACGTTTGCCCGTTGAGGAGCGGCGTCCGGTGCGTGCTCTCGGTGTGCCGACCGGAAGTCCTCGTACTGGGCGTACTTGGGGTTTCGGGCGGTGCGGCGAGAGTGCGTGCCGGGCGTCGCGACGGGGCGAACGTTGCCTGTTGGGGCACTAGCACCTCCACCGGCACCAGCCGACCAACGGACCGCCCCTCGCCGCTCCGCTGCCGCGGGTCGGTCAACTGCCCGCAACCACCAGCCCGTCGGTGGTCGGCCGCACCGGTCGCTCAACTTCCCGCGGCCACCGGCCGGTCGGCGGTCGGTCGCACCGGCATCTCAACTTCCCGGGCCACCGGCCGGTCAACGGGCGGCCGGTAGCAGCGGGCCGACGGTACGCGTGTAGCGGCCGTCAACCGGCCACTGACACAAGCCGGTTGAGGAGGCCAGGCCCGGACCCGCCCGAGGGCGGTCCGACGAGTCCGGGGCCGTGTGGTCAGCGGCCGGCGTTTTTCGGGTCCAGTAGGCCCGCGCGGCGCAGGGCGTCGGCCATCGCGCTGTTGGCGGGCGGGGGTGCCTGGCGGGAGCCGCCGCCACCGCCGCCGCGGCCCTGGCGCTGCTGCGGCGGGCGGCCGCCGCGCCGGCGCCGCTCGCCGCCGTCGCCCTGGCCCTGACGGTCCTGCACCGCCGCCTCGTCGTCCAGACGCAGCGTCAGCGAGATCCGCTTGCGCGGGATGTCGACGTCCAGCACCTTGACCTTGACGATGTCACCGGGCTTGACGACGTCGCGCGGATCCTTCACGAACTGCCTCGACATCGCCGAGACGTGCACCAGACCGTCCTGGTGGACGCCGACGTCGACGAACGCGCCGAAGGCCGCCACGTTCGTCACCACGCCCTCCAGGACCATCCCGGACGCCAGGTCGGAGATCTTCTCGACGCCCTCCTTGAAGGTGGCCGTCCTGAACGCGGGCCGCGGGTCGCGCCCCGGCTTCTCCAGCTCCCGCAGGATGTCGGTCACCGTCGGCAGACCGAACGTGTCGTCCACGAAGTCGGCCGCCCTGAGCGAGCGCAGTACCCCGGTGTTGCCGACGAGCGAGGCCACCTCCTGGCCCGTGGTCTTCACCATCCGGCGGACCACGGGGTAGGACTCGGGGTGCACGCTGGAGGCGTCCAGCGGGTCGTCGCCGCCGCGGATCCGCAGGAAGCCCGCGCACTGCTCGTAGGCCTTCGGGCCGAGCCGCGAGACGTTCTTCAGCTGCGCCCGCGAGACGAACGGCCCGTTGGCGTCCCGGTGCGCCACGATGTTCTCCGCGAGTCCCGAGGTGATGCCGGAGACCCGCGCGAGCAGCGGCACCGACGCGGTGTTCACGTCCACCCCGACGCCGTTCACGCAGTCCTCGACCACCGCGTCCAGCGACCTCGACAGCTTCACCTCGGACAGATCGTGCTGGTACTGGCCGACACCGATCGACTTGGGGTCGATCTTGACCAGTTCGGCCAGCGGGTCCTGGAGCCGGCGAGCGATGGAGACCGCGCCACGCAGCGAGACGTCCATGTCGGGCAGTTCCCGCGAGGCGTACGGCGACGCCGAGTACACCGACGCGCCCGCCTCCGACACCATCACCTTGGTGAGCTTCAGCTCCGGGTGCTTGGCGATGACCTCACCGGCGAGCTTGTCGGTCTCCCGGGACGCGGTGCCGTTACCGATCGCGATCAGCTCGACCGCGTGTTCCTTGGCCAGCCGGGCCAGCTTGGCGACGGCCTCGTCCCACCTGTTGGCCGGCACATGCGGGTGGACGACGTCGGTGGCGACGACCTTGCCGGTCGCGTCGACCACGGCGACCTTCACACCCGTACGGAACCCGGGGTCCAGGCCGAGGGTCGCGCGGGTGCCGGCCGGCGCGGCGAGCAGCAGGTCGCGCAGGTTGGCCGCGAACACGTTCACCGCCTCGTCCTCCGCGGCCGTGCGCAGCCGCAGGCGCAGGTCGATGCCCAGGTGGACGAGGATCCGGGTGCGCCAGGCCCAGCGGACCGTGTCCTGGAGCCACTTGTCGGCGGGCCGGCCGCGGTCGGCGATCCCGAAGCGGTGGGCCACGATCCCCTCGTACGACGACGGGCCGTCCGCCGGCTCCTCCGGCTCCAGGACGAGGTCCAGGACCTCCTCCTTCTCACCGCGCAGCATCGCCAGGATCCGGTGCGAGGGCAGCTCGGTGAACGGCTCGGCGAAGTCGAAGTAGTCGGCGAACTTGGCGCCCGCCTCCTCCTTGCCCTCCCGCACCTTGGCGGCCAGCCGCCCGCGCACCCACATGCGCTCGCGCAGCTCGCCGATCAGGTCGGCGTCCTCCGAGAACCGCTCGGTGAGGATCGCCCGTGCGCCGTCCAGGGCCGCCTGCGGATCGGCGACGCCCTTGTCCGCGTCGACGAAGGCGGCCGCCGCGGCGAGCGGCTCCACGGTCGGGTCGCCGAGCAGGCCCTCCGCCAGCGGCTCCAGGCCCGCCTCCCGGGCGATCTGCGCCTTGGTCCGCCGCTTCGGCTTGTACGGCAAGTAGACGTCCTCCAGCCGTGCCTTGGTCTCGGCGCCGCGGATCTGCGCCGCCAGTTCCTCGGTGAGCTTGCCCTGCTCGCGCACCGACTCCAGGATCGCCGTCCGCCGCTCCTCCAGTTCCCGCAGATAGCGCAGCCGCTCCTCAATGGTGCGCAGCTGCGCGTCGTCGAGCATCTCGGTCGCTTCCTTGCGGTAGCGGGCGATGAAGGGCACCGTCGAACCGCCGTCCAGCAGTTCCACGGCGGCCTTGACCTGCCGCTCCCGTACGCCGAGCTCCTCGGCGATCCTGCCCTCGATGGACGCTGTGAGGGGTGTCGTCACGATCCCGTACCGCCTTCTCCACTCCGGTGTGCGCCGCAATTGTGGCAGGCGCCACCGACAACCGGGCCGCAGGGCGCCACCCGGCGAGGCGCACCCCTGCCACCCCTGGCACCAGCGGGGACGTGGCGGGGCGTGGCAGGAAAGGTGGGAAACCTGTCATTGCGGCCATCCTCCGGTCCGCGAAGAATCGGTCGCATGGCGCAGCGAACCGTTCTCGTCGTCCTCTTCGACGGCGTCCAGAGTCTCGACGTCACCGGCCCCGCGGAGGTCTTCGCCGGTGCCGGCAGACACGTACCGGGGGCGTACCGCATCCACACGGCCTCCCTGGACGGCAGTCCCGTGCGCAGCTCCAGCGGCCTGACCCTGGTACCCGACTCCCCGCTCGCCGACGCGCCCGCGCCGCACACCCTGCTCGTGCCCGGCGGGGAGGGCACCCGCCGGCCGGACCCGCGTCTGGTCGACTGGGTCCGCGGGCACGGGCCGGGCGCCGCGCGCCTGGTCTCGGTGTGCACCGGGGCGATCCTGCTGGCCGAGGCGGGCCTGCTGGACGGCCGCCGGGCCACGACCCACTGGGCGTACTGCGCCAAGCTCGCCCGCGACCATCCCGCCGTCGAGGTGCACGCCGACCCGGTCTATGTGCGCGACGGGGACGTGGCGACCTCGGCCGGGGTGACCTGCGGCATCGACCTGACCCTCGCGCTCGTCGAGGAGGACCTCGGCCGTGAGGTCGCGCTGAGCGTCGCCCGCCACCTGGTGGTCTTCCTGCGGCGGCCCGGCAACCAGGCCCAGTTCAGCGCCCAGCTCAGGGCTCAGACGGCACGGCGCGAGCCCCTGCGTGACGTACAGCAGTGGATCACCGAGCAACCGGCGGACGACCTGTCCGTGGAGGCGCTCGCCGCCCGTGCCCGCCTCTCGCCGCGCCACTTCGCCCGCGCGTTCCGGGCGGAGACCGGCACGACCCCCGGCCGCTACGTCGACCGGGTCCGCCTGGAACACGCCCGCCGGCTGCTGGAGGACACCGCCGACGGCGTCGAGGAGATCTCCCGCGCCAGCGGCTACGGCACACCGGAGGCCATGCGGCGCGCGTTCGTCAAGGCGCTGGGCGCCGCCCCGGCCGAGTACCGGCGGCGGTTCCGCCCCGCTCCCGCCACCTGACACCCACCGGAGGGAATCCCGTGCAGATCGCCATCGTCCTCTTCGACCGCTTCACCGCCCTGGACGCCGTGGGCCCGTACGAGACCCTCGGCCGGCTCCCCGGCGCTCGGACCGTCTTCGTCGCCGAACGGACCGGACCGGTCCGCACCGAGACCGGGCACCTCGCGATCACCGCCGACCGGACCCTGGCCGAGGTCCCGGACCCCGGCGTCGTCGTCGTCCCGGGCGGCCCCGGCCAGTCGTCGCAGATGGAGAACGAGACCCTGCTGGACTGGCTGCGCGCCGCCGACGCCACCAGCACCTGGACCACTTCCGTGTGCACCGGCTCGCTGCTGCTCGCGGCCGCCGGGCTCCTGGACGGCCGCCGCGCGACCTCGCACTGGCTGGCCCTCGACCAGCTGAGGCGCTTCGGCGCCGAGCCCACGGGGGAGCGGGTCGTGGTCGACGGTAAGTACGTCACGGCCGCCGGCGTCTCCTCGGGCATCGACATGGGCCTGGCGCTGCTCGGCCGGATCGCGGGCGACGAACACGCCCAGGCCGTCCAGCTGCTGACCGAGTACGACCCGCAGCCGCCCTACGACGCCGGATCCCCTGACAAGGCGCCCGCGCACCTCGTCGAGGAGTTCCGGGCCAACAGCCGCTTCGTGCTGACGTAGGCGCCGGCGCAGGGCCTGTCCGGCGGATCATGCCGCAGACGCGGGATCTGGCACGTACTCCCCCAAGCTCTTCGAGCAGGGGGGACCCCCAGCGGCGTTGTCGTCGGTCGACGACTCCCCCAAGCTCTTGACGAACGGGGGACCCCATCGCGTCGACTCTCTCCTGCGCCTCGCAGCCGCACGCACCAGACCCCGTTCACCCGAGCTGACAGCGACCGCCGCTTTCCCGCGACTCGATCCGCCGGACAGGCCCTACCGCACGCTCCAGGTGAACCGAGGGGTCCGGCGCTCCAGGAACGCGGCGACCCCCTCCGCGGTGTCGCCGCTCGCGCGTGCCTGCTCGGACCAGTGGGCGTCGCGGTCCGTGCGGCCGTCCGCGAACTCCTTCGCCGCGGCCTGCGTCAGCTGCGAGCGTGCGGCGAGGATCCTGGTGAACTCCGTGATTCGCTTGGTGAGTTCGCCCTCGGGCAGCACCTCGTCGACCAGGCCGGTGCGCAGCGCGCGCTCCGCGTCGATCAACTCGCCCGAGAAGAGCAGGTACTTGGCGGTCGCCGGGCCCACCAGGGAGACCAGACGGCGGGTGGAGGAGGCGGGGTAGACGATTCCCAGCTTGGCCGGTGTCACCCCGAACAGCGCCCCCGCCTCGGCGAACCGCAGGTCGCAGGCAGCCGCGAGCTGGGCGCCGCCGCCCACGCAGTGCCCGCGCACCGCCGCCAGCGTCGGCTTGGGGAACGCGGCAAGCGCTTCCTCGGCCTGCACCGCCAGGCTTTGGGCCTCCCGCGGCGAGCCGCGCAGCGTGGAGATGTCGGCACCGGCGCAGAACGTCGCGCCCGCCCCCGTCAGCACCAGCGCCCGGACGCCCGGATCGGCCGCGAGATCGTCCAGGAGCGGCGGCAGCGCCCGCCACATCGCGGCGGTCATCGCGTTGCGCTTGGCCGGGTGGTGGACCACGACGGTGGCCACCGCGCCGGTGACGTCGTGCAACAACTGCGGCTCCATGCGCCGGATGCTATCCGCCCGGCCGAGCGTTTGATCAAGAAGGGTCGGGGGACAGTTACGACACGGCAGCAAACACAACAAAAGGTGGAAACCGGGGGGCTCGCGCGGCTTTGAGGAGGCGCCGATGGCCAGGTTCACCAAGCCCCGCAGCGAAACGGCGAGGATGCGCCGCGGTTTCGGCTGGCTCGCCGGACTCGGGGTGCTCCTGGTGGTCGCCGGACTCGTCGGGCTCGTCTACACGGCCGCCGTCACGCTGACCTCCATGATCCTGTTCGGCTGGCTGCTGCTGATCGGCGGGCTGGTCGGGCTGCTGCACGCGATCCAGGCGCGCGGCTCGAGCTTCTTCTGGCTCGGTGTCATCGTGGCCGCCCTGAACATCGCGGCGGGCGTGGTCGTCATCGGCCATCCGCACGCGACCGCCGCCGCGCTCACCATGTTCGCGGCCCTGCTGTTCCTCACCGGCGGCCTGTTCCGGGTGGTCGGCAGCGTCGTGGTGCGCGGCCCCCAGTTCGGCTGGACGCTCCTGCTGGGCGCCTTCTACCTGCTGCTGGGCGTCCTGGTGCTCGCATCCTGGCCCAGCAGCAGTCAGTACGTCATCGGCGCGTTCCTCTCCCTCGCCCTGCTCTTCGACGGCCTCGGCCTGATCGCGACCGGCTTCGGCGGCCGCCGCATCGTCGGCATGGTCTCCGACCGGACGGCCTAGCTGGGCCGTCCCGGCCGGGCCGGGCGCGGGCCACATGGACCGTACAACCCGAAAAGTTCGCGAAGTCGGCGCGGACGGGACAGGATCGGTCCCGCCCGTGACCCACTCGTACGTCAACGGTCACAAAGCGCTTGAAACACGCTGACTTGTGTTCAGTCCTTGGGCTGAGAGCGGTGCGTTACCAACACTCGACGTGTGGTGACAATCGAGCGCGAGGACGGCGACCGGACGATGGACAACCACGGGCGCGGGTACGGCTCACGCCCTGAGGGCGGCGCGGGGGCACCCCTCCACGACGTACCGCCGGATCCGCTGCCGTACGAGGGAGTCTGGCGGTTCACCGCGCCCGCCGTCGACGCCTCGGTCCCGCAGGCCCGGCACGCGGTCCGGGACCTGCTGCTGCGCCAGGGCGTCCCGGTCTCGGACGACCTGGTCCACGGGCTGCTGCTGATCGTGTCCGAACTGGTCACGAACGCCGTACGGCACGCGGCGCTGCTGTCGCCGATGCTCGCCGTGGAGGTGGCGGTCGGCGCCGAGTGGGTACGGGTGTCCGTGGAGGACAACCACCCCTACCGTCCTACCGCCCTGGAGGCCGACCACGGGCGCACCGGCGGGCGCGGGCTGCTCCTGGTCCGCGAGATCGCGCGGGAGGCCGGCGGGGTCTGCGACGTCGAGCACACCGCGAGCGGCGGCAAGGTGATCTGGGCCGCCCTGCCGCTCAAGCCCGCGCACCAGCTGGGACAGCACCCCTCGGTCTCCTAGGTCCCGCTGCCGGAACTCACCAGCCGGCGGGACCCGTCAGTTCCCTGATCGCGGGGCGGGCCGCGTCCAGCACGGTCGGGAACCAGACGGAGAAGGTGTCCCTCGCGTGCCGCTCCGCCAGCTCGGCGGGCGCCACGAACGCGGTGGCGCCGACCTCCTCCGGGTCCGGCCGCAGCGGGGACTGCACCAGGCCGACGAAGAGGTGGTTGTACTCCTGCTCCACCAGGCCCGAGTCCGGGTCCGGGTGGTGGTAGCGGACCGTACCCGCCTCGGCGAGCAGCGACGGGGAGATCCCCAGCTCCTCGTACGTGCGCCGGGCCGCCGCCGCCATGGGCGCCTCACCGGGGTAGGGGTGGCCGCAGCAGCTGTTGGACCACACGCCGGGGGAGTGGTACTTGCCCAGCGCCCGCTGCTGCAGCAGCAGCCGGCCGCGGTTGTCGAACAGGAACACGGAGAAGGCGCGGTGCAGCCGTCCCGGTGGCTGGTGGGCGGACAGCTTCTCCGCGGTGCCGATCGTCACGCCGTCCTCGTCGACCAGTTCCAGCAAGATCGCGTCCGCGGTGCCGTTCGACGAGCTGTGCTTCGCGGTGGCAGGTGTGGTCGGCATACCCATCCTTCACTTCGGTCCTCGAGTCCCAAGTCTGCCGTACGAAACCGGCACTCCCGGCACTTCCCGGCACTCCGCATGTCCCGCGCGGCGCCGTGGTCCGCGGTTCGTCATGGGCCGGGCACCGTAGGTGATCGTGCCCGGCCGGGTACGCCCGGAACCGTCCGGGCGTACCCACGGCGAGGACACGGGCGCACACCGCCTCCGCGAACCGGCGCGGGTGCCCGTGCGCGCCGGGCACCCCCGCCGATCAGGGCCGGGGGCCCGTCAGTGGCACAGGCGGGCCTCGTGCTCCGCGTGCCCGCTCGGCTCCAGCTGGAAGGTGCAGTGCTCCACGTCGAAGTGGTCCCCGAGGCAGCCCTGAAGCTCGTGCAGCAGCTTCTCGTGACCGATGGCACTGAGCGCGTCGGAGCGGACGACCACGTGCGCGGAGAGCACCGGCAGACCCGAGGTGATCGTCCAGGCGTGCAGGTCGTGCACGTCCTCCACGCCGTCCAGCGCCAGGATGTGCGCCCGCACCTCCTCCATGTCGACGTTCTTCGGAGCCGCCTCCAGCAGCACGTCGAGCGTCTCGCGCAGCAGC
The DNA here is from genome assembly GCF_042896465.1 of Streptomyces sp. NPDC001292. NCBI lineage: Bacteria > Bacillati > Actinomycetota > Actinomycetes > Kitasatosporales > Streptomycetaceae > Streptomyces > Streptomyces sp. NPDC001292. Next base: position 8,961 of record NZ_JBIAXG010000074.1, read on the forward strand.
CGGAAGGTGCGCGGCACGATGAGCAGGCCGATGGCGAGGGAGGCGACGGGGTCGGCGGCCTGCCAGCCCGTGAGCAGGATCACCGCCGCCGAGACCATGACGGCCACCGAGCCGAGCGCGTCCGCGGCCACCTCGAGGAAGGCGCCGCGCACGTTCAGGCTCTCCTTCTGGCCGCGCATCAGCAGCATCAGGGAGACCGAGTTCGCCACCAGACCGATCGCGCCGAACACGATCATCAGCCCGCCATGGGTGGGAGCCGGGGTGAGGAACCGCTGGATCGCCTCGTAGAGCACATAGCTGCCGACGCCGAGCAGCAGCAGGCAGTTGGCGAGTGCGGCGAGGATCTCCGCGCGGGCGTAGCCGAAGGTGCGGTTCCGGCTCGGCGGGCGGTTGGCGAATTGGATGGCCAGCAGCGCCATGCCGAGGCCGAGGGCGTCGGTGGCCATGTGGGCGGCGTCCGCGACCAGCGCCAGCGAGTCCGCGAGCAGGCCGCCGACGATCTCCACCACCATCACGGTGAGCGTGATCGACAGCGCGACGCGCAGCGTGCCGCGGTGCGCTGCGCCGGCCGTGCCGCCTGCTCCGACGCCGTGCGTGTGCCCGTGGTCGTGACCGGCCCCCATGAGATGACCGCCCTTTCCGTGTTGCGTCCGGGATCACAGTGAACTACGGGTGGGGGGTATCGGGCAACGCGGCACTGAACACCGTTGTCATGTGCCCTGACCTGCGTAAACGAACCGCAGGTCAGGGTGCCGGTCGACTCGGGCGCCGTGGTGCAGAAGCCAGCCCCGCCATGCCGAGGAGACCATCTCGGGTACCCCGCGCCGGGCCCGCCAGCCCAGCTCCGCCGCGGCGCGCTCGGCCGAGGCGACGGCGCGCGGCGCGTCCCCGGGGCGGCGCGCCTCGACGACCGGTGGCCGCCGGTCGCCGGTGACCTCCCCGAGGGCCGTGATCAGCTCGCGGACCGACACGCCCTCGCCGCGGCCGACGTTCACGGTCAGGCGCACGCCGGCCTCCTGCCCGGCCGTGAGCCGCCGGGCGGCCGCCGCACGGGCGACGGACTCGGCGACCCGCCAGCGCGCGGCCAGGCGCACCACCCCGGTCACCTCGTGCTCCGTCGGCCCCCGCTTGAGCAGTTCCCCGTCCAGCGAGGAGCCCCGGACCCAGCGGCACCTCCCGGGGCAGCCGCCCGGCGCGCCGCGCCGACAGGTTGTCGAGCACGGCCACCGGCTGCCCGGAGTCCGCCATGACCCGCGCCATGTGTGCCCCGATGCACCCGGCCCCGCCGGTGATCAGTCATGTCATGGTCGTCCAGCCCCTGCCTGGGCCGGATGTGAGGAATGCCCGATCTGGTGCGGAGTTTGTGACCCGGCGGCCGGATCAACCATGATGATCGCGGTGCGGGCTGCGGCAGACCACGTCGATCGCGCCAGTGAACGGGCGGTGAACGCGGGCTTCCGGTCATCCGATAGCCTCTGCCGACATGCCGCCCGGGTGCCACAGGCAGGCGGCGCCCCCATATGCACATGACCGGCGCGGACGCGTCGGCACCCAGGGAGTGAGTTCGGTTGTCGACCGCCATCCTGACCGGTCAGCCGGTCCCCGGATCGTCGATCGAGGGCGATCTGCGGTCCCTCGGGTTCGACGTGCGGGTCGCCTGCGACGGCACCGACGCCGAGACGCTGCTCGCCCAGGTGCCCGGCGACCAGCGGGTCGCCATCGTCGACGCCCGGTTCGTCGGCCATCTGCACGCGCTGCGTCTGGGCCTGACCGACCCCCGCTTCCCGCTCGCCGCCGTCCCCGGCGCGGTGACCGCCCGCCCGGCCGGCCGCCAGGCGCTGACCCGCGCGATGGCCCGCCAGAACTCCGCCGGCGGCAACACCGCGGTCGCCGTCGCCAGCCTCGCCGACCGGATCTCCGCCGCCCTGGACGCCGACGACTCCGACGTGCACCGCCCCGTGCTCGGCAGTCTCGTCGCCGCCGTGCCCGAGGACCCCCAGACCCGCAACGAGGCACGGCAGGCCGTCGCCGCCGTCGACGACGAGGCCGTCCGCCTGAAGTCGGCCGTCAAGGCCCGCGACGGCTTCTTCACCACCTTCTTCATCAGCCCCTACTCGCGCTATGTCGCCCGCTGGTGCGCCCGCCGCGGCCTGACCCCCAACCAGGTCACCACGGCCTCCCTGCTCACCGCGCTCATAGCCGCGAGCTGCGCCGCCACCGGCACCCGCGGCGGCTTCGTCGCCGCCGGCGTGCTGCTGATCGCCTCGTTCGTGCTGGACTGCGCCGACGGCCAGCTGGCCCGCTACTCGCTCCAGTACTCCACCCTCGGCGCCTGGCTGGACGCCACCTTCGACCGGGCCAAGGAGTACGCCTACTACGCCGGCCTCGCGCTGGGCGCCGCCCGCGGCGGCGACGACGTCTGGGCCCTGGCCCTGGGCGCCATGATCCTTCAGACCTGCCGGCACGTGGTCGACTTCTCCTTCAACGAGGCCAACCACGATGCCACCGCCAACACCAGCCCCACCGCCGCTCTCTCCGACAGGCTCGACAGCGTCGGCTGGACGGTCTGGGTGCGTCGGATGATCGTTCTGCCCATCGGCGAGCGCTGGGCGATGGTCGCGGTCCTGACGGCGGTCACGACCCCCAGGATCACGTTCTACGTCCTGCTCATCGGCTGCGCCGTGGCGGCGACGTACACCACGGCGGGCCGCGTCCTGCGGTCCGTGACGCGCAAGGCGGTGGGGGTGCCCCCAGGCGTCAAGCACTGGGGGAGCACGGACCGGGCGGCGCAGGCGCTGTCGGACCTCGCGGACAACGGGCCGATCGCGGCCCTCGCCGCCCGCGGCGGCTCCGACACACGCTGGTACCTCGACGCCCCGCTGGTGCGTGCCCTGGCCGGCGTGGCGTTCCTGTCCTGGGCCCTCTACCTGGGCGACCACTGGTACGTCCTCGCGGCTGCCGTCTTCTACGCCGTCTTCTCGGGACTGGCCCTCTCCCAGCCCCTCAAAGGCCCCCTCGACTGGCTGGTCCCCCCGCTGTTCCGCGCCGCCGAATACGGCACCGTGCTGGTCCTTGCGGCCAGAGCGGACGTGAACGGAGCCCTTCCTGCGGCTTTCGGCCTGGTGGCGGCCGTCGCCTACCATCACTACGACACGGTGTACCGCATCCGCGGCAACGCCGGAGCGCCGCCGGCCTGGCTGGTGCGCGCCCTCGGGGGGCAGGAAGGGCGGACGCTGCTCGTCACCGTCCTGGCCGCGCTGCTCACCGCCGCACAGTTCAAGGTCGCGCTCACGGTCCTCGCCGTGACCGTCGCCCTGGTGGTGCTCGCCGAGAGCATCCGCTTCTGGGTGGCCTCTCACCTGAGGGGCGCACCCGCCGTACACGACGAAGGAGAACCCGCATGATCGGCCTCGTGCTGGCGGCCGGCGCCGGACGGCGCCTGCGCCCCTACACCGACACCCTGCCCAAGGCGCTGGTGCCGGTGGGGCCCGACGGCGCGGAGGACGGCCCCACGGTCCTGGACCTCACCCTCGGCAACTTCGCCGAGGTCGGTCTGACCGAGGCCGCGGTCATCGTCGGCTACCGCAAGGAGGCCGTGTACGAGCGCAAGGCGGCCCTGGAGCGGAAGTACGGCCTGAAGCTCACCCTGATCGACAACGACAAGGCCGAGGAGTGGAACAACGCCTACTCCCTGTGGTGCGGCCGTGACGCCCTCAAGGACGGCGTGATCCTCGCCAACGGCGACACCGTGCACCCGGTCTCCGTCGAGAAGACCCTGCTCGCCGCCCGCGGCGACGGCAAGAGGATCATCCTCGCCCTGGACACGGTGAAGTCGCTGGCCGACGAGGAGATGAAGGTCGTCGTCGACCCCGACAAGGGCGTCCGGAGGATCACCAAGCTGATGGACCCGGCCGAGGCGTCCGGCGAGTACATCGGCGTCACCCTCATCGAGGGCGACGCCGCCCCCGAGCTGGCCGACGCGCTGAAGGCCACCTTCGAGCGGGACCCGCAGCTGTACTACGAGGACGGCTACCAGGAGCTCGTCGACCGCGGCTTCAGGATCGACGTGGCGCCGATCGGCGACGTCAAGTGGGTCGAGATCGACAACCACGACGACCTCGCCAAGGGCCGGGGGATCGCGTGCCAGTACTGACCCGGCTCATCCCGTCGCCGGTCGCCGTCGACATCCGACCGGGCGCACTCGACGACCTGGCCGTGATCCTCTCCGACGAGCGGATCTCGCCCTCGGGACGGCTGGCCTTCGCCATCAGCAACGGCTCCGGCCGGGTGCTGCGCGAGCGGTTCGCCCCGGCCTTCCCGGGCGCCGACTGGTTCGAGGACGCCGACGGCACCATCGACGGTGCGGTCAGGCTCGCCGACTCCATCAAGAAAGCCGGCCGCTACGACGCGGTGGTCGGCCTCGGCGGCGGCAAGGTCATCGACTGCGCCAAGTACGCGGCGGCCCGCGTGGGCCTGCCGCTGGTCGCGGTGGCCACCAACCTGGCCAACGACGGGCTGTGCTCACCGGTCGCCACGCTGGACAACGACGCGGGCCGGGGCTCGTACGGCGTGCCCAACCCGATCGGCATCGTCATCGACCTCGATGTGATCCGCGAGGCACCGGAGCGCTACGTGCGGGCCGGTATCGGCGACGTGATCTGCAAGATCTCCGCCGTGGCCGACTGGGAGCTGTCGCACCGCGAGACCGGGGAGAAGGTCGACGGCCTCGCCGCCGCGATGGCCCGACAGGCGGCCGAGGCCGTGCTGCGGCACCCCGGCGGCATCGGCGACGACTCGTTCCTGACGACGCTCGCCGAGTCCCTGGTCCTGTGCGGCATCTCCATGTCGGTGGCCGGGGACAGTCGTCCCGCGTCGGGCGCCTGCCACGAGATCAGCCACGCGTTCGACCTCCGGTTCCCCAAGCGCAACGCGCTCCACGGCGAGCAGTGCGGCCTCGGCGGCGCGTTCGCCACGTATCTGCGGGGCGACGCGGAGACGGCCGGACAGATGGCCGAGGTGCTGCGCCGGCACGGGCTGCCGGTGCTGCCGAAGGACATCGGCTTCACGGTGGACGAGTTCGTCCGGGTCGTCGAGTTCGCCCCGGAGACACGGCCCGGCCGCTACACGATCCTCGAACACCTCGACCTCAAGACCGACCAGATCAAGGACATCTACGCCGACTATGTCAAGGCCATCGGTAGCTGAACTGAGACCGGTCGTCCATCCGGCGGGGGTGAAGGACCGGCGCAGCGGGGAGCACTGGGCGGGACGCCTCTACATGCGCGAGGTGTCCCTGCGGGTGGACCGCTACCTGGTGGGCACCAGGATCACGCCCAACCAGCTCACGTACCTGATGACCGTCTTCGGCGTCCTGGCGGCCCCCGCCCTGCTGGTGCCGGGGATCGCGGGCGCCGTGCTCGGTGTGCTGATGGTCCAGTTGTACCTGCTGCTGGACTGCGTCGACGGCGAGATCGCCCGCTGGAAGCAGCAGTTCTCGCTGGGCGGGGTCTACCTGGACCGGGTCGGTGCCTATCTCACCGACGCCGCCGTCCTGGTCGGGCTCGGGCTGCGCGCCGCCGCCCTGTGGGGTCCCGGGCGGATCGACTGGCTCTGGGCCTTCCTCGGGACCCTGGCCGCCCTCGGCGCGATCCTGATCAAGGCCGAGACCGACCTCGTCGGCGTCGCCCGGCACCAGGGCGGGCTGCCGCCGGTCCAGGAGAGCGCCGCCGAACCGCGTTCCTCCGGCATGGCACTGGCCCGCCGGGCCGCCGCGGCGCTCAAGTTCCACCGGCTGATCCTCGGGATCGAGGCGTCCCTGCTGATCCTGGTCCTCGCGATCGCGGACACGATCAGGGGCGACCTGTTCTTCACCCGGCTCGGCACGGCCGTGCTCGCCGGCATCGCGCTGCTGCAGACCCTGCTGCACCTGGTGTCCATCCTCGCCTCCAGCAGGCTGAGGTGAGCGGCATGACCTCTGCGAACGCTCCGCTCAAGGTCGGCGCCGTCGTCATCACCATGGGCAACCGGCCCGAGGAACTGCGGGCCCTGCTCGACTCGGTCGCCAAGCAGGACGGCGACCGCGTCGAGGTGGTGGTCGTCGGCAACGGCTCGCCCGTCCCGGACGTCCCCGAGGGCGTCCGGACCGTCGAGTTGCCGGAGAACCTCGGCATCCCCGGGGGCCGCAACGTCGGCATCGAGGCCTTCGGCCCGGCCGGCGGCGACGTCGACATCCTGCTCTTCCTCGACGACGACGGCCTGCTCGCCCGGAACGACACCGCGGAGCTGTGCCGCCGGGCCTTCGCGGCCGACGACCGGCTCGGCATCATCAGCTTCCGCATCGCCGACCCGGACACCGGCGTCACCCAGCGCCGCCACGTGCCGCGGCTGCGCGCCTCCGACCCGATGCGCTCCTCCCGGGTCACCACCTTCCTGGGCGGCGCCAACGCCGTGCGCACACGGGTCTTCGCGGAAGTCGGCGGCCTGCCGGACGAATTCTTCTACGCACATGAGGAAACCGACCTGGCATGGCGGGCCCTCGACGCGGGCTGGATGATCGACTACCGGTCCGACATGGTGCTGTACCACCCGACGACCGCGCCTTCGCGGCACGCGGTCTACCACCGCATGGTCGCCCGCAACCGGGTGTGGCTGGCCCGCCGCAACCTCCCGGCGCTCCTCGTGCCGGTCTACCTGGGGGTGTGGCTGCTGCTTACCCTCGCCCGCCGTCCCTCGCGTCCGGCCCTGACGGCCTGGTTCGGCGGCTTCCGGGAGGGCTGGACCACACCCTGTGGGCCGCGCCGGCCCATGAAGTGGCGTACCGTGTGGCGACTCACCCGACTGGGTCGGCCGCCGGTCATCTGACAAGCTCGTTCCCCGTGAGCACCCGGCCCCACCCGGCCGGTGCTCGAGCCACGCCCGTACATCCGCACTGGCAGCGCATCTCGAAGACGAAAGTTTCCACTTGTGAGTGAGACAACGCATGACGGCGGCGTCGCCCTCGGCGCGGCTCCGTCGCCCGACGAGGGCCTCACCCCGGCCCAGCTTGCCGACAAGTACGGGCTGTCCGTCAGCGGCGCCCGGCCCCCGCTCGGGGCGTACGTCCGGCAGCTGTGGGGGCGGCGTCACTTCATCCTGGCCTTCTCCCAGGCGAAGCTGACCGCCCAGTACAGCCAGGCCAAGCTCGGCCAGCTCTGGCAGGTGGCGACGCCGCTGCTGAACGCCGCCGTGTACTACTTCATCTTCGGCGTCATCCTCAAGGCCAGCCGGGGCCTGAGCCGCGAGACGTACATCCCGTTCCTGGTGACGGGGGTGTTCGTGTTCACCTTCACCCAGACCTCGGTCATGGCCGGCGTCCGCGCCATCTCCGGCAACCTGGGTCTGGTGCGCGCGCTGCACTTCCCGCGCGCCTCGCTGCCGATCTCGTTCGCGCTCCAGCAGCTCCAGCAGCTGCTGTACTCGATGATCGTGCTGTTCCTGGTGGTCGTCGCCTTCGGCAGCTACCCGGGCCTGTCCTGGCTGCTGATCGTGCCGACGCTGGTGCTGCAGTTCCTGTTCAACACCGGGCTGGCGCTGATCATGGCCCGGATGGGTGCCAAGACCCCCGACCTCGCCCAGCTCATGCCGTTCATCATGCGGACCTGGATGTACGCGTCCGGCGTGATGTTCTCGATCAACGGCATGCTCGCCGGGCGGCCGGAGTGGTTCATCCGGCTGATGCAGCTCAACCCGGCCGCCGTCTACATGGACCTGATGCGCTTCGCGCTGATCGACGGCTACGGCTCCTCGCACCTTCCGCCGCACGTCTGGGCCGTCGCCCTGGGCTGGGCCGTGGTCCTCTTCGCCGGTGGGTTCGTGTACTTCTGGAAGGCGGAGGAGAGGTACGGCCGTGGCTGACCGGGACCACCACCACGACATGCGCGACGGCGGGCCGAAGGTGCCCACCGTGATCGCGGACGAACTGCACATCGTCTATCGCGTCAACGGCGCCAAGTCCGGCAAGGGCAGCGCCACCGCCGCACTCAGCCGCATCCTCAAGCGGGGCTCCGACGACGCGGCGCGGGGCGTGCGCAGGGTGCACGCCGTCAAGGGCGTCTCCTTCGTCGCCTACCGCGGCGAGGCGATCGGCCTGATCGGCTCCAACGGCTCCGGCAAGTCCACGCTGCTGCGCGCCATCGCCGGTCTGCTGCCTGCCGAGAAGGGCCGGGTCTACACCGACGGCCAGCCCTCGCTGCTCGGCGTGAACGCGGCGCTGATGAACGACCTCACGGGCGAGCGCAACGTCATCCTGGGCGGGCTCGCCATGGGCATGTCGCGCGAGCAGATCAAGGAGCGCTACGAGGGGATCGTCGACTTCTCCGGCATCAACGAGAAGGGCGACTTCATCACGCTGCCGATGCGCACGTACTCCTCCGGCATGGCCGCCCGGCTCCGCTTCTCCATCGCCGCCGCCAAGGATCACGACGTCCTCATGATCGACGAGGCCCTGGCCACCGGCGACCGCAAGTTCCAGAAGCGGTCCGAGGCGCGCATCCGGGAGCTGCGCAAGGAGGCCGGCACGGTGTTCCTGGTCAGCCACAACAACAAGTCGATCCGCGACACCTGCGACCGGGTGCTGTGGCTGGAGCGCGGGGAACTGCGCATGGACGGCCCCACCGAAGAAGTGCTCAAGGAGTACGAGAAGTTCACGGGCAAGTAGTCCCCACGCGCCAGGGCCTCGCCGGAACGCGTCCGGCGGGGCCCGTCGTCCGCAAAGGATGTGTCAACTCGCGCCGTCCTGAGGAACCTTGACACCAATTGGTGTGTTGTTGTGATGTGCGGGACACCCCCCGCGCGGCTCGCTGCGTTGTACAACGTAAGCTGTACCGGTCCCGGAAAGCGGCAAGTGGGGAGATAATGCGCGACAGCCTCCGCCGACGCCGCCCCGCGGACGGCCGGGCGGCGTGTCCGAAATAGTGTGTGTTGGGTCGGCAGTGTAGAACGGGAGATGTGACGGCAATGGCTACGGAAACTCCCCAGCTCAACGCAGCAGGTGCCGTCCCCGTGCCGGGCAGTGGACGATGACGCGGAAACCGACGGCGCGCGACCCCGAGCGCGCCACCCTCGACAAGGCCGCGGGCGAGAACTTCCCCGTGGCACCGTTCTTCCTGCCCGGAGCCTGGCGCTCCGACCTGATGGCCGTCTACGGCTTCGCCCGTCTGGTCGACGACATCGGCGACGGCGACCTGGCCCCCGGCGGCGCGGACGCCCGCCTGCTCGGCGTGTCGCCCGACGATGCCGAGGACCGCCTGGTCCTCCTCGACGCCTTCGAGGCCGACCTGCGCCGGGTCTTCGACGGCACCCCGCGTCACCCCCTGCTGCGCCGGCTCCAGCCCACCGTCCACCGCCGCTCACTGCCCCTCGAGCCGTTCCTCGGCCTGATCGCCGCCAACCGCCAGGACCAGCTCGTCACGCGGTACGAGACCTACGACGACCTCCTCGCCTACTGCGAGCTGTCCGCCAACCCCGTCGGCCGCCTCGTCCTCGCCGTCACGGGCACCTCGACCCCCGAGCGGATCCGCCGTTCCGACGCCGTCTGCACCGCGCTGCAGATCGTCGAGCACCTCCAGGACGTCAGGGAGGACCTCGGACGCGACCGCATCTATCTGCCCGCCGCCGACATGAAACGTTTCCACGTGCAGGAGTCGGATCTCGCCGCGCCCACCGCGGGCGCATCGGTGCGCGCACTGGTCGCGTACGAGGCGGAACGCGCCCGCGGTCTGCTGAATGAAGGCGTCCCCCTGGTGGGTAGCGTCCACGGCAGGTTGAAGCTGCTGCTCGCGGGGTTCGTGGCGGGGGGAAGGGCGGCCATTCACGCGATCGCCGCCGCCGAGTACGACGTACTTCCCAGCCCGCCCAAGCCCGGCAAGCCCCGGTTGCTGCGCGAAATGGGCGTGACTCTGCGAGGAGAGGGGTGATCCGGGCCGTGGAGTCGGAACACGTGTCCGCGCCGGTACTCGCCGCCTACAGCTACTGCGAGGCCGTCACCGGACAGCAGGCCCGCAACTTCGCCTACGGCATCAGACTGCTGCCGACGGCCAAGCGACGGGCGATGTCGGCGCTGTACGCGTTCTCCCGGCGCGTCGACGACATCGGCGACGGAGCGCTGGCCGACGACGTGAAGGTCACCCGTCTGGAGGACACGCGGGCCTTGCTCGGCCGGATCCGCGACGGCGCGGTCGAGGACGACGACACCGACCCCGTGGCCGTCGCCCTCACCCACGCCGCCCGGGTCTTCCCGATTCCGCTCGGCGGCCTGGACGAACTCATCGACGGCGTCCTGATGGACGTCCGCGGCGAGACGTACGAGACCTGGGAGGACCTGAAGGTCTACTGCCGCTGCGTGGCCGGGGCCATCGGACGGCTCTCCCTCGGCGTGTTCTGCACCGAACCGGGAGCGCGCGGCGCCGAACGCGCCCCCGAGTACGCCGACACGCTGGGGCTCGCGTTGCAGCTGACCAACATCCTCAGAGACGTCCGCGAGGACGCCGAGGGCGGCCGCACCTACCTGCCCGCCGACGACCTCGCCAAGTTCGGCTGCTCGGCCGGGTTCCACGGGCCGACGCCGCCGGAGGGCTCCGACTTCGCGGGCCTGGTGCACTTCGAGGTGCGGCGGGCCCGCGCCCTGTTCGCCGAGGGCTACCGGCTGCTGCCCCTGCTGGACCGGCGCAGCGGCGCATGCGTCGCCGCCATGGCCGGCATCTACCGCCGTCTGCTCGACCGCATCGACCGCGAGCCGGAGGCCGTGCTGCGCGGCCGCGTCTCGCTGCCCGGACACGAGAAGGCGTACGTCGCCGTGCGCGGCCTGTCCGGCCTCGACGCCCGGTACGTGTCCCGGCAGACCGTCAGGAGGCGTGCCTGATGGTGATGTCACCGCACGGTGAGACCACCGGCGAGGAGCGGCGGGCAACCCTCCGATGCCGGGCGGCGTCCTTGACGGCAACGGTCGCCCGCGAGGCACCCGCCCACCGCGGCGGACGCACTGGGGAGGGCGCACGATGACCGACGGCACACGGCGGGACGGACCGCTCACGGACGTCACGGGACCGGCCGGACGGCATGCCGTCGTGGTCGGCGGCGGCCTGGCCGGCCTCACCTCCGCGCTCGCGCTCGCCGACGCCGGAATGCGCGTGACGCTGCTGGAGGGCAGACCCCGCCTGGGCGGGCTCGCCTTCTCCTTCCGGCGCGGCGACCTCACCATCGACAACGGTCAGCACGTGTACCTGCGCTGCTGCACCGCCTACCGCTGGTTCCTCGACCGGATCGGCGGCGCCGCGCTCGCCCCGTTGCAGGACCGGCTGGAGGTGCCCGTCGTCGACGCCGCGAGACCCGAGGGCCGGCGGCTCGGCACACTGCGGCGCGACGCGCTGCCCGTACCCCTGCACCTGGGGCGCAGCCTCGCCACCTACCCCCACCTCTCGCTCGCCGAGCGGGCCCGGGTGGGCCGCGCCGCGCTCGCGCTCAAGGGTCTCGACCTCTCCGATCCGACCCTGGACGCACAGGACTTCGGCAGCTGGCTGACCGCGCACGGCCAGTCGGCGCGTGCCGTCGAGGCCCTGTGGGACCTGGTCGGGGTCGCCACCCTCAACGCGGTCGCGAGCGACGCCTCGCTGGGACTCGCCGCGATGGTGTTCAAGACCGGACTGCTGTCCGACCCGGGCGCGGCCGACATCGGCTGGGCCCGCGTCCCGCTGGGCGAGCTGCACGACCGGCTGGCCCGCAGGGCGCTCGACTCCGCGGGCGTGCGTACCGAGGTCCGAACACGCGTCACCGCCGTCTCCCTCAACGGAAACGGGAGCTGGAACGTTCAGGTTCCCGGCGAGAGGCTGCTCGCCGACGCGGTCGTCCTCGCCGTACCGCAGCGCGAGGCGCACGGCCTGCTGCCGCCCGGCGCCCTGGACGCGCCCGACCGGCTCCTCAGGATCGGCACCGCGCCGATCCTCAACGCCCACGTCGTCTACGACCGCACGGTGCTGCAGGCGCCCTTCTTCGCGGCCATCGGCACACCCGTGCAGTGGGTGTTCGACCGCACCGAGGCGGCCGGCCTGAAGCACGGTCAGTACCTCGCGGTGTCCCAGTCGGTGGCGCAGGACGAGATCGACGCCCCGGTCGCCGTACTGCGCGAGCGCTACCTGCCCGAACTGAGGCGGCTGCTGCCCCGCGCCCGCGGTGCCGAGGTGAAGGACTTCTTCGTGACCCGGGAGCGCACGGCGACGTTCGCCCCGGCCCCCGGCGTCGGACGGCTGCGGCCCGGCGCCCGCACCAAGGCACCCGGCCTGTACCTGGCCGGAGCGTGGACCGCCACCGGGTGGCCCGCGACCATGGAGAGTGCGGTCCGCAGCGGTGTGAAGGCGGCCGAAGCCGCGCTGAGCGCCCTGGGCCGGCCCCGCCCGAGCCGCCTCTTCGCCATCGAGGAGGCGGCGGCATGACGTTCGATCAGCAGCCCGCGGCAGGCCCCCGCACCTCCGGCACCGCAACAAGAGGAGAGACTGTGCCCACTGTGCCCCCGGCCTCGACGGCCGCTCGGAGGACCGCGGTGGACGTGACCGCGCTGTTGGAGCGCGGCCGGACCCTGGCCACGCCGGTACTGCGGGCGGCCGTCGACCGCCTGGCGCCCCCCATGGACACCGTCGCCGCCTACCACTTCGGCTGGATCGACGCCCAGGGCAACCCGGCACGCGGGGACGGCGGCAAGGCCGTGCGCCCCGCCCTGGCCGTGCTCTCCGCCGAGGTCACCGGGGCCGCGCCCGAGGCCGGCGTGCCCGGCGCGGTCGCCGTGGAGCTCGTCCACAACTTCTCCCTGCTGCACGACGACCTGATGGACGGCGACGAACAGCGCCGCCACCGGGACACCGTCTGGAAGGTGCACGGCCCCGCCCAGGCCATCCTGGTCGGCGACGCGCTGTTCGCCCTGGCCAACGAGGTGCTGCTGGAGCTGGGCACGGTGGAGGCCGGCCGCGCCGCCCGCCGTCTGACCACCGCCACCCGCGCCCTGATCGACGGCCAGGCGCAGGACATCTCCTACGAGCACCGCGACCGCGTCAGCGTCGCGGAGTGCCTGGAGATGGAGGGCAACAAGACCGGTGCCCTGCTCGCCTGCGCCTCCTCCGTCGGCGCGGTCCTCGGCGGCGCGGACGACCGCACCGCCGACACGCTGGAGAAGTACGGGTACCACCTCGGCCTGGCCTTCCAGGCCGTCGACGACCTCCTCGGCATCTGGGGCGACCCGGAGGCCACCGGCAAGCAGACCTGGAGCGACCTGCGCCAGCGCAAGAAGTCCCTGCCGGTCGTGGCCGCGCTCGCGGCCGGCGGCCAGGCCTCCGAGCGGCTCGGCGAGATCCTCGCCGCCGACGCCAAGAGCAGCGACTTCGCGAACTTCTCCGAGGAGGAGTTCGCGGCCCGCGCCGCCCTCATCGAGGAGGCGGGCGGCCGGGAGTGGACGGCCGAGGAGGCGCGCCGTCAGCACACCATCGCCATCGAAGCCCTCGACGCCGTCGACATGCCCGAGCAGGTACGGGCCGCGTTCACGGCGCTCGCCGACTTCGTCGTCGTACGAAAGAGATGATCACTATCGGTCGAACCAGCCTCGCGTAGTCGCCGGCCGGTGCCTCAAGGAGGTTTCAGGCACCGGCCGACGGCGGACCCACAGCAGCACGACTTGCACGACTGCACGAAGGGGAAGCCATGACAGCGACGACCGACGGAAGCACCGGGGCGACACTGCCGACCCGCGCTGCCGCGGCCAGTGAAACCGTAATCAGCACCCCCGAGGCGGCCGGGGTACAAGAAGCCGCCGCGGCCGCCGTCAGGCGGGCCACCGACTTCCTGCTCGCCCAGCAGGACGCCGAGGGCTGGTGGAAGGGCGACCTCGAGACGAACGTCACCATGGACGCCGAGGACCTGCTGCTGCGTCAGTTCCTGGGCATCCTGGACGAGGACACCACCCGGGCCGCCGCGCTGTTCATCCGCGGCGAGCAACGCGAGGACGGCACCTGGGCCACCTTCCACGGCGGCCCGGGCGAACTCTCCACCACCATCGAGGCCTACGTCGCCCTCCGGCTGGCCGGCGACGCGCCGGACGAGCCCCACATGGACCGGGCCTCGGCCTGGATCCGCGCGCAGGGCGGCATCGCGGCCTCCCGTGTCTTCACCCGGATCTGGCTGGCCCTGTTCGGCTGGTGGAGGTGGGAGGACCTGCCCGAACTGCCGCCCGAGCTCATCTGGTTCCCCAAGTGGTTCCCGCTCAACATCTACAACTTCGGATGCTGGGCGCGGCAGACGATCGTGCCCCTGACCATCGTCTCGGCAAAGCGCCCGGTGCGTCCGGCCCCGTTCCCGCTCGACGAGCTGCACACCGACCCCGGCAATCCGCGTCCGCCGCGGCCGCTCGCCCCGGCGAGGACCTGGGACGGCCTGTTCCAGCGGCTCGACATGGCGGTGCGCGGCTACCGCACGGTCGCCGTGCGCAGAGTGCGCGAGGCCGCCATGAACTCGGCCGCCCGCTGGATCATCGAACGGCAGGAGAACGACGGCTGCTGGGGCGGCATCCAGCCGCCGGCCGTGTACTCGGTCATCGCCCTGTACCTGCTCGGCTACGACCTCGAGCACCCGGTGATGCGGGCGGGCCTCGAGTCGCTGGATCGTTACGCCGTGTGGCGCGAGGACGGCGCCCGCATGATCGAGGCCTGCCAGTCGCCGGTGTGGGACACCTGCCTGGCCACCATCGCGCTCGCCGACGCCGGACTGCCCGCCGACCACCCCCAGTTGGTCAAGGCCGCCGACTGGATGCTGGGCGAGCAGATCGTCCGCCCCGGCGACTGGTCGGTGCGCCGCCCCGGACTGCCCCCCGGCGGCTGGGCGTTCGAGTTCCACAACGACAACTACCCCGACATCGACGACACCGCCGAGGTCGTCCTCGCTCTGCGCCGGGTCAGGCACCACGACCCGGAGCGGCTGGACAAGGCCATCGGGCGCGGGGTGCGCTGGAACCTCGGGATGCAGTCGAGGAACGGCGCCTGGGGAGCCTTCGACGTCGACAACACCAGCCCCTTCCCCAACCGGCTGCCGTTCTGCGACTTCGGCGAGGTGATCGACCCGCCGTCGGCGGACGTCACCGCGCACGTCGTGGAGATGCTCGCCGCCGAGGGCATGACCCACGACCCGCGCACCCGGCGCGGCATCGAGTGGCTGCTGACCGAACAGGAGCCGGACGGTTCGTGGTTCGGCCGCTGGGGCGTCAACTACCTCTACGGCACCGGGTCCGTCGTACCCGCCCTGACCGCCGCCGGCCTGCCCGGCTCCCACCCGGCCATCCGCCGCGCGGTGTCCTGGCTGGAGAGCGTGCAGAACGACGACGGCGGCTGGGGCGAGGACCTGCGCTCCTACAAGTACGTCGAGGAGTGGAGCGGCAAGGGAGCCTCCACCGCCTCGCAGACCGCCTGGGCCCTGATGGCCCTGCTCGCGGCCGGGGAGAGGGACTCCAAGGCCGTCGAACGCGGCATCGAGTGGCTCGCGGCCACCCAGCGGGAGGACGGCTCGTGGGACGAGCCGTACTTCACCGGCACCGGCTTCCCGTGGGACTTCTCCATCAACTACCACCTGTACCGGCAGGTCTTCCCGCTCACCGCGCTCGGCCGGTACGTGCACGGCGAGCCCCTCGCCGGCCGGCGCCCCACCGCCGGTTCCCTCGCCGACCGGCCCGTCGCCGAGGCCAAGGGGAGCTGATGCGCACGCAGCCCGGACCGGCCCCGCTGCTGATCGCCTGCGCGCTCGGCATCGAGCGTCTCGCCCTGCGCGCCGGTGAGCGCGGCGGAGCCGGCGGGCCGGTCACCGTCCTGCGGACGGGCATGGGACCCAAGGCGGCGGAACGCTCCGTCACCCGGGTCCTCGCCGGCCCGCCGCTGGACCGGGCCGCGGTGCTCGCCACGGGCTTCTGCGCGGGACTCGCCCCGGGCATGCACCCCGGCGACCTCGTCGTCGCCGAGGAGACCCGGGACCCGCGCGGCACCGTCCCCTGCGTCGGCACCGAACTGCTCGTCAAGGAACTCACCCGCACCCTGCCCGGGCGCACCGTGCACACCGGGCCGCTCATCGGCTCCGACCACGTCGTGCGCGGACCCGAGCGGTCCGACCTGCGCGCCACCGGCGCGATCGCGGTCGACATGGAGTCGGCGGCCACGCTCCTGAGCGCCGTGCGCACGGGCGTGCGCCCCGTTGCGGCCGTGCGGGTGGTCGTGGACGCTCCAGAACATGAACTCGTCCGTATCGGTACGGTGCGCGGTGGAATATCAGCCTTCCGTGTTCTTCGTTCCGTCCTGCCGACTTTTTTCGAATGGCACCGTAATGTGCTGCTCCCCAGGAGGTGAGCCAGATGGCCATGCCGCTGCGCCAGTCCGTCAAAGTCGCCACATACTTGGCCGAACAGAAGCTGCGCAAGCGGGACAAGTTCCCGCTGATCGTCGAGCTTGAACCGCTCTTCGCCTGCAACCTCAAGTGCGAGGGCTGCGGCAAGATCCAGCATCCGGCCGGAGTGCTCAAGCAGCGCATGCCCGTCGCCCAGGCGGTGGGAGCGGTACTGGAGTCGGGTGCGCCGATGGTGTCCATCGCGGGCGGCGAGCCCCTGATGCACCCGCAGATCGACGAGATCGTCCGGCAGCTGGTGGCCAGGCGGAAGTACGTCTTCCTGTGCACCAACGCGCTGCTGATGCGCAAGAAGATGGACAAGTTCAGGCCGTCCCCCTACTTCGCCTTCGCGGTGCACATCGACGGGCTGCGGGAGCGGCACGACGAGTCGGTGGCGAAGGAGGGCGTGTTCGACGAGGCGGTGGAGGCCATCAAGGAGGCCAAGCGGCGCGGCTTCCGGGTGACCACCAACTCCACCTTCTTCAACACCGACACCCCGCAGACCGTCGTCGAGGTGCTCAACTACCTCAACGACGACCTCAAGGTCGACGAGATGATGATCTCGCCCGCCTACGCCTACGAGAAGGCGCCCGACCAGGAGCACTTCCTGGGCGTGGAGCAGACCCGCGAGCTGTTCCGGAAGGCCTTCGCGGGCGGCAACCGGCGCCGCTGGCGGCTCAACCACTCGCCGCTGTTCCTCGACTTCCTCGAGGGCAAGGTCGACTTCCCGTGCACCGCGTGGGCGATCCCGAACTACTCGCTGTTCGGCTGGCAGCGCCCCTGCTACCTGATGAGCGACGGGTACGTGCCGACGTACCGGGAACTCATCGAGGACACCGACTGGGACAAGTACGGCCGGGGCAAGGACCCGCGGTGCGCCAACTGCATGGCCCACTGCGGCTACGAGCCCACCGCCGTGCTGGCCACCATGGGATCGCTGAAGGAGTCCCTGCGCGCCATGCGTGAGACGGTCTCAGGGAACCGGGACTGACGCCGTGGCCGCCATTCCTCTGGGCGTCCCCGAGGTACCGGCCCGGCCGATCGCCGAGCGGCGCGTGTCGCGGCAGATCCACGTCGGGCCGGTGGCGGTCGGGGGCGGGGCCCCGGTGTCGGTGCAGTCGATGACGACGACGCGTACGTCGGACGTCGGCTCGACGTTGCAGCAGATCGCGGAGCTGACGGCGTCGGGCTGCCAGAT